>JAVVFA010000014.1:0-16018 GCA_032251215.1 Candidatus Izemoplasmatales bacterium
GCAAGTAATAAACCTAAACATGATAATGAATACACTTTTGATAACAATCAAGATTCTAATAATCCTAGCGCTAATAATAACTATAATAATGGTAATAAGTTTTTTCAAAATCCTAGTCAGCAACAACCAGCTGCTGAAGGGAAGAAGTCATTTAATAAGAACTTAATACCAACAATCATATTGGTAGTAGTTTTTATTGTTTTCTTTGCCTATCACGGTGGATACTTGAATTTTAATAGTTCAAATCCAGTTGGTAGATGGATCTATGAGATGGATGAAGGTGAAGAATCTGGTGGTTTTATTAACCTGACTGATTATTGGTATATGGAATTTTATGAAAATGGTACACTTGATATCGGTTGGAAGAACGTTGATTATCCCGAAGATTCTCAAGGTTCTGGATCTTGGTATGTTGAGGGTGGAGTGATTTATGTTACCATTCATTATAATAATGGTGATACAGTTCAAGCAGAGTTTGTGATTAAAAGCAATCAATTAGTTGAATATGGCACAAACATACCCTCAGAGTACTATAGGGAATAAATTAAAAATAATATAATAAATAATTTTAGGCTTAATAACTTCATTTATCAGTTGGTTAAGCCTTTGGTTTTTCTTTATAATTTATCCTTTATCTTTTTTCCTTAAAATGTTATAATATTTTTGTAAGCGTTTTCTATTATTTTGGAAAACTTTATTTTTGTTAAAAGTTGGAGAGGAGAGCTTGTACAAGATTTTTTTGTACTTGATATAGAGATGAAGAATATTACATTTTTAACAGGATATTATGGTTCAGGGAAAAGTGAATTAGCGATAAATCTAGCGATCAAAGAAAAAGTTGATTATGTTGTTGATTTAGATATTATCAATCCATATTTTAGAACCAGAGAACAAGAAGAGTTATTAAAAACTTATGAGATTGAAACGATCTCATCAGATTTAGATTATAAAGCTCATATCGATATGCCTTATATTTCCAGGCGCGTGTTTATTCCTTTTCATGATGCGAGTAAAAGAGCGATTTACGATTTAGGCGGAAATGATAGTGGGGCTAAGTTATTAAGACAGTTTGAAGATTATAACGATACTGAAATTGACCTTTACATCGTCATAAATGTTTATAGACAAGAAAGTGATACGAAAGAAAAAATCATTGAACTAATCGATAAGATTGAAGGTGTTGGTGGTTTTAAAGTTACAGGTTTAATCAATAATTCTAATCTTTTAAGAGAAACTACCTTAGAAGATATTTTGTATGGAGAAGAGATAATTAAAGAAGTAAGTAAAAAAACAAACCTCCCAATTATTTATACAGCTGTTTGGGAAAATATCTATGCGGATAATTTGGTATTTCAAGGAGAAGTACTAAAATTAAAATTATATTTTAGAAAGAATTGGTTATAAGGAGGAGAAATTGTGCCAAAAGGAAGAGTTGAATTTAACTATGAGATTTGTAAGGGCTGCGGGTTGTGTGTGGAATACTGTCCTACCCATATTCTTTACATGGACATGAAGACGTTAAACAAAGCGGGATATAATATTATTAAGGTGTCAGAGCCTGATAAATGTATCGGTTGCGCTTTTTGTGCGATTATGTGTCCTGATTCAGTAATTAAAGTTGAGGTGAATAAATAATGGCTAAAGTATTGATGAAAGGTAATGAAGCTATTGCTCTAGCTGCAATTAAAGGTGGAGTAGATGCTTTTTATGGTTATCCAATTACCCCACAAAATGAAATACCTGAGTATTTATCAAAGCACTTATTAGCCGCTGGTAAGGTGTTCTTACAAGCTGAGTCAGAAGTAAGTGCGATTAATATGGTTTATGGAGCTGCAGGAGCTGGGAAAAGAGTTATGACTTCCAGTTCATCACCGGGGATTGCTCTTAAGCAAGAGGGAATATCTTATATTGCTGCTGCTGAACTTCCTTGTTTGATTGTTTCTGTAATGCGCGGTGGACCTGGTCTTGGTGGTATCCAACCTTCTCAAGGTGATTATTATCAAGCAACAAGAGGTGGGGGAAACGGTGATTATCATTTAATTGTTTTTGCACCTGAAAGTATTCAAGAAACAATTGATGTGATTAAGGAATCATTTGATATTGCGGATTACTATAGAAATCCGGTAATGGTTTTAGTTGATGGTCTTATCGGTCAAATGATGGAATCAGTTGATTTTGATCGTCCGGTAAAAGAAAGATTCTTACCGGAAAAAGATTGGGCAACTACTGGAACTAAAAACCATCCAGGTAGAAGAAACGTTGCTAATTCTCTTCATTTAGATCCAGCGGCTTTGGAACAACATAATATTCATTTAAATGAAAAATACAAATTAGTAAAGAAGAATGAAACAAGATTTGAATTGATAAATTTTGATAATCCTAAGTATATAATTGTCGCTTATGGAACGATGGCAAGAATTGCTAGAAGTGCAATTGAAATGTTGAAAAAAGAAGGAATAGAAGTTGGGATGATTAGACCAATTAGTCTTTTCCCTTATCCAGAAATTGCATTTGATCAAATCCCTGAAAGTGTAAAAGGTATTTTGACTTGTGAACTTTCGATGGGACAAATGCTCGATGATGTTTTAATTGCTAATAACGGTAGACATAAAGTTGGTTTCTTCGGTAGAGCCGGAGGCATGTTACCAGATCCAGAAGAAATCGTTGATGCAATTAAAAACTTTAACGAAAGAGTGGTGAAGTAAGATGTGGGAAACTAAGTATGAAAAAACTTCAGGCTTAACAGATAAAAAACTTTCTTACTGTCCGGGTTGTACACACGGAATCATTCATAAGTTAGTAGCAGAAACTTTAGTAGAATTAGGTATTTTAGATCGTTCAATTGCAATTGCTTCTGTAGGTTGTTCTGTATTCTCTTATGAATTCTTTAATTGCGATGCGCAACAAGCTCCACATGGTAGAGCTTGTGCTTTAGCAACAGGAATTAAAAGAGTATTACCGGAAAATATCGTTTTCACTTATCAAGGTGATGGCGACTTAGCAAGTATTGGGATTGCTGAAACAATTCATGCGGCTAATAGAGGTGAAAATATCACTGTTATCTTTATCAATAACGCAATTTACGGTATGACTGGTGGGCAAATGGCTCCAACAAGTCTTATCGGTCAAAAAACGACAACTTCACAAGACGGAAGAGATCAAGCTCATCATGGTAGTCCAATCAAGATTAGTGAAATGTTTGCGACGATTGATGGTGTTGCTTATCTTGAAAGAGTTGCAGCTTATGATCCTAAACATGTTATAAAAGCTAAAAATGCAATAAAAAAAGCTTTCCAATATCAAATTGAAAATAAAGGTTTTACGATGGTGGAAATTGTTTCGACTTGTCCAGTTAACTGGGGAATGAAACCAGTAGATGCGATGAAGTGGTCTAAAGAAGCAATGGAACCAGTTTTCCCTTTAGGAGTATTTAAAGATAAGGAGGAAGAATAAGATGGATGCTAAGAATATTAAAGTAGCTGGCTTTGGTGGTCAAGGGGTTATGATGTTTGGTCAAATCCTTGCTTATAGCGCTACTAAAGATAATATCAATGGTTTATGGTTTCCTTCTTATGGTCCTGAAACAAGAGGTGGAACCGCTAATTGTTCTGTTATCGTTTCTGATAAACAGATCAATTCACCGGTCTTTAAAAACGCCGATCATTTAGTGGCTTTTAACTTTCCGTCTTTGGTTAAGTTTGAAGAACATATGGCGGAGAACGGACTTATTCTTTATAATTCATCTTTGATTGATGAACAAAAGAGTAAAGATAATGTTTTAGTTATCGGTGTTCCGATTAATGATATCGCTAATGAATTAGGTAATATCAAAGTTGCCAATATGGTAATGATGGGAGCTTATTTAGAATTAACTAAACTTTTTTCTGATAAAACGATTGAAGTGATTATTAAGAAGATACTAGGGGAAAGAAAAGCAGATTTAGTAGAAATCAATAAACAGGCAATTATTGCCGGTAAAGAATATATCAAAAAATTAGGTGTTAAGTATGCTTAGATCAGTCGATGAACTAAGAGTCTTGGCTGAGAAAGTCGACCGCAAGAAAATTGCGGTTGTCTTTGCGCATGACGACCACGTTATTAGCGCTATTAAAGATGCTAGTGATTTAGGGATTATTGAACCGATTTTAATTGGTGAAAAGTTAAAAATAGAAGAGTTAATTAAAGAATTTAAACTGTTACCACCTTATTCAATTATCGATGAACCAGACGGTGAAATTGCTACAAAAATTGCGATGGATTTAGTAAATGACCAACAAGTTGACCTTTTAATGAAGGGCTTAATTGATACTAAGATTTTACTTAAAGGTGTTGTCAATAATGATTATGGTATTAAAGACGCGAAACTTTTATCGCATGTCGGAATTGTAAGTTTTCCAACTTACCACAAAGTTTTGTTTGCCAGCGATGGAGCGATGAATATCACACCTAATTTTGAACAAAAGATTTTGATTATTGAGAATTCAGTTAAATTAGCTAAATCTTTAGGATATAAAATGCCTAAGGTCGGTTTAGTTTCAGCTGTTGAAAAGGTTAATCCTAAAATTCAATCGACTGTGGAAGCTAAAGAAATAGTAGATTACTATCAAGATAAGGAAATCGACTTTTTAATTGATGGACCTTTTGCGATTGATAACTTAGTTTCGATGGATTCTGTTAAACAAAAAAATATCACATCACCGGTTGGTGGTGATTGTGATATTTTGATATTTCCTAATTTAGATGCAGGTAATATCTTTTATAAAACTTCAGTATTCTTAGCTAACGGTAAAAGTGCTGGAGTTATCTTAGGTGCGAAAGTACCGATAGTATTAACTTCAAGAGCTGATTCAGCGGAAGCTAAATTAAATTCAATTCTCTTGGCGGTGTTAAATCATGATGGATTATCTAATCTTAGTAATTAATCCTGGTAGCACTTCAACCAAGGTGGCGTTGTATAAAAATGAAGAAGTATTAAAAGAAAAAACGATTAGGCATGCTGTTAAAGAATTAAAGCATTTTAAAACGATTATCGATCAAATTTATTTTCGCAAAAGTTTAATCTTAGAGTTTTTAAAAGAAAATAAATATACATTAAAAGATATCGATGTCTTTGTCGGTAGAGGCGGAATGACAAAACCCCTTAGTGGTGGAACTTATAACATCTCAGAAGCAATGGTTGAAGATTTAAGCAGTTTAAAGTATGGTGACCATGCTTCAGCTTTAGGAACAATTCTTTCTTTTGAGTTTGCGAAAAGCTATCAAAAACCTGCTTTTACTGTTAATCCTGTGGTTGTTGATGAGTTTGAGGACATCTCGAGAATTAGCGGCTTGAAACAGATTGAAAGAAAGAGTGTTTTCCACGCTTTAAACCATAAAGCAATTGCGATTAAGTTTGCACAATCGCTTAATAAAACCTATGAAGAAATCAATGTCGTGATTGCTCATTTAGGTGGAGGAATAAGTGTTGCTTTACATAAAAAAGGTCGAGTAGTCGATGTTAATAATGCTCTTGGCGGTGACGGACCTTTTTCTCCGGAAAGAACAGGAACGATTCCGACCTATCCTTTAGTTGACATTTGTTTTTCCGGTAAATACACTAAAGAAGAAGTTAAGAAGCTGTTAGTTGGTAAGGGAGGAATTGCTTCCTACCTTGATACCAATGATGCAAGGATTGTTGAAAAGAGAGTTCTTGAAGGTGACGAAGAAGCTAAACTGATCTTTGAAGCAATGGCTTATACTGTGGTTAAAGCAATTGGTTCAATGTACTTTGTGGCAAAAGGTGATGTTGATGGTATTATTCTTACTGGTGGGATAGCTTACAGTAAATACTTCACAACTTATATCAAAAAATATATCGATCCAATCTTAAAAGTTACAGTTTATCCGGGTGAAGATGAGATGAAAGCTCTAGCTGAAGGCTCGATGCGGGTAATGACAGGTAAAGAAAAAGCTAAAGAATATTTATAACATAATGTATATAAAAGCAAGGTTTATAAAAAACTTTGCTTTTTTTTTGAGAAAAAATCGAAACAATATTGTATATATTAATGTATGAAGTATTGCTTCTAGAGAGAGAGAAAAAAGATGTTAAGAAAAGAAAAGAAAATGAATAAAATAGCGATAATTATGTTAATAGTCGTCTTGGAAGCGATTATTTATTTAATCTCTTATTTAAGCGGTGGTATCTATAGTTGGACTTCACAGTTGATGTATTTGCCGATAATAGTTGCGGGAAGTTTTTTAGGTTTAAATGCAGGGATAATCAGTGCTTTATTTGCGAGCTTTTTGATTGGTCCTTTGATGTCAATCGATTTGACTTTCTTTAATACGAATGAAATATTATTTTGGCTATTTAGAATGATTACTTTGGTATCGGCTGGATTATTGAGTGGTTTTGTCTTCGATTGTTACAGAAGAAACCACAGAATGTTAAAGGTTGAAGAAATAGAATGCCCAAAAAATAAATTAGTAGAAAATCAATAATAAAGCTTGTATATATGTTTGTAAGTAAGATTGCTTTCAAAACAACCATTCTGTGATAGAATATAACTTGAAGAAAGGTTGTGATACACTTGAATGATAATGAGTTAATAAAAAAGATTCTTGACGGTGATAAAGATCTCTATGCTAAGATCATGGATAAGTATCACAACGAATTATTCAAATATGTTTATAATATGGTTAATAATTATAATGAAACGGAAGATTTGTTGCAGGAGATATTCTTTAAACTTTATAAACATTTAAAGAAGTTTGATTCAAGTAAAGCATCTTTTAGAACCTGGATGTACAGAGTAAGTAAAAATTATGTATTAAATTATTTAAAGTCAAGTAAGAAACGAATGAGCAATGTTTCAGTTGAGTATAATGATGATATTAATCAAGCATCAGAAAATATTGAAGAACAAGCTGTTAATGATGAGAAAATCAATTTAATTCTTAAGGCAATGGAAAAGTTATTAAAACCAAAGCATTATGAGATTATGCATCTATATTATTTTAGTAATTTAACAGTTAAAGAAATAAGTGAAACTTTAGAAATACCTGATAAAACAGTTTATAAAGCAATAAATACCAGTATTGAAAAGATTAAAAAGGAGGTGGCATAAATGGAAAAACTAAATCGTAAAATTGATCCAGCTAGAATTGAATTAGCAAAGATTAATACTATTGATAATGTAATGGAGCGAATCAACAGTGAAAAGACTTTCTTGTCTTTCTATAAACCGATTAAAGCAAAGTTCGCTTTGATGGTTTTTAGCGTTTTATTATTAGTTGCGGTAATCTTTGCGACTAATTTAACCAATCCGCCAACACCACCGACACTGACAGAATTTCAAACTAAAAAGCTAGTTGAAACATCATATATGTCAGCTTCAATCATTTCTAATGTTGTGGTAAATACACCTACACCACTTAGTTTCAGTGAATTTATGCCACTAGCAGAAAGTGAAACTGAGTTTGAAAAGAATATCGATGATTTTAATTCTTATTTTAATATGTTAAAGGTTTTCATCGATGATCAATCATTTTTAGATAATGCTATTTTTGAAACTTTAGAAGATTCCGATTATGATTATAAGATTAGTTACTTGGTTGATGAAAAAGAATATGTCTTCTTATTAACTTTCAGTGAAACAGGAGCTATTACCGGAGAAATAACTATTGGTGATAAAGTGTTATTGGTTGAAGGTAATTATGAAGAAACTGAAAATAGTTATGAACTTGCTTTAACCGCAAGAAGAAATAATGATTATATCGAAATCGAGTATCAAAGTGAAACTGAAGATGAAATTGAAAAATCTTATAAAGTAAAACAATTCATCAATGGCATCGAAAGTAAAAAAGAAATATCAATTAAAAGTAGTGATGAAGAAGTTACTGTAGAAATGTCCCAAGGAGAAGATAGTTATTCATTAGAGAAGTATTCAGAAAACGGCGTTACAGTTTACTTTTTAGAATATGAAGTTAATGATCTAGAAGGTGATGTCTATATTACTGAAACATTAGATGAATTTGGCAAGGCAATTTACCGTTATCATATTTCAGAAGGTGAAATTGAAAAAGATATTGATCTAGATGATCCTGATGAAGATGATGAAGACGAAGAAGATGATGAAGATGGAGAGGATGAAGGAGACGTTGAAGATGTCGAAGATCAAGAAGATGATGAATTATTAGTGTTTTCTAGTAATTTAATATATATTATTTAAATATTTTAAAATAAAAGGAGAAATTCTAGGTTATCCTTTGTATATATTAGTGTAAGTAACAAATTAAATAAAATTTAGATAAATTAAAGGAGAGTAACAATTATGAAAAAATTATTAGGAATTTTTGTTTTAGCATTTATGGCTTTAGGAATCACTGCTTGTGCAGCTACGCCAACGGCGGGTACATTATCAAGCGAACAATCATTAGCCTCTATGGCTTATTTATCATCAAACTTTTTAAGTTTGAATAATGATACAACTTCAAATCCATTAGCTTTTAAATTAGCTGATGAAACATTTGAAGTTGAAGAAGAATTAGAAACAGTAAATGAATACTTAGAATTATTAAAAGCTTTCATGGAAAATGGTGCAACTGAGTTTGCCCAATTACAAGAACAAGCGTCTGACAGAGCAGAGTATACTTATATGATCAACATCACTGCCACTGAAGAAGTATATGTACTTTATTATAATGTTGATGCGGAAACATCTGAAATTTCAGGTATCTTCGTAATCAATGGTGAAGAATATACTATTGAAGCATATAACAATTTAGAAGACAAAGAAGAATTTGAAGATGACGATGATGATGAAGACGATGAAGACGAATATGATGATGAAGATGGTTATGAAGAAGATGACAATGATGAAGACGATGCAGATGATATGTCATTAACAAAGATGTCTGATGTAACTACTACAGAAGAAGAAACAACTACAACAACTGAAGAAGAAGTAACAACCGACTCAACTTCAGGAGCTACAGTAGGCGAAAGTGATGATTCAGAAAAGAAAATGGTTCTTATAGCTAGAAATGGTGACAACTATATTGAAATGACTTATAAAGTTGAAACTGAAGGCGAAGAAACAAAAACTAAGTTTGAAATGAAAACTTTCATCAATGATGTAGAAAAAGAAATCGTTGTTGAAATCAAGATTGAAAACAACGAATATAAAGTTGAAGTTCAAGATGGCGAAAATACTTATGACTTCAAACGTGAAGTTGAAAACGATGGAGTTAAATATGAATTAAAATATGAAGTTAATGGTATAGAAGGCGAAATTCAAATCCTTGAAACCACTAATGACTTAGGCGAAACAGTTTATATTTATGAAATTGAAGAAGAAGGCAAATACAAAGAAGTTGAAATGGAAGATGAAGATGACGATGATGATGAAGAAGATGACGTTGAGGAACAAGCGTTCTTAATGTAATAGCTCTTATCCTTGATAAATGCTAGCTTAAAAAAGCTAGCATTTTCTTTAGACAGATATTTGAAAAAGATAATGGTTTAAGTTATAATGTTGATTGTAAGAGGTGATCAAGTTGAAATTTTTAAAAGACAATACAATAGTTGATATTATGGAAGCTAAACCTGAAGATGCAGAAGAACTTTTAGAATTATTTAAAAAGATTGGTTTGGAATCTACTTTTTTGATTATGGATCATAATGGTTTAGATATATCTTTAGAAGAAGAAAGAAAATATTTAAAGGAAGCTAATGAAGCTATTACGACTAAGTATTTCGTGGCGAGAGTCGATGGTAAGATTGTTGGCGATTGTGGGATTAAGGGGCATAAAGCTTCAAAGACTAAACATAATGTTGATTTAGGTATCTCGGTTTTAAAAGAATTTTGGAATAAGGGTTTAGGAACGATTCTTTTAGAACATACTGTGAATTACGCAAGAATTACTGCGGAAATTAAGAATGTTTATTTAGAAGTAAGAGAAGATAATGATTTTGCTATAAAACTTTATGAAAAACTAGGATTTAAAAAAGTAGGGGTAATGCCTGACAAGATTTTTCTTGATTGTAAGTACTATGATGAATTAATCTATTTGTTACAGATATAAGAAGTATTTGACCTATAAGTTAATAAATTATAGGTCTTTTTTTATGCTTATAAATTTTTGCTTTTATAGACGTGATTTTGTTTGGTAAATCAATTATTTTATGTTATAATACTTAGGATTTAAAAAATGATAATACTAAGGAGATTAAAATGCTAAATGCTCAAATATTACAACAATTCGAAGATCGAATCGCCAAGATGCAAAAACGTAAACCAGCTGAAGTAATAGTAGGAAACTTTCCTAAAGGCTTAGAAAATATTGTTTCAATGTATGAAAGAGATAATCACCAAATCATTATGAATAATGCAGTAATACCAAAAGTTAATGATGTTGAATTAGTTGCGACTATCTTACATGAAGGACGTCATGCTTATCAATGGATCCAGATAAATAACCCTGACAAATCTAAAGAAAGTAAAGAATTACTTAAGAAATGGAAAGATGAATTCTTAAACTACGAACAGGAATTAGCTAATCAAAATGATCCTAAATACTTAAATCTAGCGATTGAAGTAGACGCGGTTGCTTATGCAGCTTTAAACATTTACAATATGACTAAGTTACAACTTTCGATTGATCCAAAAATGAAAGAACTTGTACTTCAAAGACAAGTTGAAATTAAGAAAACTGAGGATATTTTTTAAATAAAAAATCCCCGGAAATTAATCTCGAGATTTTTTCTTTATTTTACTTTTTACTTATAGATTTTATTTCTATATTTGATATAATAAGTATAGAAACTTTAAAGGAGGAATGAATTTATGAAATATGTATGTGACGTATGTGGCTACATCTATGATCCAGACCTTGGAGATCCTGATGGTGGGATCGAACCAGGAACAGCTTTTGAAGATATTCCTGAAGATTGGGTTTGCCCTGAATGCGGAGTGACTAAAGAAAACTTTAGCCCACTAGATTAGGAAGTTTTTTAAAATGGAAAAAATTTTTAAAGAGTTTAGAGAATTTATTTCCAAAGGTAATGCCCTTGATTTAGCTGTTGGTTTGGTTATCGGTACTGCTTTTAATGCAATCATTAAAAGTTTAGTAGCTGATATCATCACACCTTTAATCAGCTTATTATTTAAAGCGGACCTCAAAAGTTTATATGCAGTATTAAGGGGAACGGTAACTCGTAATCCTTTAACTGGAGATTTGATTTTAAGTGAGGATGCTGTACTTTTGACTTATGGTAATTTTTTCCATGCCATTATTGATTTCTTAATCATTGCCTTAGCAATTTTCTTGGCTTTAAAGGTTATAACTAAGTTATCAAGCAGACTGAATGAAGTTAAAAAAGCAATTGCTCCAAAAAAAGAAACTGAAGAAAAGGATTAAATATTTATGAAAGATATCGATATTTTTAATTGGAACCGCAGAGTTTATTATGAGTTTTATAAATCATATGCTAATCCCTGCTTTTCTCTTGATGTAAATATCGATATCACTTCATTGATTTCACTTATTAAAACTAAGCAATTAAAGTTTTTTCCTAGTTTTTTATACTGTTTGATGAGAGGTTTAAACAGTATTGATGAATTTAAGTATCGGATAAAAAAAGATAGAGTTGTAATTCATGACATAATTCATCCGTCTTTTACTGTGCTTAATAGTAAGGGAAATTATGTTTTTTGTTATACGGAATATAAGTCTGATTTTAAAGAGTTTTATCATGATGTTTTAGATAATATTGAAGTTGCTTTAAAAGGAAATAATTTAGAGGATGAAGAAGGGAAAGATGATTTAGTTTTTATCTCATCAATTCCTTGGATTAGTTTTACATCGGTAACTCATCCATTTTCTAAAAATGATCCGCATAGTATTCCAAGAGTTACTTTCGGAAAATATTTTGAAAGTAATAATAAATATTACTTGCCAATATCATTCCAAGTGCATCATGGTTTGTGCGACGGGTTGCATATTGCTAGATTAATTGAAGGTATTAACGAGACAGTCGAAAAGATTGTCTAACGTATAAATTATAAAAAAAATTGAATAAGCGCTAATTATTTAGGTGTATAACAGGGAATTAGGTGAAAGTCCTAAACTGTGCCAGCAACCGTGTTTCTGATAGCTTTATTAAAAATGTTTTAACCATTGCTTATGATTTATAAGTGAGAAGGTAAATAAAGCTTTAGTTGAAGATAAGTCGGGAGACCTACCTAATTAATTAAATACATTAAGGGAGATTTAAACGATGAAAGCATTAAAAAGAATTGTACTGGGCTCATTACTATTCTTGACAGTTGTGTTATTAGGGGCGTGTGCCTTGAATACTACTGAATCAAGTACGGTATTAAGCACTACCACCAACACAACCATGACCACTACGGTCGAACTCAACAGTTTCACGGTTGAGATTGTCACACCTGGTGATAATCCCGAAACAGAAGCTGTTGAAGAAGAGTATGTTTCTAACTCTAAAGTAATCACTTTTACTGAAGAAGATACCTTATTGGATCTTTTAAGAGCGAACTTTACAGTTTATTGCGCCGATGCAAGTGGCGGAAAAGATGAAACATGTTCTTATGATTCCGGTTTTGGTCGCTATCTAGTGGGAATTGACACACTTGACGCCACCGCAATAACCAATGGTTATATTGCCTTTTATATTGACTCGGCATATGCGATGACAGGAGTGGACGCAACACCGCTAGAAGATGGGAAGGTTTATAGTTTTAAACTTGAAACTTTCTAAAAGAAATATGATAAGAAGCATCACCTTAGCGGGGATGCTTCTAGCCATATTATTTATTCAGGAACAATTATTGGTGTTAGTTCCACAGTTTCAATTCACTGTAGTATTGATTATGGTATATGCTTGTATCTTCCCTTACAAGATTTTAGTTCCAATGATTTTAGGTTATGTCTTGTTAGATAATATTTTCATGGGTACCTTGAATTATCTTTATTTTGTTCCGATGGTAATTGCTTGGGTCGGCTTTGCGATTGTCGCAAAAACTTTAAGAGATAAACCGTTTTATATTCAAGTAATCTTAGCGATTGCCTTTGGCTTTGTTTACGGCTGGATCTATTTACCAGCAAGAATGATTGAACAAGGAGTAGGTATTTTCTGGCTATATTTAAAGATGGATTTACCATTTGAAATTATGATGGCTGCGAGTAATTTAATTACTGTCTTGATTTCTTATCATCCTTTAAGGTATAGTCTCGAAAAATCAATTTTACATTTAGAATAAAGACGTGGAGAAATTTCCACGTCTTTTTGTTTTATTTAATGGTAAACTCATCACCTAGAATATCTAATGTGTAACTATTATTAGGAACAACACTAGAAGATATGATTTCTTTAGCAATTAAAGATTCAAGATTGTGTTGAATATAACGTTTGATTGGTCTTGCGCCATATTCAGGGTTGTAAGCAGCATCTAGAATTTTGGTTTTAACTTTATCCGTGAAATTTAAATCAATCTTTTGATTTTTAAGTCTAAGTTGCAGTTCATTTAATAATTTATCGACAATCTTGACTTGAACAGTTCTTGATAACGGATTAAAGATAATGATTTCGTCGATGCGATTAATAAACTCTGGTTTAAAACTTTGTTTTACTAAATCCATAACTTTTAAGCGTGCTTTCTCATCGCCTTCAGTCAAAAATTTTGAGCCAATATTAGAAGTCATGATAATGATTGTATTCCTAAAGTCAACGATTCGTCCTTGATTATCAGTTAAACGACCGTCATCAAGGATTTGTAATAACACATTAAAAACCTCGGTGTGAGCTTTTTCAATTTCATCAAACAAGACAATAGAATAAGGTTTTCTTCTGATAGCTTCAGTTAATTGGCCGCCTTGATCATAGCCGACATATCCTGGAGGGGCGCCGATTAAACGTGAGACGGAAAATCTTTCCATATATTCACTCATATCAATTCTAACGATTTGATTTTCATTGGCGAATAATTGTTCTGCAAGAGATTTTGCTAGTTCGGTTTTACCGACACCGGTCGGCCCTAAAAACATGAAAGAACCAATCGGTCTGTTTTCGTTTTTTATTCCCGCGCGTTGTCTGATAATCGCATCACTTACTAGAGTGATTGCTTGATCTTGACCGATAACGCGTTTTTTAAGTTCGTCAGCTAAGTTAATTAGTTTCTCTCTATCGCCTTGCATTAACTTAGAAACAGGGATATGCGTCCATTTTGAGACAACTTCAGCAATCTGTTCTTCAGTAACGGCTTCAGAGATGAGTTTATGATTAGCGTTTTCTGATAGTTGATTTATTTTAGTTTCAAGTTCAGGGATTTTGGCATATTGAAGTTCTGCGGCTTTAGAATAATCAGAGTTATTATAAGCGTTTTGTAACTTAAGTTTTAAATGATCAAGTTTAGCTTTTAAGTTTTTGACTTCTTCAAGTTCTTGTTTTTCTTTTTCCCAGATGTTTCTGACTTCGGTTTCTTGCGATTTTAATTTTGTAAGTTCTTGTTTTAAAGTTTTAAGTCTCGATTTAGAACCTTCATCAGTTTCTTTTTCTAAAGCGCGTCTTTCAATTTCCAGTTGCATAATCTTTCTAGTAATATCATCTAATTCCGCTGGCATTGAATCGATTTCTAATCTTATGGAAGCAGAAGCTTCGTCGATCAAATCAATTGCTTTATCAGGTAAGAACCTATCAGTGATATATCTGTTAGATAGTGTTGCGGCAGCAATGATAGCTTCATCATGGATATGAACGCCATGATGGGTTTCAAATTTTTCTTTTAAACCTCTTAGGATTGAGATGGTATCTTCAAGTGATGGTTCAGTAATCATTACCTTTTGTAAACGTCTTTCTAAGGCATTGTCTTTTTCGATGTATAGGCGGTATTCATTTAAAGTCGTCGCGCCGATACAGTGAAGTTCACCCCGCGCTAACATTGGTTTTAACATATTGGACGCGTCCATTGCGCCTTCAGTTTTACCAGCGCCAACGATCATATGGACTTCATCGATAAAGAGAATAATCTGCCCATCGGAAGATTTAACTTTATTTAGTACAGATTTTAGTCTTTCTTCAAATTCTCCTCGATATTTAGCGCCAGCAACTAAAGCAGCTAAATCAAGTTCATAGATGATCTTATCTTTAAGACCGATAGGAACATCTTTTTCAACAATCCTTGTGGCTAAACCCTCAACGATTGCAGTTTTACCAACACCAGGTTCACCAATTAGCACAGGATTGTTTTTCGTTCTTCTTGAAAGAATCTTAATAATCCTTCTAATTTCTTCATCACGACCAATAACAGGGTCGATTTTACCCTTTTTAACGGCTTCATTGATATTGCGACCAAACTTTTCTAAGATGTTTTGATCGTTTTCATAAGATTCAGGTTGTTGATACATTTAAATTACCTCCTTATGCATTAATAACTTTTATCAAATATATTATACTACCATCAATTAGCACTGTCAACTAGAGAGTGCTAATATTTATCTTAGATATCGGTTTTTTTGTTGTATAAAGCGTAAATTACTGGTATAATTTTTAACGAAGATAAAAAAATAAGGAGATTTATATTATGAGTAAAATTGTTAATACTGATATATTGATAATCGGTGCTGGGCCTGGAGGATATGTTGCCGCTATCTACGCAGCAAAGAAGGGTAAAAGCGTCTGTTTAGTCGACGGTAGGTGGATTGGCGGAACTTGTTTAAATGAAGGCTGTATTCCGACTAAAGCTTTAGTTAAATCTGCAGAACTATATCAAGAAGTTTTGAATGGTGAAAAACACGGAATTATGTTAAAAGATCCTAAAGTCAATCTTGAGCAAATCATTAAAAATAAAGATGAAGTTAAAGATAGGCTAATTTCTGGTATCGAGTATTTGCTTAAAAAGTATGAAGTTAAAGTTATAGAGGGTTACGCAGAGTTTTTAAATGATGAAGAAGTTAAAGTTAAAACTAATGAAGAAATTATAATTAAAGCAAAAGACATTATCATTGCGACAGGTTC
>JAVVFA010000014.1:16028-16661 GCA_032251215.1 Candidatus Izemoplasmatales bacterium
AAAACCAAACATTTACCGATTAAAGGCATTGATCTTGAAAATGTATTTGATTCCGAAAAATTGCTTAATAATACCAAACTTCCAGAATCGATGACAATTATCGGTGGCGGAATTATCGGGATGGAGTTCGCTTTTATATATGCTAATTTAGGCGTTAAGGTCAATGTAGTGGAATTCTTACCAAGAATCTTGCCTTTGGTTGAAAAAGACGTTGCTTTGAGACTAGTCAGGTTTGCTAAACAACTTAATATTGATATTTATACCGGCAGTGCTGTATCGAAAATCGAAAAGATTGAAGATAAATTAAGAGTACATTTTACGAGAAAAGAAAACGAAGAATATTTAGATACTGAATTTGTTTTAGAAGCTGTTGGTCGAGGTCCTAATGTTGATGGTTTAGGTTTAGAAAATACAAAAATCGAATATAGTGCAAAAACTGGTGTTAAAGTTAATGAATTTTTAGAAACCAACTTAAAGCATATCTATGCAATTGGTGATGTCAATAAAAACTTCTGGGGGGAGCAAGTCTACTTCAATTTCGCGCTGGCCGGGTGTGACACTGACTAAATGTAAGTAAAATCCCGGGCAATGGGTAGGCTCGGTGATCTCATCTGAGAATTCGCAGGGTGTTGT
>JAVVFA010000015.1:0-15916 GCA_032251215.1 Candidatus Izemoplasmatales bacterium
AAATCCAAATTCTTTTTGCGAGCGATTATTTCTAATCCACCCATTAATTTCTATTTCTTTATTATTGTATACAAGATAATCTTGATACAATTTTTTAATTTCTATCTCCATAAAAAATCTCCTTTTAAAATTCTTTTTCTTATATCTTCGGGATACTTTTCAATTGCATATCTTAACATTGTTCTCGGCATTTTGATATAATTTGTTTCAATGTAATCAGTCAATAAATTTATATCTTTCTTTCCAAGTTCTCTCAACATCCATCCACACGCTTTATGTAATAAATCATGTGATTCGTTGATTAAATTATCTACTAAATCTAGAGTGACCGATAATTCTTCTTTGCTAATAAGGTGCCAAGTTGATACAATGCTAATTCTTTTATACCATAAATCATTAGATAATGATAGTTCGTAAAGTAAAGAAAAATCTTTAATATTATAAAGGTATTTGCCTAAAACATTAGGGGCTGATAAATCTACTAAATCCCAGTTATCAATAAAATCAATATTCTCTAAGTAAAATTCAATGATTTGTTTTTGAGTGTCGATATTTGCTTTTTTCATTTGGTAACTTAAAATCAAAAGCGCTAATAAACGATGCTCATGAATTTTATTAGTCAACAAATCTTTAATTTCATTGCTTTGAATAGTTTTATAATATTTTTTAGCTAAAGTTCTTAGTTCAGGTAAACTAATCCCTACAAAATAATCGATTTGACCATCAACGTAAGATTTTTTATGAAATCTAGTGTTAGTTTGCGGTTCGCTATAACTGTATAATGCCTTTAATTCTTCTAGCAACATTTTAATATTCTCCTTTAAAAAATAAAAAAGTCCTTCACAATTATTGTAAAGGACGAATGTTTCCGTGGTACCACCTTAATTCCGAGAATTATTTCCCGGCACTCAATACCTTTAACGCAAGATTTACGGACAGTTCTACTATTATTTCTTCTGTCTTTCATGGGCGTTCTTCGTAATAAGACTTATTTTGAGGCTTGCACCATCCCTCATTCGCTTTAATAAAAGTTCTTACACTACTCTTCCAATCATCAATTTACTATATTATAACACAATTGTTTTCTTTGTAAAGTTTGGTATTATCTTTCGCAAGAAAAAAGTGTTGAAACTCCTTGATCATCAATAATATTAATAATTCCTTGCCCTAATAATTCAGCTGTAGAAAGTTGAGTTAATTTAGAGAAAAGTTTTTCTTTTGGTAATTCTATTGTGTTTGTACAAATAACTTCTTTTATTGGAGCTTCCATTAAAAGCTGTGGAGCGTTTTTAGAAAACACTGGGTGAGTACAACAAGCATAGATATCTTTAGCTCCAGCTTCAGTTAAAGCATTAGCGGCTGCGAAAATTGAACCGGCTGTATCAATCATATCGTCAATAATAACGCAAGTTTTACCTTTGACTCTACCGATGATGTTCATTACTTCCGCAACGTTAGGTTCGGGTCTCATTTTATCGATGATGGCAATCGGTGATTGCAAAATATTAGCTAAATCTCTAGCTCTACCTACACCTCCATGGTCTGGAGATACGACGCAAACATTTTCAAGATTTTTGCTTAAGATATAATTTGATATGATAGGCAATCCTCTAAAATTATCAATGGGTATATCAAAAAAGCCTTGAATTTGTGGCGCATGCAAATCCATGCTAATAACTCTAGCAGCTCCAGCTACTTCTAGTAAGTTCGCGACTAATTTTGCAGAAATAGGTTGTCTTGCTTTTGCTTTACGATCTTGACGTGAATAACCGTAATAAGGAATCACGACATTTACTTCTCTTGCTGAAGCTCTTTTTAGAGCATCTATCATAATTAATAATTCCATGATATGTTCGTTAACAGGATCACAAGTTGATTGAATCACAAATACTTTATGCCCTCTAACTGTTTCTGGTATATTAATATTAATTTCTCCATCAGCAAAATGAGTAACTTCGCATTTACTCAAAGGTATTCCAATGTAATCTGCTATATCTTGAGCTAGTTGAATATTTGAACTTAATGCAAATAATTTTACTTTCGAACCATGAAAAACAGCCATAAAAAACCATCACAATAAAACATCTATTGCTTTCCTTTCCTTTTTTAGTTTACTTCAATTATATTATACAACAAAAGAACGAAACAAAAAACCAGAAATTTTTTATAAATAAAAAAACACGGACTTATTCGTCTGTGTTTTTATCTTCTTCATTATTCATGTCTGGTAAAGCTTGAAAAGTTTCTAAAACTGCTTTTTCAATCATTGACCTTGTTTCACTGTTAATTGGGTGAGCAACATCCTTATAATCCCCGCTAGGCATCTTGCGACTTGGCATCGCTACAAATAAACCATTCTTCCCCTCAATGATTCTTAGTTCATGAACAACAAAGCAGTTATCAATAGTTATGGCAGCTACACCCACTAATCGATTGTCTCCGTTGATTCTTTTCGCACGTACCTCTGTTATCTTCACACTACCACCTCTTTGTCAAATTATATCATGTTTATTTTTGATAATTCAATAGGTTGAACAAAAATTTATAAAAATTTATGTATCTTTACAAGATATTTATCTTTATATTTAGCAATAAACTCTGAAAAATCATCATTTTCAGTGATTATTTTAATAAAGCTAGATCCTGATCCTGTCATAACTAATCCAAAACTTCCTAATTCATTTATTAACATATCCCTAAAATTATTCATTACTTCAAAGTTTTTTGTCACAATATCTTCTAACGAATTATGTAAATTAGTTATTAAATCTTCAATCTTTTTATCTTTAATATTTTCTTTTATAACATTAATATCTTTTATAATGTAATTTGATTTATCTCCAAGCGCAAAAACATCTCTAGTACTTATATATTCACAAGGATTAACCAATAATAATCGATACTTTGCCAAATCAAGTTTTATTGCTTCAATTTCATCTCCAACTCCAGAAACAAATGCTGGAGAGTCAGTTAAACAATATGGGATGTCCGCCCCGTACATCAATCCTATCTCTTTCATTGTTTTTAAAGAAAGGTTTAAAGAAAATAATTCATTGATCCCTTTTATAACTGCAGCGCTATCCGCTGAATTACCAGCTAGCCCGGCACCGAAGGGTATTTTCTTGTCAATTTTAATTTCGATTCCCGTTCTTATTTTATATGTTTTAAGCATATATTTAGCAACTTGAATTACAATGTTTTCTTGGCTCGACAAAAATAGATCATTTGATTTAATAATGACAGTTTCCGCTAAATCAATAATTTTAAATTCCAAGACATCATAAAGGTCAACTTTGACATTAAGCATCTCCAAATTGTGATATCCGTCTTTTCTTTTTTCTAGAACATTTAAAAACAGATTTACTTTAGCGTACGCTTTTTCTTGAATCATTTTATCTCAACTCCTTTATTTTCTTTTATTTGTTGATGATTTACAATTCTCCATCCAATAACACTAACGATTAAAGCTCCTATTGATCCGATAATTAAATCTAGCATTGTATCCATCAAACCATATGGTTGAGGATAAATTAAACTTTTATTAAGCCATTGATAGCGTTGCATATTTCTTAAAGTATCATTATTTAAATTGAAAGCTATCGTATCAATTGAAAATTCATAAAATTCCCATAAAACTAGTAAAGTTATCGAAAAACAAAAAGCAAAAATACTTAACAATCCAGGACTTAATCGTACGTCTTTGCTTTTTGATAAATTATAAGAGTGAATGATTTCATAACCAATAATAGAAATCAAAGTTCCGCTGACGATATGCAAAAATTTATCATATCCCTTAACTGTGACTAACAAACCATGAATATTGCCTAAAACTATAGCGCCAAATAAGAAAAATAAAATAATTATCTCTAAATAATTAGGAATATTCAGTTTAAATCTTGATTCTAGTAACCAAGGTACTGAAAATAAAATAACCGCTAAAAAGCCAAGAAATATATTAGATAATGCCGCATCTCTTTGTTCTGGTGCGGAAGCAAAACCAGCACTAAAACTAGCGCCAATAATTTCTAAAACAATAATGGATAAAAACATAAAATAAACTATTCTTGGTGATTCTAATCGTTTTATTCTTTTCATGCTATCCTCCACTTTAACAACTAATTATACCATTTTTAGCCGTTTTTGTGAACACTACTCAAAATATCATCAAGATAATGTTTCAACACAGATAATATCCTCCGCCGGTATTTTTTCTAAAGTGGATAAAATTATTGTTTTGGATACATAATCTAACTTCTTGACCATTCCGTAAGTTACTTTAATATATCCATCATTATAATATTTTAATTCTATCTCTTTTTTATTGATTATCGCTTCTTGAATATTGCGATTTAAAATTTCGTAGTCATCATCGCTAAGGATTGGTTTGGCTTTTTTTCCTAATCGATGTTGCATTTCTTTAAGCATTGAATGATAACCGTTCAGTGCATCAAAAGCTGCCCATTTTATAATCCCTCTATCAATATATAGATTAGGCATTGTGGCCGCCTATCATTTCATTTCTAGCTTTAATGGTCGAAGCCTTAAGTTCGCTAGAAGCTCTGTTAATACTATTTTTGCCAAACCTTTCTTTAATTTCATCCACAGCATGAAATACTTGTTTTTCTTTCATCACTATTTCAATATCTTCAAATAGATTAATTTGATAATCCAAATCATCAACTAACCCAGTTACTGTAACTCTAACAACTCTAATCGGAGAATCATTATAGAATTTATTCATTATTTTTAAACATAACTGATATACGTGAGATTCGTTGCTTGATGGCTGAGGGAGTTGCATTTGTCTAGCAAAACCACCGCCGATATCCTTGCTGTAGCCCAAACCAAAATGAACCGTTGAAGCTTTTTTCTTGCTAACTCTTAATCTTCTGCAAATATCGTCGACCATCTCTCTGATAATTTGAAAAATCTCTGGTTTATAATAATCTTCAAACAAAGTTTGTCCAATTCCATAACTTTTACTTGCGGGTTTAAGTCTTAGTTTTTCTTGAATTAAACTCATATCGATGCCATGAGCATGATAATAGAGTTCTTCACCAATAACACCAAACTTCTTTTTAAGTTTTTTAACATCGTATTTAGCTAAATCTTCAATCTTATGTATTCCCAAAGCATTCAAATTTTTTTCCATGTTTCTGCCGATACCCCACATCTTAGAAAGAGGTTGAATTGGCCATAGTTTTTGTGGTAATTCATCATAATTCCACTTAGCGATAAAATCTGATGAATACTTACTTTCAATATCTAAAGCTAATTTTGCTATCAACATATTTGGGCCTACACCGCAGGTTGAATAAATTTTAGTTTGCCGATAAACTTCAGCCATAATCATTTTCGCAATTTCATAATCGCTTTTTTTATAATAATCTAAATATTCAGTAAAATCTAAAAAAACTTCATCGACTGAATAAACATAAAGATCATCTTCAGAAACAAATTGTAAATATATTTCAATGATTTTGGCTGAATATTCCAAATACCTTTCCATTCTTGGCTTTCGGTAAATTATATCAATATTTTTCGGAAGTTCATAGACGCGACAACGGTTTGGAACTCCTAGTTGTTTTAAATATGGCGTGACTGCTAAAACTATGGATCCGCCCCCTCTTGATTTATCAGCCACAACCAAAGGCGTTTTGAAGGGATCTAGCCCAGAAACAGCGCATTCTACAGATGCGTAGAAACTTTTTAGATCAATGCAAAGAATATTCTTATGTAGTTTATATTCTTCCATGAGCTTCCCTCCTTTATAATATTATTATACAATGTTAAGCATTAAAAAACTATCGTTAATCATATAATACTTATATAAAAAATTTTTGTAATTTATATTCATAAAAGGTCATTAAAAAAGTAAGATTTAGTATCAATCTTACTTGTTTTTAATAAATTCAAAATTCATTTCATTTATTTTCAATGTATCTGATTTAATTCTTTCTATTAAATCTAAAACTCTCTCGTTAATTAAATCTCTCGTTAATTCAAAACCACTTTTTGGCCCACCACTAGGATCGTCCAAACCCCAATCTTCTCTATATTTAGTAGGGACAAAAGGACATTCGACCCCACAACCCATAGTTATCAAAACATCAAATTTAGAAGGTATTTCATCTAAAAGCTTGCTTCTGGCATGACTCATATCTATGCCTAAATCTTCCATAACTTCAATAGCCAAAGGCTTTGGAGATGAATACTTTTCAGTGCCGGCAGAGAACACTTCAAAACTACCGTCATTATAATGTCTTAAGAACGCCTCTGCCATAATACTACGGCAGCTATTGTGAGTACATACAAACGCTATTTTCATATAATTCATCCTTTCATAAAACTATAAAATGTTTAACTCTTTTTTTGGTAGATAAACCGATACTTCAGTTCCATCATCTTCTTCACTACTTATGTCTACATGTCCATCATAATTTAAAACAATGTGTTTTACAATTGATAAGCCTAGTCCAGTACCGCCAGCAGATCTGCTTCTAGCTTTATCTACACGATAAAATCTCTCAAAAACGCGGTTTAAATCCGTTTTTGGTATACCTATTCCGTCATCTTTAATTTTAATTATGAGATATAATTCGTCCTGTTCAACATTTATCCAAACATTTCCATCAACTTTGCCATATTTTATAGCATTTTCAACCAAATTTTTTAGTAACTGATAAATTTCTTCATAATTGACAAAAATATTAAAATCTTCAACTTTTGAAGATATTGATATTTTATTATTGCTAGCTAATACAGATAAATTTTCTACAAGTTCTTGTATTAAACTTTGCATGTTTATAACTTGTTTTTGTGAATTTTGGTTCTTTGTTTCATATTCTGATAAAGTTAACATATCCATAACTAAATTGTTCATTCGTTTCGCTTCAGAAGCAATTCGTTCAATCAAATCATTAACTGTTTCCTTATCTTTTGCCATGCCTTGAGAAATCAAATCAACTGATCCGATGATTGTTGTTAATGGAGACTTTAGTTCATGAGATGCGTTGACAAAGAAATCTCTTTTTAATATTTCAATATTTTTAGCGGAGGTAATATCAGAATAGATAAGAATTACACTAGAATTGAAACTCCAATCTTTATCAGAGTATATAATTGAAATCGAATAATATTTTTCCTCAATATGAGCAATTAATGTACTATTTTCTTTGTCGTCATAAGCTTTTTTTATCGCTTTTTGAATATCTTCATCTCTAAATAAATAACGATAATCTTTATTAATATTGTAGTTAATATTAAAATTATATAAATTTTTTAAGTAATTATTTAATAAAACTATTCTCGCTTCTTCATCCAAAACACAAATTCCTTGATTCATATGGTTCAAAAGAAAATCGGATTTTTGCTTTTCTGATTTTAATGAAGCGATGTTATCAGATATTGTTTTATTTATTTGATTTATTTCTTGTATCAAACCATTAATTTCGTCGTATTTAATAATCGGTAATATTTCTTGATATTCACCTTTATTAATGTTTTCTAAAATAATTTTTGTATCAGAAAGTGGTTTTAAACTTTGCCTAATTAAGTAAGAACTGGACATAATTGATAAAAAGATAATGATTATTCCTATGACGATAGATAAAGCTATAAAATCATTTAAGAAACCCAAAATTGAAGTAATTGGGATAGCAACTCTTAAATAACTACCGTCCTCTAGCACAGAAGCTAAATACATCATGTCAATATTTAAGGTATCAGAATGTCTTATATAAGATTCTCCGATGTTAGCAATTTCTGGTCTATCAAGATGATTATCTAAATCATCAGCCGATGAATCAGCAGTAACTTCGCCTTGTGCATCGATAAATGTTATTCGTAAATAATTATCTAAGCCACTATATTTGTCAATAATTTCATTGGATGTTAAATCTTCATAATCAATTTTAATTATTTCCAAGTATTTTTCTAAATTTAATTCGGTAACATTATTTATACTACTCCTAGCAAAAAAAGTAGCTCCAATCGTAAAAGCAACTAAGGCTGAAAAGATTAAAATAATAAATTCAAAACTAATTT
The DNA here is from genome assembly GCA_032251215.1 of Candidatus Izemoplasmatales bacterium. Lineage (GTDB taxonomy): Bacteria > Bacillota_I > Bacilli_A > Izemoplasmatales > Hujiaoplasmataceae > UBA2289. The sequence continues at coordinate 8,047 of JAVVFA010000015.1, forward strand.
TTCTTTTCATAAAACAAACTTGTATCCCACTCCACGGATGTTTTGAATTGTTTCTTCATCAATACCCGCTATTTTTAATTTACGTCTGATTTCTTTAATATGCACGTCTAAAGTTCTAGATTCTCCAATAAAATCATAACCCCAAATATTATTAACCAATTCTTCACGAGTTAATAATTTAGTGTTTCTTTCCATAAAATATTTAAGTAAATCAAATTGTTTTTTTGTCAAAATAATTTGGGTTCCGTTATATGTTACTATATGCTCGGTTATATTTAGGAGAAGTCCATTTATTTCTAATATATTGTCTTCAATACTGTTGCCACTTCTTCTTAATAAAGCTTTAACTCTAGCTATTAACTCTAAAACTCCAAATGGTTTTATCATATAATCATCGGCACCTAAATCAATTCCAATAACTCGATCAATTTCTGATGTTTTAGCTGATATAATCATAATTGGTATTTGTTTGTATCGCTCAATTTTTTTAAGTTTCTTGATAATATCTAACCCACTCATATCCGGCAACATAATATCTAACATAAAAAGATCAGGGACTGTTTCATCCAATTTTTTAAAAAGATCTTTTGCATTATTAAAACACTCAATTTCTAACTGAGAATTTTGCATTGCTATTTTAATAACATTTTGAATGTTGATATCATCCTCAACAGAAAAAATTAATGGTTTCATTTTTTACCTCAATTTCTATGATGGCCAATAATAGAAAATATTACCCATTCAGCAATATTTACGGCGTGATCACCAATTCTTTCTAAATATTTAGTAACCATCATTAAGTATAGTGCATAATCAGCATCGATGTTACTTTGTCTTATCGCTTCAGCGACAATATGTTGAACTTCATTAAAGTAGTCGTCGACAATATCGTCGTTTTCAATAACTTTTAAAGCAATTGTTTGATTTTGATTAACAAACGACTCCAAAGCCATTTTAATCATTTTTTCACTTTCATCAGCCATTTTATGAACTTGTTTTACTAAAAAAGGTTTATTGTTTTTCTCCATAAATATTGTAAGTTTTGAGATATCAGAGGCGTGATCACCGATTCTTTCTAAATCTGTAATCATTTTTAAAACTGATGTAATTAATCGAAGATCTCTAGCAACTGGTTGCTCTCTAAGGATTATTCTCATACATTCTTTTTCAATATCATATTCAAACTGATTTACCAATTTGTCGTCTTTAATGATTTGGTCAGCTAACTCAGCATTCATTTCCACAAATGAGTGTAGTGATAAGTGAATGTTTTTGATAACCAAATCACCCATTTTTATTAGGCTTAATTTTAATTCTTCCAATTCTTTTTCAAATTGCGTTCTAAATGTCATAGGTGCCTCCTTATAGATTATATCTAATTAAATTTTATTAATCAATATCTTAGCCGAAACGACCGGTAATATATTCTTCTGTTTTAACTTTTTTAGGCGTTGTAAAAATAATATCTGTTTTATCATATTCTACTAGTTCTCCAAGGTGAAAAAAAGCAGTATTATCTGAGATTCTAGCGGCTTGTTGCATTGAATGAGTAACAATTACGATTGCGTAATTTTGTTTTAAATCATTGATTAACTCTTCAATTTTCATAGTAGCTATCGGATCTAGAGCGCTAGTGGGTTCATCCATTAAAATTACCTCTGGCTCCATTGCGATGGCTCTTGCAATGCATAATCTTTGTTGTTGTCCGCCAGATAAACTCATGGCACTATCTTTCAATCGGTCTTTTACTTCTTCCCAAAGAGCTGCATTTTTTAATGATTTTTCAACGATTTTATTCAATTCAGTTTTATCTTTAACCCCTTGACATCTCGGCCCGTAAGCAATATTATCATATATCGCCATTGGAAAAGGATTTGGCTTTTGAAAAACCATTCCAACTTTTGTCCTTAGTGATATAACGTCAAAGTTCTTGTTATAAACATTATCGTTATGATATAAAACTTCGCCATCAATTTGACACGAATCAATTAAATCGTTCATTCTATTAAGGCAACGTAAAAAAGTGGATTTACCGCAACCAGACGGCCCTATTAGAGCCGTAACTTTGTTACGTTCTATGTCTAGATTTATGCTATGTAAAGCTTGATATTTGCCATAAAACAGATTTAAATTTTTTATTGTAAATACATTATTTATCATGAGGTAGTCTCCTTTTTATTATACTCTTTTTAAGTATGATCTTGACAATAGTTTAACGGAAATATTTAAAATCAAGACAATCATTAAAATTATAAGAGAAATTGTACTGGCTAATTCAATATTTGCTGGTTCATCAGTCAGCAATGACCAGATATGTACTGCTAAAGTGGTCGATTTTCCAAAAATAGATATATCATCTTTTATCGCAGTTCCTATCGCAAAAATTAAAGCAGCACTTTCGCCGATGATTCTTCCTATCGCTAACAATGTAGCTGTCATAATTCCAGGAAGAGCAGATGGTACTACAACTTTAAAAGTTGTTTGGGTACTATTTGCGCCTAACGCTAAAGAAGCAAATCTAAAATCATCAGGAACGACTTTTAGAGATTCTTCTGTTGATCGAATAATTACTGGCAATAAAATTACTGCTAAGGTAAGACTACCGGATAAAATATTAGCACTATCGGCCGGTGTGTAGCGAACAGTTAATGGAACAAATACGGCTAATCCCATCAACCCAAAAATAATACTAGGAACTCCAGTTAACATTTCAATCATACTTCTTATGATATTTGTCAAACGATTTTTCTTTGCAAACTCATTTAAGTATATTGCTGTAAAAATTCCAACCGGTAAAGCAAATAACAAAGTAAGTCCTATTGTATAAAGTGTAGTAATTAAAGATCCCCGGATTCCCCCGCCCAATGATGTAAATACCATTTCTCTAAACTCAGACTCTGCATCAAGTTCATTTATCATATGTTGCGCACCATAAATACTTAAAGTGGAATCTTTCTCATAAAATTTAATCGATTGAACGATGTTCTCCACTTCGATAGCAAAACTATCGTTATCTAGATTATTTTTATCATACATTTGATAAAGTGGAGAGTCTTCTGCTATATACGAAACGATAATTATTGGTTTTCCTTCTCTGTCAATATCATCAGTTAAGGCAATACCCCATTTGAGAGAATAATAATCATCTTCGGATAAATCATCGGGTTTTGGTGTATTTGAGAAAGAAGTTACATTTTCAATTCCACCATTATAATACTGAGCATGGTAATCATTTGTTATGAGATCTAAATTTATTAACCCAGACCCATTTTTGAAAACAAAAACTACGATTAAAGACAATATAACAACCGCTACTGATGCAGCTCCATAGGTGATAATTTGCAGTAAATTATCAATTCGTTTACGTTTACTTGACATGGACATTACCTATCCTTCTCTTCACAAAGTTAAGGCTGGCATTGGTAAGTAGAATAACAACCATTAATACAATTCCGACGCTGAAACGAATATCATAATCTATCCCTATCGTTTCTTTCAACCCTTGTAACATCGTTGATGTTAAAGTTGATGTTGTTTGAAAAAAACCGAGAGTTGGGCCACTTCTTGCGTTTCCAGCTACTAGACTAACTGCAGTAGCTTCACCCAATGCTCTTCCTATACCTAAAATAGAGGCTGAAAAAATTCCTGATTTTGCGCTAGTTAATACAACTTTAAAATTAGTTTGGGTTTTTGTCGCCCCTAAAGCTAAAGATCCATGTTCTATATCTTTTTCCACGCTTCTTATGGCAACTTCTGATAAAGCTGTAATTGTTGGCAAAATCATCAAAGCAAGTACTAAAACCGTTGCTAATACCGAGTTTCCACCAGGAGATTGAACTCCAAAACCCTTTGCTAGGTTATAGACAAATACTAAAATGATTCCACTCCCAAATAATCCATAGACGATAGAAGGAATAGCCGCTAATAATTCGATTACTGTTCGTAAGATTTCGCTTAATCTTTTAGGCGCTATTTTAGCAATAAAAAGTGCAGTTAAAACACCGATAGGCATAGCTATTAAAAGAGATAACAATGATATGTATAGGGTATTAATAATAATAAAACCAACGCTGTATAAATTTGACTTAAAAGCTGTCCCTTCAAGCCAAGTTGTCCCAGTAAGAAACCTAACCAAGTTTACAGATCCTATTCCTCCATTATCAGTAACGAAAGGTTTTATTCCTTCTCTAGTAATAAAAACAATAATTATAACAATAAACGATGCCGAAACTATCGTTGAAATTAAAAAGAATAGTTTGATAATAAAATCAACTACTTCTTTTTTGCTATTAAAATGAAATAAATCTTTAATTTTTTTAAATTGTTTTTTTATAAAATCCATGTCGTACCTCCAAAGACGCAAGAAAAGCCCTCTAGTTCATAGGGCATTTCTTTTATGCAAAACAAATCTATTATTACTGTTAGCTTAATAATTGTTCCCAAGTAGAGTAGTCGCCTCTGTAGATCTTTTTTAAATCTTCTGCAGTAACATTTGTTACTTCATTATTTAAATGAACGATAGCTACAATAGCATCCCATGCTAATTGCCCTTGCGTTCCTTCAGTTCCAACTTCAGTATCTTTGAATGGACGAGAAGCGAATCCTACGTGTTTGTAATTATCTCCATCTTTTTCAGACCCTTGTGTACGTTTAAATCCGTCTGAAGAACCAGTATGATCATGTTCAGGAACGAAGTTACCACATTTTGGTGCGAAAGCTGCTGTTAAGGCTAAAGCAATCTTTTCAATTGAATCTGAACCACCAAATTTGATTGTTACAGCGCTATTATCTTGTAAACAAATGTCATAATCTGCTTTAATATCATCCCATGATTCACTGCTTGATAAAGGAATTGCTCCTTTATTACTAATGATATCCGCTCCATCAGTTGTTTGTAAAAACGCGATGAATGCTAGAGTAATATCTCTTTCAGTTTCATTAGCAAAATCGTCTAGTGATCTTGTAACATAATTAAATGGCCTTTTTAATTCATAAGTGTTATTGATAACATTTGCAATCGTTGGATCTACTCCATTAAATTGTAATCCTTTTACAGTGTTATCTAAACTAGCTAAAGAAATGTATCCAATGCCATATTCGTCAGTAGCCATTGAAGTTAGAATACCTGTGTTATCTTTAATAACGAACCCATCAGCTAAAAGACTATCATCTTCTGCAGCTTCACCAAAGCCTATTCCGCCCATAAAGCCAGCTCTTGTTCCGCTAGATGTATCTCTAGTGTATAAAGTAATATTACTTGATGAGTCCCATTTTTGAGCACCACCACAAGCAACTAATGTACCTGTTAAAAACAAACTAAATAATAAAACTAATTTTTTCATATTTTTCTCCTTTATTTGAAAATCGACTATATATTAACAGTTTTAAAATCTTGCCAATATCAATAAAATGTAAATTTATGTAAATTAAATGTAAAAAAAGACCATAAGCTTTTAAACTTTCAGTCTTTTATCAAATTTATTATTATTTATCGAATTTAGCAAAAGGATCATCGCTGTCTTCTTTTTGTTTTTCTTTTTGTTTTTTTGCCAAAACAACTTGCTTTGGTTCTATTACAATCGCAAGAATAATATAAAAAAGAAGTCCTGTGCCAGCAAACAATACTGATAATACCCAAATTACTCTAATCAAAGTTACATCTAAATCAAAATAATCTGCTAAACCAGAACAAACACCAAATATCTTTTGATTTTCTGTATCACGATATAAAACTCTTTTTTCTGACATTATTTTTACCTCCTTATATATATAATCAATTTTTTATTTTTTTAAATACTTTATTATATATATAATCTACCTTTTTCTTATAAAAACCAAGTTCAAATAATTCGTTGATTTCATTTTTAGACAAATTATTTTTTATCAATGCATTGTTTTTAATTAAATCAACGAAGTTCTTTTGATTTTCGTACGCTTCATTCGCTAATTTTTGAACTTCATCATATGCCATTTCTCTTGAAATACCCTTATCAACTAATTTAGTTAAAACTCTTTGTGAAAAGATAATTCCGTTTGTTAAGTATATATTTTTAAGCATATTTTCTGGATAGACAACTAAATTCTCTATAACATCGATATATCTATTGAATATGTAATCAACTAGAGTTGTGGCATCCGCAAGGATTATTCTTTCTACTGAAGAGTGACTAATATCCCTTTCATGCCATAAAGCTATATTTTCATAAGTTGATATCATATATCCCCTTAACACTCTAGTTATTCCAGTGATATTTTCACTGACAATCGGATTTTTTTTATGCGGCATAGCTGAAGACCCTTTTTGATTACTGGAGAAAGGTTCTCTAACCTCATTTACTTCTGTTCTTTGTAAATGTCTTACTTCGGTTGCGATTTTTTCTAAAGTAGAAGCCATTAAAACTAATGTGCTTATATAATGGGCATGTCTATCTCTTTGTAAAGTTTGAGTTGAAATATTAACTGTTTTAAGTCCTAAATTACGGCAAATGTATCTTTCTACTTCAGTATCGATAAAAGCGTAGTTGCCGACTGCTCCACTTATTTTACCCACTTCAATTTCTTCAGAAGCTCTTAAAAAACGATTGTAGTTTCTAGATAATTCATCATACCAAAGAGCAAATTTTAAACCAAAAACTGTTATGTCAGCATGTATTCCATGAGTTCTGCCTATACAATAGGTATCTTTATAATTATAAGCTTGTTTCTTAAGAACTTTCAAGAAAGATAAAACATCTTTCTTTATAATTTCATTAGCCTTTTTTAATAAAACTCCATAGGCTGTATCAACAACATCGGTTGATGTTAATCCATAATGAATAAATCTTTTTTCATCTCCCAAACTTTCAGAAACAGCTCTAGTAAATGCTATAACATCATGCTTAGTTTCATTTTCTAATTCTTTTATTCTTGATAAAGTATAGTTAGCATTAGTTTTTATTAGAAACAATTCTTCATCTTTTACAATACCTAAATGATTTAGTGCTTCAACGTTTAAGATTTCAATTTTCATAAAGGCATCGAACTTTGTTTTATCTGACCATATTTTTTGCATTTTTGGTCTAGAATATCGATCAATCATTTTTATTACCAACTAAATCTAAATAACACTTCAATGTGTTTTCTAAAAGGCAAGCGATAGTCATAGGTCCCGTCCCGCCTGGCATCGGTGTTATATAACTTGCTTTATCTAAAACTCTATCAAAATTAACGTCTCCGTAAATTTTCCCTTTGACATGAGAAACGCCAACATCAATAACAACTGCCCCTTCTTTTATAAACGAATCGTCAACCATATGAGCTTTCCCAACAGCCGCCACTAATATATCGGCTTGTTTTGTTATGTCTTTAATGTTTTTAGTTTTTGAGTGACAAATTGTAACTGTAGAATTTCTTTGTAACATTAATTGAGCCATTGGTTTCCCAACGATTTGACTTCTGCCGATAATAACGCAATGTTCACCTTCGGTTTTAATATTATATTCATCAAGAAGTCTTGTAATTCCTAACGGTGTACAAGGAACTAAGGCATCTTGATTCTTACTTAACTTAGCAACATTTTCGTTTGCAAAGCCGTCAACATCTTTACGAGGGTTAATGACATTAATAACTCTTTCGGAATTGATATGTTTAGGTATCGGTAGTTGTAATAAAATGCCGTGAACACTATCATCATTATTAAGTTCTTTAATTAGTTCTATAAGATCTTCTTCTGATAAATCTGCTGGTTTATTGATAACAGAAGATTTAATTTCCACCTGGTTACAAGCTTTTTCCTTAAATCTAACATAGGTTTCACTGGCTGGATCGGCTCCAACTAAAATAACCGCTAAATGAGGTTGAATATTATATTCGTTTATGTATTTTTCGGTTT
>JAVVFA010000016.1:0-15357 GCA_032251215.1 Candidatus Izemoplasmatales bacterium
GAGCAAAGAACTCATACTTCTTTTCAAGAGTAATTTTAAGAGGTAAAAAAGCTGAAGGAACCTTATTCTTATTCACTTGTTCAAACTTTAAGATATCTTCAACGCTGTTTCTTATAAAACCTAAAGGATTATTTTTTGAAGTATCATAAGCAAATATCAAATCACTATCAGCTACTAAATCTAATAATCCATTTTTATCAAAGCCAACATAGAAATTTCCTTCTCTTACTTCAGAAACTTCTGAACTATCTCCAGTAGATCCTCTCAGTTTGTAAAAGCCAAAACCTTCTTCTAAGCAATCGACATCCATCCAACTCTGTAAGAGGTTAGATAAAGATTTAAACTCTTCGTTTCTAACACCGGCTGGTAGAATTTCAGCTAACCCATCAATTATTTCTAAATCAATTTCTTGATCAGCTAGATTGTAAAGTTTAACAGTTCTAACTAGAGCAGGAATTTCTTCATTAGGTAATCCAAAATAACTTATCACTACTTTTATCTTTAATTCTTCATTAATTTCTTCAATACTTACTTTATGCGGTTCGATAATTAATTTGTTTTCAAAATTATTGTTAATCGCAAATGGTTCATAAATTCTATTGCAACACTTGATAAATGTTCTAAATCCATCTTGAGCAACAGTTTCGTAAGCTTTATTAGCGGAATGAAATAACATAATAGGATGATTTTTATCCTGCAGTCCGAATCCACTAATCAATTGTGAGCGGTTAACATAGAATGCCCAAAGAGGAATTCCTCTTTTACCCGCTAAACCCGGAAGAAAGTTTGCGAATGTTTTTGTTTTGTTATAATTCTTTATAATAAACTGTGAATTGTCATAATAATATTGTGAGTTGTTCATTACAATTCTCCCTTCGATACAATTGTCATAATGCTTCTCTTTACGCTCTTAACTCTAAATGCTTCATTGTTGATTTTTATGACAATAGTTATATCTTTTTCACTGTCATTAAGGATAACCAAAACGATTGAGTCATCAGGGTTTTTAAAAGCTATTTGCTTTATGAGATTGCTAGATGGTATCGATTTTATTCGATACGCTCCAGGTTTTATATGTTTAGAAAAATGCGCTAGATGATAATAGGAGCTGTTGAAAATCAATTTATCGTTAATGGTGTCGGATAAGATTGGTGCATCGCAATAATTCCCAACATGATTTGGCCCACCGATTTCATCTAATGTAAGATTCCAATCGATGAAAGCTTCACACCAATTACTAAAATCACCAATAATATTTCTTGAATATCTCTCACCTGTTTCATAAATGTTAGGATGAGGTCCGCCTTCGATACAACCTTCAGAAAAAATTATCTGTTTATCAGGGAATAAATCATGGACTTTACCAACATTAGAGAATTCTTCACTAACATACCAATGTATTGCTGTACCGGCAACATATTTAGCCGCTTCTTTATCTTCTAAAACAGCACTCGCTCTTTCAACAACGATATCGCGGTTATGATCCCAGATAAAAATCTTAGTATCACTAAACTTACTTTGTTTTATCGTTGGTCCTAAATAATATTTAACGAAGTCTCTCTCTTGTTCTTTTGTATATAAGCAAGAATCCCAAGTTTGTTTAGCTGCAGGTTCATTTTGAACTGTTATTGCGAAGGAATTTAAACCAGCTTTTTTAATTTCATCTAAAAATTTTACATAGTAATTAGCCCAACTTTGAAAATACTCGGGCTTTAACTTACCGCCGTTATTCATTTCATTATTAGTCTTCATCCAAGCCGGTGGACTCCAAGGAGAGATAAGTAAATCTATTTTATCTTTGGCTATATTTTCAGCTTTTCTTATTGTTGGAATAACAAAATCAAATTCTCTGGATATATCAAAGGATTGTAAGTTCTTATCATTGTCTTTTACATATGTATAATTCCCTAAAGCGAAATCACTGCTATTCATATGAATTCTACCTAAGTTATAACCCAAACCATTTTCTTTATCATAATAAGCATTTAACAAAATATCTTGATTTTTTTTTGATAAGCGACTTAGCGTATAACAAGCAGCCTCTGTAAAAGCTCCACCAAAACCAATAATTTGTTGAAATTCAGCTGATTTGTCAATAAATATTTCTAAATCCGGTTGATCATTACTTTCAACCGGAACTATTTGATGTCGATATTTTTCGTATTTGGATGTAACGTAAATTTTATTCTGCATATTCAATCTCCACGAAAACGTTTTCGCTATTATTATATATAATAATGTAAACGCTGTCAACAAACTTTTCTCGAAAATTAGATATTTATTAAAACATGTAAAATTTACACAAAATAAAACACTCACATTTTTCTGTAAGTGTCTGTTTAAATCACTTATTCTAAAAAAGGCTTAATTGCTTGCCGGAAAGTTTCTTTTTTTCGAGAATTTCTAAATAACTAAAGTAAATTTTATCAGCTAACTCAGATAATGTCACCTCATTTGTATCTATAATTAAATCTAACCCTTCAATCTTCTTTAAATTAAATTCTTCTCGATCAGCTTTAATTCTTTTTTTAATATCCTCAGGAATATCTTTACGTAATTTCATTCTATTAATTCTTGTGACTTCTTTGGTTTTTAAAAATATCGCTACGATTTGACAATCGCTTTGCGCTAAGAATGACTTTAATCCTTGCGGTTCCAAAATGATAAACTTATCATCAGCTATCTCATTTTTTGGCGTACCATAAAAATTATTATTGTAAACAGCAGTTTCCAAGAAGTCACCATCTTTTTTTAGCTGTAAAAATCTGGTTTTACTAAGAAAATGATAATCGAATCCGTCTATTTCATTAATTCTTTTCTTTCTTGTAGTACAGGTTACGACACGAGAAATTGGATAGCGATTTATCATAATTTTAGCTGATTCAGTTTTTCCTGATGCACTTGGGCCAATAAGAACTAACATCAATATTCTCCTTAAGTTACTAATTGATTATATTATACCAAAATCTTCTGATTGTGAAAAGTTGAAAATAGATTTATTAAAATTTAAAATAGATTTGTAAAAAACAACTAAAAGTAGTATAATATCTCCGATATTTTTACATTAGGGAGAGTTCTATGAAAAAAAGAAAATTGTCGCCTTTTGCAATAGTTGCTTTAAGTTTTTTCGGCATTATTGTTGCAGGTACATTGCTCTTGAAGCTACCAATATCAACTCAAACAGGTACACCTTTATCTTGGGTAGACTCGATTTTTATTTCAACTTCTGCGGTTTGTGTAACTGGATTGTCAACAATACCTAATATAGCTGAAACCTTATCTGTGTTTGGGAAAATTGTTTTAGCTATGCTGATACAAATAGGCGGTTTAGGAATAGTAACAATCGCTATTTATGTATTAGTTGTTTTAGGAATTAAAATTGGTGTTACTGAACGATACGTCCTAAAAGAAGCCTTAAATCAACATCACTTAGGTGGAATGATTAGATTAGTTAGATCGATTGTTTTTACCACATTAATAATAGAAAGTTTTGGTTTCGTCATTAATTTTATTGTTTTTATCCAAGAATTTTCTTTTATTAAAGCTATAGGACACGCAGCTTTTCATACAATATCATCATTTAATAATGCCGGTTTTGATATATTAGGAAGTTCTTCTCTACAAAATTATAGTTCTAATATACTGCTTAATATTAATACAATGGTAATGATAATTATCGGTGGTATCGGCTTTATCGTAATTAGAGATGTTCTTGAAAAGAAGTCTTTTAAAAACTTAAGTATTTACTCAAAAATAGTTTTAAAAACCACTTTAGTATTAATTATTACAGGAACCTTAATTATTAAGTTATTCGAATATAATAATGTTACTTGGCTAGAAGCTGCTTTTCAAAGTGTAACTACAAGAACTGCAGGTTTTTCTACCGTTAATATTAGCATGTTCTCATATACAACATTAGTGGTGATAATGATTTTTATGTTTATTGGTGCTTCACCTAACTCCACCGGTGGTGGTATTAAAACAACTACTTTGTTTATTATGTTCAAATCAATTACTAGTTTTTTAGCCGGGAAACCATTCATAACTCACAAGAGAAAAATTGAAGACCAGAATAAAAACAAAGCCTTTGTCGTAGTAACCCTAGCATTTGCGGTGACAATTTTCATGTTCTTAGTTGTATCTTTGGTTGAAGCTAATAATACAACATATAATATGACTTTTATTGAAGTTTTATTCGAAACATTCTCAGCTTTCGGTACTGTTGGTTTATCAATGGGTATTACTCCATATCTTTTACCTGCATCAAAAATTCTTTTATCGATGTTAATGTTTATAGGTAGGTTGGGACCAATCACTATCTTTGGTATTATGAATAAAAACTGGGGTCACCCAGAAATTTCACATGTAAACTATGCAACAGAGAAAATCTTAGTTGGTTAAAAAACAAAGTCAGACGAAAATGTCTGACTTTTTTATTTTGAATAGTTTATTGCTTTTTTCTGTAAAGTTTCAAGTTCTTCTTTTTTAAATAATTTTTCACTTAATAAAGCTCCAAGCACGAAAATAATAAGCATTGTGAGATTTATTATCATTGAAAATTTGAAGCCAATCGTCGTGATTTGATAAAATACAATTGGTAGTTTAAGTGAACTCCACACCATTAAAAAGAACAGTACATTAGAATATTTGGCTCCTTTTTTAAGCATAATCAATGCTAATGGAAAAGCAGCTAGAGTCGGACCTGCTGAGAATGCTCCCAAGAAGAAAGCTAAGGCCATTCCTTTGATTCCCGAATTGCTACCCATCAATTTTATAACAGTTTCTCGATCCACCCAAACATCAAATAAACCGATTAAGGCAAATATTGGCGGTACAATCATCAGCATACTCAATACTTGATCCCAAGTGTTAGTAAATGCTTTATAGGTTAAAGTGATATCAATTATACTGATTATTATCAGCATCAAAACTGATAATAATAAGAACTTATTTTTCTTAATGAATTTTAGCATTTAATACACCACCAATACTACCAAAATGACAATTATAGCACCGATAAAAGATATTAGGTTTCTAAGAATTGCTGATTTTTTGCTGAAAAGTTTGCTTTCAGCACTATAATAGACCAACCCAACACTCATCAAAGCTACTAAAAATCCAGCAACTTGAGGATAAGCAGCTCCATTAGCCAATAACTCAACTCCCAACGGATAAGCTACAAATGGTGGCATAAATGTAATACTCCCGACCACAAGACCGAAAAGATATCCTAACAGACCACTTTCAGGTCCTAAAACAGATGATATGAACTCAGGTGTAACGATCGCGAGTAAAATCCCGATAAAAAGAAATAATGGTAGTAAAACAGGCATTAATTGAAAAAAACTTTTGGCACCTTTAATTAAACCTTTTTTTGTTTTATCTTTATCTTTAATAAAAGATATCAACAAAAGTAAAGCAGTAATCGCATACAAAATATAAGCTTCTATTGACATAAAAATCTCCTCTTTTTTAAACTAATATCATTATACAAGAACTAATAAATAAATCCTAACGAAAGGCAATAAAAAAAGACCGCAATTTGCGGTCTTATGCATGGAAACGTTTTTTTATTTCGTCTTTTATAGATTTTGGAAAGAAAAAAATTATAAATAGAAGAATAAATATTGCTAGAGCAAAAGCCGTTATAGCTGGCCAAACAATTGTTATTATTCCAGTAAACACTAAAATTATCGGTACTAAAGATAAAACGGCAATTGTTAATAAATAGAGAATATAATCACGATAATCTATTCGTTTAATCAAGATAATTCCCGATATTGCTAAATTACATACAGATAATAATATTGGCATTAAATAATTATATGACCACCCCTGCTTAAGGGACGCTTCATCAATCAAAATTAGCAGTCCTATTAACAAAGATGTTAAGAATGCAAAGCGGAAAGCAATATTTTGTCGAGAAAAAATCCCGACACTGATTAAAATCCAGAAAAAGAAAATACTGCCAATTGGAATTAATGACCATAGCTTACCATTATAACTTGCAAGATTTATAATTAATAGAATTATCATAGAAACAATAGTAACAAACATTATTATCTTTTTGGTAATTGGGTATATTTTTCTATTAGCAGAGACATATTCAGGATACTTTTCAATTAAATCTGGTGAAGGTTCTCCTTCTAAAACTTGTTGGCAAAGAGGGCAATAACTATTAAAGGTATCTATGGTTATTTTACACTTATCACAATACTTCATTTTAGTATTCCTCCACATAATTACTTTCAATTTCAACATCAATGCCCAAATCCGTAAAATGTCTAAAGAATTCTCTTTCAATCGTGGTTTCAACTATCGATCTAGTAAAGCTAAGTTTTAAGCGATCTTGATAAGACATTATTGAACAATTAACAGTGTTGAACTTACCAGAGTAAACTCCAGCTGTAACATCATAAACAAATGGCTGCATAGACACAGGAAAATCAACTTTACCGATATTTGTTAAACTCATGGTATTAAGTTTCATACCCAATATATTATATCCTATTTTAAGAGCATACTTTTTTAAGAAGTAAGGTGTGAATCTTAAGAAAACATTCTTCTCAAATTTAACGTTTTCACTCATCTTTCTAATCAATTCGCTCTTAGTCATGCCTTTTTCAAATTGTTCTTTGACAATAATTTTTAAATCGTCAAAACTTATATCATCTTCTGTCATTACCATACCCACTTTAACAAAATTTGAGAAATTCCTTAAAGTATTCGAAGGAAAATGCTTTCTTAAGTTAACAGGAACGAAAATTTTAACAGGAGATTGGTTGCTTTTGATTTGACCACGATATTGGATTTGAGTCACATAAATTATATACATCATCAAAGCGGTAAAATACTCTGTAATAGTCATCTCATTTTCCCTTGCCAACCTTATCATTCTTGAGGTTGACATTGTCCCTGATATAATACCAGTTAAATCTTTAGACAATGGTGTCCCTTTGATTCTATAAGCTCTTTTTTCAGGAACATGCTTTTTGTTTTTAGGATCATAGAATTTCGTATTAGCATCCTCATATTCTTCCATGCTAGGTCTTTGGTTTTTTGTTGGGACTAGATTGTCTGGTTTAATATCTTTACCGACTAAAACTAAGTACTCATATGTCAAAGCTTTTAACAACATTATAACTCCAGCTCCATCAGCTAGAGAATGAAACATTTCAATGATGATATCAGTGTTGCGATACATTACTCTAAATAAATAACCATTATTTTTCTTAGGGTTAATTTCCCCACAGACATAATGCTTTAATTCTTCAACATGAAAAGGCTTGGAATTATAATCAAAATAACTCCAAAAAAGACCTTTTTTCAATTTCACTTTAAACATTGGATACCTGGTAAGAATAGTGTCGACAGATTGTTGTAAAAGGACGCCGTCTATTTTTTCTGTCAAACTTATAGCCACTCTGAAAACATTTGTTTCTCTGTGGCTAGAAACTTCAGGAAATATTTTTCCAGAGTTATCTAATTTAAACCAAGTCTCATGTCTTGATTGTTTATTCATAATTAACACTCCAATTGCTTATTAATAAATTCGTAAATTATCTGCCAAGCTGACCTTGAAGAAGCCATTTTGTTGAAACCTAAAGGGAAAACATGAAACATTCCTTTAAAATTATGTACTTCTGCGTTATCAACCTTTTCCGCGAGATCAAGGGTGTCAGATTCTATAAGTTCATGGCTACCTACAAACATCAACAAATCGCTAAAACAACTATATTCTCCATATTTAGGCGAGATGTAAGGGTGATGTAAATTATTATCTCCTAAATACGCTTTTTTATCAAGAGGTTTTGTTCCTTTACCAAAAAAAAGGGTCTTTATATAGATTTTTTTGATAAGATATTCCTTCATCAGCTAGGTCGGTCCAAGCCGACATAGTAATCATTGCTTTTGGTAATTCGATTTGCTTGTCTTTCAATGCTAAACCTAATGCTAGCGTTAAACCATCGCCAGCTGAATCACCAGCAACAATTATATTTTCTGGCTTGTATCCGTTTAGTAGCAAGTATTGATATAAAGCTATACTTTCTTCTAAAGCTTTTGGAAACGGATTTTCAGGGGCCAAAGAATAACATAAGGAAAAGACTTTTAGGTTTCTATTTGATTTCAGATACTTCTTAGCGACTTTACGATAAGTATCATTATAACCAGATACATAAGCTCCACCATGCAATTGTATTAGCGCGTATTTTTGTTCTTCATTTTTATAAAATACTGTTTCCATCTTCACTCCATCGACTTCAATGAATTGATAATCAATTTTACTACCATATGAGTAATGTTTTGATAGTGTATTTGTGAATATCTATTTAAATTTAAAATTATATCTTTCTCTAGCTGCCTTAAATTTAAATCCGAATTTAACTAGGCAAACACCAAATTTATCTGAGAGTTTCTGCTTGTGAAATATATATCTAGCCATTTGGTCACCTTTAAATTTATTATACCACAGATAGATAAACTAAAAGTATAAGAACAAAATTATTTTAATTTAAGACTTTTTGACATATAATAGATATGTAATTACTTTTTTAGGAGGTGAATTAATGAGCGTAATAGAAAGATTTTTAAATTATGTCAAATTTGATACTCAATCAAAAGTTGATGTTGAAGATTATCCTTCCACAAGTAAACAATTAGTTTTGTTAAATCATTTAGTGAAAGAATTGAAAACACTTAACATTCAAACTACTATCGACGAATACGGATATGTCATTGGTAAAATAGCTTCTAATGTAAAAGAAAGCACTAAAACAATAGCTTTAATAGCACATGTTGATACATCACCAGATGCGAGTGGGAAAGATGTCTTAGCAAGAATTGTTAAAAATTACGATGGAAACACAATTGTATTAAATCGTGAAAATAATGTTTTGCTTGATCCGAAAATTTTCCCTAATTTAAAAGATAAAATTGGGGATGATTTAATTGTTACTGATGGCAATACACTTCTTGGAGCTGACGACAAATTAGGTGTTGCCGAAATTATGGATTTTGCTGAGTTTGTTATGAAAAACCCAAGTTACCTCCATGGAGAAATTGTTATTGTCTTTACTCCTGATGAAGAAGTCGGTAATGGTACAAAATTTTTCGATACTAAAAAAGTTGGAGCGGACTTCGGTTATACAATGGATGGCTCTAAAGTCGGTGAGATAGCTTACGAAAATTTTAATGCTGCCACAGCTAAAATACATATTAACGGCAAATCAGTTCATCCTGGTTCAGCTAAAAACAAAATGTTGAATGCAATTGATGTAGCATATGAGTTTAATAACTTATTACCAAAATTTATGAGAGCCGAAATTACTGAAAATTATGAAGGATTTAACCACTTGCTTAACATTAATGGAGCGGTTGAAAAAACTGAAATGACTTACATAATTAGAAATCATGATAAAGAAATTTTCGAAAAACAAAAGCAAGATTTCTATACTAATCAAGAGTTCTTAAACAAAAAATATGGTTCAAATACGATAAATGTTAAAATAACTGATTCTTACTATAACATGCGCGAGATTCTCGATAACAATCAGGATATAGTTAATATTGCTATTAAAGCAATTAAAGATAATGGATTAAATCCAATCATTGAGCCGATTAGAGGTGGCACAGACGGCGCTAGATTAGCCTTTATGGGTTTACCTTGTCCTAATTTAGGTACTGGTGGCTACAATTTTCATGGTCCATTTGAGTACGCTTCAGTTAAAGAGATGAATTTAGCTGTTGAAATTATCAAAACTATCGTAAGTGAAGTTGTTAATATTTAATTTTTTTAAAAAATTAAAAAGCGCTTTAAAGTTAGACTTTAAGCGCTTTTTTTATATTAAAATTATCTGTTTATCTTATAACCATTTCTTATATTTAAAAAATCCTATCATCAATAGAAAAACGCTTAAACACATACCTATAAATACCCATACTCCATTCGGATTATTAAAAATTTTCATATAAACAAAATTCATGCCAAAGACACCGGTTAAAAACGACATAGGAATGAATACTGCCGAGAATATTGTTAAAATTTTCATAATTGAGTTAGTTCTTTCACTGATATTGTTCATATGCATGTCATATAAAGTTTTAATATTTTCCCAGTCTAGGCCAAGACGATCGTTTAATCGATATAAATGGTCAATTAAGTCTTGGTAATATTTTTTTAAATTAGATACCTGAGGATTTTTATAGATGTCTTCAATAAAATCCACAGATTCGACAAGCGAGAAAATATCTGTTTTTAAAAGTAATATTTCTTTTCTGATTTGATGTAATTCATCAATATTTTTGACTTTATCATAAATAACTTTTTCTTCCCATGAAAGTAATATATCATTGATTTCGTGCTCAAAAATTATATTAGCATCAACTAAAGAATCGATTATTGTATAGAATAAAAAGTTAGCTTTATGATTTCTAATTTTTCCTAAATTAGAAGTGAGTCTCTCTTCGATGATATTAAGAATTCCTGGTGGGTATTCGTTAAATGTAAAAACCATGTTATCCTTTAGGATAATTGATAGATAATCATGACGATAATCATTGTCTTTTACATCGAGAGCAGATACTTTGATAATCGCAAAAAGACCATTGTCTATTTCTTCAATCTTTGATCTTTGAGTTAGATCAAAGATATCTTCAATAATTAGAAAATCAACATTAGCTGAATTTAATTCCTGAGCAATTTTTTCAGAATCACTTAGTCCGTTTACTCTAATCCACACTTGAGCATTTTCAAAAGGCTCATTTTGTGTTATTTTTGACTCATCATAATAAATTTTTCTAATTTCAGTCTTAATTTTTTTCTCACTCGTATTAAATATTGTTCCTGGTGGTAATGCTTTTTTAAAATTCATAAATTTTTGCCTTCCTAATTCTTTAACTAGATTTAAAAGATATGATATAATACTCCTAAGAGGTTGTTATGAGAAAAAGATACTTATTTATTCCTATCATTGTTATATCTTTTATAACACATCTAATTTTATATTATTTTGTATTTGATGAAATCAAACCATTGGTTTCATTCCTTTTAACTGTACCATTTTATGTTATTGTTTATGTTTACTACCGTGAAACAAAAATGGTAGTTACATATTCTTTCATTTCCGTTTTCACAACCCTCTCTTTTTGGGTCTTTATGAGTCTATTAAACTTTTACTCCTTAGGCGCTCCAAACATGAGGTTAATTGGGATGGTTTCTTTTTTTGGCTCAATTATTAATATGATGATTGGTTTTGGTATCGTTCTTCAAGCGAATAAAAACAAATTTATCGCCCTTAGTTTCTTGTTTTTTTCTGTGATTAATTTCTTTTTCGCCTCATATTATAACTTCTTTTTAGTTGATTTGTTATCATCTATTTTTGGCCCAAACCAAACTGATGTTGCTGATGCTTTATTTGTACTGGAAATAATTTATGTAAGTTTCCAAGCGATAATAGTCATATTACAATCGATTATAATTTATATTTTTGATAAAAATCAAGAAATGGACAAGTTAACTTTTCTGAATCAAGAAAAATAAAAAGTAATAATTACTTCAGATAATCCGTATGCTATTAAATTTGTTACTAAAATAAAACTACTTATTTTTAGTCCTGAACATACTTTAAATAATCTTTTAATTAAAATATTATACTCGAACAAACTGATGGTAAAGATTAACAATACTATAGTGTAGAAACTTAATCTACCAAATAAAATATCATGTGTGAAAACTACATAAAAGTATAAAGGGCTAATTAAAAATATAACTGGTATAATCAATCTGGGTTTAATATTTTTAAAAATTAATGATATCAATAGTTTTACTAACAGAACCAATATTGAAAAACCAATAATTTTTAGGATGAAATAAAGTGTAGTTTCAAACATTTTATTCATCCTCTTTTTTTAAAATAAACAAACTGAAGATAAATAAGATTAAAACGAATAAAAGACCGAAAACAATAGGGATAAAACTGACAATGATACTAAGAATATACATTTTTATTTACGGTAATGCAAATGAACATCTTTTGCTATTTCAAACAATTTTTTTGAGTCAATCAAAGTCAATTTCCCTAACCCCAAATGTGCTTCTTTTAAAAAATCAGTACCTTTATACTTTCTAACATATCTATCTTCAATTACTTTAAAATTATCAAATTCATCATCGATATATTTTGTTATGACTATTGCATTCTCTACAATTCCAAACTCATTTAATCTTTTATGAGAAAATTCTTTTAATATTGAATATTGACTCAAATGTTCTGTTAAGTGAATTGATGTACAACTATTAAAACCAGTGCCAACAAACAATATTTTGCTATTATTTTCAATGAGTTTGTATAAAGGATTAATCATTTTCCGTTCATCCAAATCATGATTTAACCAGCTTTTATCATCTGTGTTATTTAGCACTGACATTGCAGTAATAGGATTATTTGTTTTTGTTACACCTGGATATTTACAGAAGAGTTGAGCGACTTTACCTACTCTTTCAGGAATAAATAAATCTTTATCAAAAACTCTTCGATTTTCATTGATTAATAGATGCCATTCCTTCGGTACAGGTGGGTTAATCCATTCACTAGGGTCAGAAAATTCACCATTATGAGCCATCATGATAACTACTCCATCTGTAATCGTTTCAATTAAGCTATCACAAATATCATACTCTTTATTTATAATATAGCCAAAACTTGATACTGATGAATGAACTTCTAAACAAGAATCAGATTTAATTCCAAGTTCTTTATATGCATTAATAAAATCAACTTGTGTAATTGGTGATTTAGTTTTATCAATTAAATTAATTAATTTTTTATACATAATAACACTCCGTATATTTATTTTAACATAACCAAGCCTTTTTAATATAGAATAATGAGGCTTTTTATGGTATTATAAAATACTGACGGAGGTATATTCATGACGAGAAAAAGAATTATTTATTTTATTTTAATAATTTCTGGTATTGGAGCAGTAATCTTCAATCAGTTTTTTGGAAGAAACTATTCATTGTTAGTTTACGCTTTTTATATACCTTTTCATGTTATAAGTTTGATGTTTTATCGAGAATCAAAAATGATTACAACATATCATGCTTTACAAATCACAAATTTGTTTGGATATTTTATGCTAATGCAATTTGGAGGAGCTTTTTTTCGATTTTTTGGACTCATTTCATTTATAGGAACTACCTTGACAATATTAATTGCTTTTGGTGTAATACTACAAAATAAAACTTTTAAAATTAACGAAAGAAGTTTTATGTGGTTTAGTGTATATGGTCTCATCTTCTTCTCAATTTACCAACCATACATCTTAAATTTACTAGCTAGTTTCTTCGGTACTTTACCTATGCAAATTAGAGCAACAGCCAATGCATTTTATATGGTTAGAACTGTTTTGCTTGGAGCTAATGTAATATTACAATTATTATGCATTCACCATAATGAAATAAACATTTATTTAGAAAAATATTATCAAAAAAATAAAAAAGAAACTAACAAAGTTTCTGATCTACCGTTTTTTGATTAGTATTACATTCAATAACATAGGAGAAACTCTAATATGAATCAATTTCTTAGCAAGAAACAAGCTGTATATGCGAAAAACGGTGCAGTTGCAACTTCTGAAGGATTAGCAGCTCAAGCAGGTTTAGAAATATTGAAAAAAGGTGGAAATGCAGTTGATGCAGCTGTTGCTACAGCAGCATGTTTAACAGTTGTTGAACCTTGTAGTAATGGAATTGGCAGTGATGCTTTTGCTATTATCTATTTTAAGAATGAATTGTATGGTCTTAATGCTTCTGGACGTAGTTCTAAAAATATTTCAATCGAAAAAGTTAAAAATTTGAAATTTGAAACAATGCCTAAATTTGGTGTTGTTCCTATAACTGTACCTGGTACTCCAAAGGGTTGGGCAAGGCTGATAGATAAGTTTGGCAATCTAAGTTTGATAGAAGTGCTCGAACCAGCTATAAAACTAGCTAGAGATGGTTATTCTATAGGAAATAATGTCGGTATGTATTTTGAACATGGTATAAAACGCTATGAAGAGACCAATAAAACTGATGAATTTAAACATTTTTTCCATATTTTTAAAAACGGAGATCAATTTTATAAGGCGGGAGATATTTTTAAAAGTGAATTGATCGCAAAAACACTAGAAGAGATTGGCTACACAAATTCTGATAGTTTCTATAAAGGGTATTTAGCTGACAAAATAGATGCATTCATGAAAAAATATAATGGTTTTATTGATAAAGAGGATTTGAGTAGTTATGACGTAGAATTTGTGAATCCATTATCAGTAAATTATAAAGGATATGAAATTTGCGAAATCCCTCCAAACGGCCAAGGTATCACAGCTTTAATGGCTCTGAATTTATTAAAAAACAACTCTTACCAATATCAAGATTCTTCAACGTTTCATAAACAGATTGAAGCAATTAAAATTGCTTTTTCTGATACGATGAAATATGTTACTGACTCTAAATTTATGAAAATGAATCCGGATTTTCTCATCAGTGACAAATACACCAAACTTCGAATAAATGAAATTACTGACAAAGCCAAAGTTTATGAACCAATTGATTATAAAAAAAGTGGAACTGTTTATTTAGCAACAGCAGATAGCATGGGTAATATGGTTTCTTATATCCAATCTAATTATATGGGATTTGGAAGCGGAATTGTTATTGAAGATACTGGAATTTCAATGCAAAACCGAGGACACACATTCTCTCTAGATCCAAACCATGATAATTGTTTAATGCCTAACAAAAAAACTTATCATACAATAATTCCTGGATTTATTATGAAAGATAACCTACCAATCGGTCCATTTGGGGTAATGGGAGGCTTTATGCAACCACAAGGTCACTTACAAGTTATCATGAATATGATTGATTTTAATATGGATCCTCAAGCAGC
This sequence comes from Candidatus Izemoplasmatales bacterium, assembly GCA_032251215.1. GTDB lineage: Bacteria > Bacillota_I > Bacilli_A > Izemoplasmatales > Hujiaoplasmataceae > UBA2289. The sequence continues at coordinate 14,940 of JAVVFA010000016.1, forward strand.
TCTAGATGCTCCAAGATTCAGATGGGATGAGCAAAAACGAGTTGCTTTAGAACCGACATTCCCAGAAAGTGTTATTCAATTTCTCAAAGATGCTGGTCACGAAGTGAAAATTGAACCTCGTACTAGTGCTTTTGGAAATGGTCAAATAATCTTAAAGAAAGATCAGCATTACTTAATCGGCACTGAGACTAGATGCCAAGGTCATGTTGCTTATTATTAAAAAAATCTACTCATTTTTTAACTGAACCCTTAAGAGTAGGTTTTTCATTAGCAATTTTATATAACTCCTCAACTGCAAAATGATATTTGATAACAGAGAGTTTTTGATCGATAGGGAATAAATAATAAGTATCATCATTCTCAGAAAAACTCAAACAATCTCCTTTACCAAAATAATCAAATTCGATATGCACACCAT
>JAVVFA010000017.1:0-15156 GCA_032251215.1 Candidatus Izemoplasmatales bacterium
TGTTAGGACCATTCTTAACATAATTTCCCAAATTCCAGGGCCATTATCTAAATAATTAGTGATAAAAGATAAAAACATATAACTCACGTATAATTAAATCATCATTTAAGATGTTTAATTATTACTCCTTTCTTTTTGATATTTATCACTCATAATCGAGTGTTATAATATATTTACACTGTGGATTTGTCACTATATATCTATACTTTAAAGTATTCGGAGTGACTCAAACCACAGTTTTTTATTTTTTATTGGTAATCAGTTAGTTAAGCAAAAGCTTTTATACACGTGAATACAAAAATAGGAAACTGTATAAAACCACAGTGTACAAAACTAACCGAAAGAGGTGATATTATGTACTTAATAGGTATTGATATCTCTAAGTACAAACACGACTGTTTCATAGCCACAGAAACAGGAGAAGTTATCAAAGATGTGTTTTCATTTGATAACAATCAAAAAGGTTTCACTATTTTACTTAATATCTTGGAAGCTCTTGACCCAATCCATGAAAAAAGGATAGGTCTTGAAGCTACTGGACATTATGGATATAACTTGAAAGCCTTTTTAGACCAACACGATTATACCTTCATGGAACTTAATCCATTCTTAGTGAGTAAGTTCGCCACAAGCCTATCACTAAGAAAAACTAAAACCGATAAAGCTGATTCAAAGCTTTTATCAATGATTTTACTGTCCGTAGAATACAAGATCTACCCAGTTAAATCATACCACATTCAGGATTTAAAAACACTCACAAGGTTTTATCGATACTTGGTGAAATCACGTTCTAAGGAAACGGTTAATATTACAAACATACTTGATTATATGTTTCCAGAATTCAAGCCTTTCTTTAGTAATGTTTTTTCAACAACAGCATTATTCATCCTATCAGAATATAAAACTCCTACTAAAATAGCTAGAATGAACAAACAATCTTATCATCGGATTAGAAGCATTTCCAGAGGTAGATTTAGCTATGCCAAGTTTATTAAACTCAAAGATTTAGCAAAAAATACAATTGGATCGTCAAGTGCTTTATTACAATTACAGCTTCAATCAGTCCTAAATGTTTACAAATCACTCACACAAGAGATTAACAATTTAAAGCATCAACTTCTACTAGAAGCGAGTGAAATAAACTCTCCAGTTTTTTCAATTAAAGGTGTAAGTATTATTTCAGGACTATCAATTATAGCTGAGTACGGAAACTTTATTTCATTTAAAAACCCTTCTCAACTACTTTCATTCGCCGGGCTAGAACCTTCAGTTATACAATCAGGAACAATGAATAAAACCGGTCGAATGGTGAAACGTGGTTCCCCTTATTTAAGGGAAACAATAATGAATGTTTCGATGTACTTCACGATTCACAATCCTACGATATATGACTACTACAACAAAAAACGCAGTGAAGGTAAAGCTCATCGAGTAGCGTTAACTCATGTGGCAAAGAAACTTCTTAGAATTATTTTTCACTTAACCAAATCAAATCAAGAATTTGATCAAACAAAACTCAAATAGTCTATCGCTTAGTGGCTAAAGCGATGTAATTTTCAAAATCAAAAAAATATTCACTCTTACCCAAGAGTTTTTTTAGTATGGCTAAATCTAGTACTCATAAAAATACCTTGACTTATAATAGTTAGTCACTCTAAAGGGACTAAATAGCAAGTCGATTATCTCACTATAGTGATTTTTTTATTTTCATGTTTCTATCTATAAAGCTGACACGAAAAAATTAAAAATCATCGAGTATCAAACGAAAAAATCGTTTAAAAGTCGATGAAAATCGATAACTTTATAGTTTCATGACATTTCATGCAAATTACTGTTCTTGAATCACAATCGTAATCGCTAACACTATCACTTGATTTTTACTTTCCACTTATCGTCTTAATATAGGCTATAAGTCCTATTTCTTATGGGTAGAATAAAACACTAATTGGAAAAACCAATATATTCCAATAAAAAACACAGGAAATCATTCTGTAAATCTTAAAAATTTTGAAAATATCTATTTTTCATGTCAAAGGCTGCAGTAATTCATACATAGAACCGACAGTCTTTTCTAAAGGGGGTCGGTGCCGAATCATAGACCATCCCAAAAGTCAAGTAAAAAATGACTTTTTTTCTCTTTATTAAGACGTTTAGTCACTATGATTTTCATAACAAAATACATTGGTTTCATAGCGACAACATAACAAAGTACAGTTCTCAAAATCACATCGATCATGCATGTTTTCGTAAATCACTAGTGTTTGATGTGTCAAGACGATATATCATTTTACGTTTTCAGTATAAAGGGTATTTTATTAAATCTTTTATTTTGGTATCATATTATGACAAGGAAGTGATCAACATGAATATAACATCTGAAGTGAAAGAAATAATCCTGCAGCTGCCAAAGAATCAGCTGCTTAATTCAAGAGAAATTTACGAAAGATATTTTATAAATTTTTGTATGGAATCGACTTATTCAAAAATTATAAACCGCATGCAAAAAGATCAATCAATTATCATGTTTCAAAAAGGTATCTTTTATCTCCCTAAATATCGAAATGGAAAACGCATTAATATTAGACAATATCAAATCAAATCATTTGTCTTCTCTAACAACAACGATGGCACTCTAGTAGGTGATGGATTATATTATCGGTTAAAGTTATCTAAGGTTATTGCAAAAGAGTATCTTTATTATACAAATCGAATAGATGAACTATCAAAGAAAATCGGTAACGCAAGATTCTTATTCTTCCCTTTTGATTTTGATCCTACTACAACTTCTATCATTCAGCTCATGGATGTTCTTTGTGGTTTTCATAAAATAACGAATATCGATCTAAATCAGTTTCATCAATTTTTAGATGCATCTGTTAAAATGTATGATGACATAGCATTTTATGAGATCCATAAAATTATGAAATATCCCAAACATGTGATTGCATTCTTAAAAACCATACTAGATGATCTGGGTATTGATAACCTTCTCGATAAATTCCTTTCGACAAGAAGTATCTATAAGATTCCAGATTGGAAATAGATTTTTAATTCTCCAAATAACTAAAATAACGTTAAGTTATCGCTAACTCAACGTTATTTTTTATTTAAACAAATCTTCTAAAGTAACTAGATCATAACCTTTATCTAATATTAGATCATGATAACCATTTTTAGAAAAAGCACCATACTTATTTGCATCTAAATATCTACCTTTTTCAATTAACTGATTCATAATGCTTTCTCCAATGATGCTATTTGTCCACTTACATTCATATATATGAATATGCTTCTTCGTTTGGACACACAGATCTATTTCAACATCTGTTTTGTTTTTTCTATCGTTATACCAATATCTACCAATATTCATGATAGGTTCATGATTTCTTGATTTATACTTTCTAATCAAAAATTGCTCACCAATCTTTTCAAAACGTAAAGATACAAATTGCTCTAAATCATCTTTGATAAATGTGTCATAAAAATCGTCACTACTCATCAGCACTCTTGCGGCCTGATTTTTCCATACAAAGTGATAATAAAATGCAATAAAGTTATTTTTAATGCGAAATAAATGATTCTTTGAATTGGGTTTTTCTAAAAACTTATATTCTTTTTCTATGATTTCTAGCTCAATTAATTTTTTAACATACTTTGATGTTTTTGCTGTATCTTGAATTCTTGATTTTGAATCGATTTCTGCTAATTTAGTGCTCCCGCTATGGATCGCTTGAAGGACGCTTTGATACTCTTGAATACTTCTGAGTTCTGTATGTAATAACATATTTACCTCATTAGAAAACCTAGCATTCTCATTAGTAATAAGTCTTCTAATATTTTCTTCAATCGATAAGCCATCATCTATTTGCGATAAATAATAGGGCAGTCCTCCAAAAACAGCATACGCTCGTATTTTATTCTCCGGGTTAAACTTGGGATAATATAAGCTGCTTTCAAGATAATCACATTCTTTTAAATGATATGAAAATGTTTGTCTATTAAAAAGCGGTTTACTTACAGAAAAATGATTGTTAAACATCCCAATCTCACTACCAGAAACGATAAACTTAATTGATGTCATTTCTTTGTAGGTGTCAATTAACCCTTGAAGCACAGATTCAATAGAGGAATCTACTTCTGTAAGATATGAAAACTCATCTAATACGACAATCAATTGATCTTCTTTAAAAATGGCTTCAAAAAAATCGCGAAATGAATCATACGTTATTTGACCAACACCAAGCAATTCCCCATATCTTTTACTAAACAAATCTAAATTTGTTTTGGCATTTGCTTGTTGGGCGAGCAAGTATAATGATTTTCTACCTTTTATAGATTCTTTTAACAAGGTCGTCTTTCCAACTCTTCTTCTTCCGTGAATGACACCAAACTCAAATGTACTTGAGTCATAGTAATCACTTAACATCTTTAATTCTTTCTCTCTACCTAAAAACATAAAATCACTCCTATTTATAGTGAAATGTATTTCACTGAATTATGTTTCACTAATATAATACCATGAAATTTTTTGTTTGTAAAGGTTCGTTTTTATTGAAACAAAAAGTCGACTTCTACGCTAGAAAAAAGCATTATATACAATAATATGTGTTTTCATCATGACGGTCATATAAAAGGTATATAACATACAGTTCTCACAATGACAGTCCATACTAAAGGGTCAAGGGCCCTAATCATTAATTTTAAAAACTTAGTGAAAATTCTTGAAAAAACCATATAAATCATTGTAAATCATTAAGAAATAGAGTGAATCTTTGACATTTTAACAAAGCCATTTCATAGCCACATACATGCATTTCATCAGGACAGACAGTTGTAAATAATGGGGCCGTGTGTATATTATATTTAAATTGTTGTTAGTAAAAATTATTTCATTAGATTCAATGACTTCTTTATAGTAGGCTTCATAGACTTCTTGATCTAGATAAAACAAGAGATTTAATGAAATAGCTTGATCTTCTGATAATGTTTTGCTGTCTTTGAAAATATTTAGAGTTCTAATTTCATTTTCATAATGATTTGCTAATTCTAAAGTTATTTGTCCACCATAATTATCATATACCTTGTATCTATTGTATTCTTTTGAATTATGACTTGCTGTTATCACAATTCCTATATCGGCATCTAGATACCTAACAGCAAACGACAAAATCGATGTCGGTGTAACTTCTGAAAAAAGATATGCTTTAATACCATTAGCCACATAATGAAGCGTAGTTTCAAGTGCAAACTCTTTAGAGTAATTGCATGTATCATATGCTATAACTGCAACTTTTGGTTTATCTAAACCAGATTTTGAAATGTAGTTAGAAATCTCTTGAGTAGCTTTTCTGATAGTAAATCGATTGACCCTATTGGAACCAACACCTATAATACCTCGTAATCCTCCTGTAACAAATTCAAGTTCTTTATATAAGGCTTCATTAAGGGAATGATCTCTTAACTCAAGCATCCTTTCAATTTCCTCTTTTTCATAACAGTTTAAAGCATCACTTGTTATCCACTGCTATGGTTTTCTAGTAGAAATTATATATTTTCTCCTAATTATTTATTCTTATTAAAGCAATCTTAAGTTGACTATCAAAAGCGTAATGACTTAGCGAAGTCACCATCAAAAAATCACCTTTTTTTATTTTTTCATTATTAATCATGCCATTCCCTTCGATAACATAAATATAATCACCATGCAAATCAGCAGTTGTAGTTTCTGAGGTAGTATATATAACATTAAAACTGAAATATTTATAATCATGTTTCAATTTCAAATCATTATCAGGTATAGTAATGACATCAAGTGATTTATCAATGTGAAGAGGTCTTAGACTACCATTATCTAATCGATTATAATCGTATAATCGATATGTGATGTCGCTAGACTGAGAAACCTCTAATAAAGTTGTATTTTTACAAATCGCATGAACTTTTCCAGAAGGTATATAGAAATAATCACCAGCTTTAATCTTGTAATATTTTAACATTTTCTCAACTTTATTATTAAGAATTGAATTATGTAATTCAGTTTTGCTTTTAGCTTTATGACCGATTTGAATTCTTGAATCTTTACCCGCAGCAAGTATATACCAACACTCATCTTTTCCATATGAATCTTCATAAGTAGATGCATACTCATCATCAGGATGTACTTGAACTGATAAATCACCCGATGCATCAATTACTTTAAATAACAATGGAAACTCTTCTTTAGAATAATGTCCAAAACATTCTCTATGACTTTTAAACAGTTCTCTAAAAGTCATTCCTCTATAATCACTATTTATGATTTTATTACTATGTAATTTATGTGCACTTATACCCCAAACTTCACCTATATTTGATAAAGAGAATCCATATGTTTTTGATAATTTATCTCCTCCCCATACTTTTTTTAATGGGATTGGTTCGAATTTTATAATCATATTGCTCTCCTAACTAAGTTTTTTTAGTAGTTCTTTTATTTGCTCTGCTATGAAAAAAAAGGACACATATCCCCCCTCTAGGTTCTAAAAAAAGGATATAGTTCATTAATCATAAATTTATTATATCAAAAATTTACGTTGTTTTATATAGACTCTTTGATATTTATTTAATTCAATTTACAACTCTGTATTCTACAGGACTTAAGTAATTTAACTTCCAAGTGCAATACTTTAATATTCTAATAAAAAAAACAGAATTTGGATTAATTCTGTTTTTTGTAATGAATTTTCAATTATCTATTAATGTTCTTAAGCTTCGCCAACACTTCTTCTTCCTTCTGTGAAAAGTTGGCCTTTAGACATATTTAAAATCTCTCTTCTTTATAAATCTAGTTTAACATGTCTATTCTAATTCTGCCCAACTTAGTATAACCAATCCATATAATACAAGTCTATATTGAAAATTAGATTAATATTATCCTTATAAATTAATTTGCTTTTTTATTAGAAAAAAAAGACCCAGAAATTTACTAGGCCTCTTTTTGCGTTACTGTAAAAATAGTTTATCCTTCAGTATGTGAAAGTACTGCTGAAAGAATAGTAAAACTTCCTGTAACATCCTCTGTTCCTGGTTGAGCAAAGATTATCAATGAACTAAACTGTTCGGCTGTAATAACAATCGTCTGTTCAGTCCCATCAAACACAATCGTTTGCTCCATTGAACCTAAATCATTTGGTTTAAGCAAGATTGATTCGCCAACTGTTCCTTGAATTACTATAGTCATAGTATTTAATCCTTGCACATCCTCAGGTAAGAACATAGCTTTCATAAATACCCAAGCTTGTCCTACTGCTTTTGTATAAGTAACTAAAGCACTACCATCTAGTTGCATAGCAATGTCATAAGTGCCTAAATCATTTTCTGCAAAACCAGCAGTGAAATCATAAGTAGCTTTACTAGAAGTTACAACAGCACTAACAATATCAAATGAACCGGTTAATCCACCATTTATCGGATCAACAAAGATTAGAATAAAAGTCAAAGGTTCAGTTAAATCAAAGACAACTGTTTGATTAGTACCATCAAAAGTAATTGTTTGTTCAAAAGCCCCATTATCATTTGGTTTTATAATCAACTGTTCTCCCACTGTACCATTTACAACCATAGTCAATGTATCATGATTACTTAAGTTTTCATCAATCATATATTTGATAAATGCCCATTCTTGCCTTGCTACTTTAGTCCAATCGACTGTAATAACTCCAGCAGTATCAGTAAAAGTATAAATACCACCATCATTATCAATCCACATATTTCCTAATACATATTCTTGATCGATTGTCAACGCTTCTGGTTCAACATAAGTTAACTTAGCGGTAATTATTTTAAAAGAACCACTTACTGATGCTGTTCCTGGTTGTACAAACATCATGACTGACGCAAAACTATCAGCACTAACCACAACAGTTTGTTCTGTACCATCGAAAACAAGTGTTTGTTCTAAAGCACCACTATCATTAGGTTTAATTAAAATTGATTCACCGGTAGTGCCTTGTAAAACTAATGTTAAAGTGTTGAATCCTTCTGCTTCCAAAGTATCTAAGATAGCCTTTATTAATACCCATTCTTGACCTGCTGCTTTAGTATAATTTACTAAAACACTACCATCTGGTTGGATAGTAATATCATAAGTACCCAAATCATTTTCTTCCCAAATGTCATTAAATGAATAAGCTGGTTCAACATAAGATAACTTAGCAGAATGAATTACAAAACTACCGTTTACTGAAGCAGTTCCAGCCTCTGCGAAAATCAGCAATGAATTAAATAACTCAGCGTTAATTATGATAGTTTGTTCTGTACCGTCAAAAGTAACAGTTTGTTCTAATGCCCCCGAATCATTTGGTTTTAATAAAACACTTAAACCATTAGTTCCGGAAATTACTAATGTCATCGTATTTTTACCAGCAGCTATTTCCGCAGCAAAGTTAGCTCTAAAGAATACCCATTCTTGACCAGCTGCTTTAGTATAATCTACTTGAACAGAACCATCAGTTAAAATTGTTTGTTCATAAGTATTAGGATCATTTTCAAAGAAATCATACAAGAAGTTAACCTGTGTTGGATCACTTGCTTTAACAGTAGCGGAAATAATATCAAAAGAACCAGATAAACTACCATTAATTAGATCAACAAAAATTAAAATATTAACTGGCTTATCCCCTAAAACAAAGGTAATAGTTTGTTCTGTACCATCAAACGTAACAGTTTGTTCGTAAGCAGAATTATCATTAGGTTTAATAATTAATTGTTCACCAACAGTCCCTTGCACCACAATTTCAATGATATCATGGTTAATTAAGTTTTCATCAAAAACTGCTTTAATAAACGCCCATTCTTGGCCTGCAGTTTTAGTCCAATCGACAGTAACAACTCCAGCAGTATCAGTAAAAGTATAAATACCACCATCATTATCAACCCATAAACTATTAAAATCATAAACCACATCAGCTGCTAACGGATCCGGTTCAACATATGTTAATTTAGCAGATATTATTTCAAATGAACCGCTTACATCTTCTATGCCAGCTTCCGCAAAGATCAACACCTTAGTAAATGCATCGGCAGAGACAACCATAGTTTGTTCTGTACCATCAAAATTAAAGGTATACTCTAATGCACCATCATCATTCGGCTTAACCATAATTGATTTGCCAGCTGTACCCTTAACAATCATTGTCAAAGTATTATAACCTTCTGCTTCTACACCAAATTCATTCTTCATGAATACCCAACTTTGACCTACAGCCTTAGTATAATCTACCAATAATGTTCCATCTAAGGTTTCAGTAAAACTATAAGTGCTAGGATCATTTTCTACCCAACCAGTTAAAAAGTCATAATAATCAACTGGTTCCACTGGTTCTTCTCCAACATAAACTTTAGAGAAATAAGCTTCAAGAATATTGAATTCTCCGCTACCAGTAGCACTACCACCAGCCGCAAACACTAATATCTTCGTTAAAGCATCCATTTGCTCATCAGTCCAAGCAGAAAGGTCCAAACAAAGAATCAATTCTTCATTAGCCTCAAAACTACTACTGATTTCAGCTTGAACTGAACTGCTTAATTCTGCTTTAAACAAGACAGACCCAGCCGTAACGCCCTGAATTCTTAAAACTACATAATCAAAATCGGAAAAATTACCCTTGACAGTAGAAATCATATAAGCCCATTCAAAGCCAGCCGCTTTAGTATAAGTCACATTAACATTTCCTTCAGTTTTAACAATCGTATAAATACCATCGCCATTATCTAAGAAACCTTCACTAAAGTCAAATGTTTCTCCCGTGCCATCATAAATCTGTTCGTTTTGAGGGATGTTAGAATCACCATTCTCTAAAACATTACCATAAGCAGTTCCTTCATGGAACTCAAATAATGTAATGGTAAAATTCCCTGTATCAACTGCTTTACCAGGTCCTCCGAACAAATATACTCCAGTGACTCCACCAAGTAATGCATCATAATCACGTAAATCTAACTGATACATCACTTCTCCAGCAGTTAATTGAATTGAGACCTCAAAAGCTTCAGTTGCTCCTTGAATCTTAATCATCAAACTGCCTTGACCACTAATAGCTATTACTAGTTTATTATAAATTGATAAGTCCTGATCAATTTCATAGCCCATACTAGCCCAGGAAAACGAGTTCTTATCATATGTAACAGCTAATTCAGTATCATCTTGAGTAATTGAATAAACAGCATCACCTGCATCTACCCAACCATTCAAAATACTTAAAGTTTGTAGCTGAGAAACCGTAGTTGTGGTTTGTTCAGCCGTCGTCGTTACTTGTTGACTTGCAGTAGTGGTTGTAGAAGTTGTATTTCCACCACAGGCAACTACAATTACAACAACCATCAAAAGCATCGCAAAAACAAGTAATTTTTTAAATTTCATAATTCATTTCCTCCTATATTTTATTTTTCTTAATAATCTATATTAACTCCAAATCTTAGTGATTGATTTTTGAAGTTTATAGTATTGTAAATTCCAATTCTTCAAAACCTTTTTGCACAATCTCACTCTGCATAAAATAATGCCAAATAAATTCGGAACGATAATTCTCAATCATCAATAAACTAATACCTTTATCTATGCCTATCACATCAGTCGCATACCAACCAGCAATCGGTATTGGTCTATCAGGCCTGATAATAGCACTAGTTGCTGCTTCCGTTAATCCGAGATTAAACGCATCTAATAATCCGTATTTTCCTTGCAAACTAGCTAACGAAGCATAATACTCCATTGCTGGCAATACTAAATCAGGAACGAACACTAACGACCCAATCGCCCCAGCTGGAGCTAAAGTTCCATCAATGTAAATCTGTCCAGCCGCCGGCAAATTACCATAAGCTCGATATCCATCCGGACCATCGGATGCCGTATTACCCCAAGAAACTTCATGATATGTTTCATAATAAGTAGACATGAACTGCGCATAATCATATGCTGCAATCGAAGCTTCAATTGAATTGTTAAACCAATTAACAAACTCATTGTCCATCGCCGTTCTAAAATCAAAGAAGGCATGAGAATACTGATAAGTAAATAAAGTTCCTGGATAAGAAACATAGAAATACTCACTGCTTCCATATTGTTTTCTTTGTGAACTTATCTTCATCTTATCATACGCTTCAATACCAACAGCATACTGATCTGAAGCAGCTGCCAAAAGATAAATCATTAATTGTTCGGCATATGAATCCCAATGCCCCGCAAAGCCGTTTTCAGGAGTATAACCCATATAAAACATTTGTCTAACATCATCATAATACCAATCCCATTCAACCGCTTGATAAAGCTCGTTAACTTTAGCTTTAATCTCACCGCCAAAATATTCTCCAGCTAAGATTAAACCACACATCAAGATCGTTGTATCAATAATCGATACCTCGGTATAACCTGAACGCGAACCATTTTCAATACTAACAAAATGATAATAAAAACCATGAGTTCTTTGCATGTTTTCCAAGGTATTAATTGTTCCTAAAACTCTTTCATAACCCTCTAAGTAACCTATCCAATCATTCTCAATCCCAATCGGAATTCCCGCTAAGGCAAACCCGACAGAGGCAATAGAAGCATCTCCATAGGTTAATGTCACCGTATTATAACGGTCAGCCACTAAACCATAACCGGAAGACTCAGGATTGCCATTAGCTACTTCCCAGAAGAACTTAAATGATAATCTTGCTTCTTCTAATATATAATCCTCTACAGCTATCGGATTATAAACATACCCTTCGGTTGTTAAGTTATCCGTTGTTAATAAAGAATTATCAATAGTTGTATTCATTGTATTTTCCGATGTTAAATAAGATGTTTCTAAAGTCGTTATATTAGTGCATGAATAGCTAACAAACCCAACTAGAAAAACAATGATTACTATAATTGTTTTTTTCATAACTCCTCCTTCAGCATTAACCTGTAATACCTGTTCTGTCAATTCCTTCAACAAACCATTTTTGCATAACTACATAAACCAAGAGAATAGGTAAAATAATCAAGATAGTAGCTGAATACCTTATCGCTTCATTTAAAGCCTGTTCGGAAATACCTTGAGCCATATTAAATTGAGATGTGAAATTAAATAGCTTTAATTGTAAAGTATATAGATTACTTCCAATAAATAATGACGAAATATAAGTTTCATTCCAGTACCAGACAAAAGAAAACAAAAATGCGGTTAAATAAGCTGGACCGGCCAAAGGTACACCAATCTTAATAAATGTTTGAAAAGCATTAGCGCCATCAATTTCCGCTGACTCATCCAAGGCTTTCGGTTGCATCCTGAAGAATTGATAGAAAATCAAAATAAAGATTGCTGAAGATAATCCTTGACCAAATAACGCCGGTAAGATAATTGCCCAAGCCGTCTCTAAAATTCCCAGTTGATTAAACAAAACATATCTTGGAATCATATAAACTTGTACTGGCAATAAATAAGTTAAGAGAATTATCGCAAATATTATAGTACGCCCCCTAACTTTAAACTTAGCTAAAGCATAACCGATTAAAGAGGTGGTAATTGTTTGTAATACAGCAGGAACCAAAGTAACTAATAAACTAAAAATCAAAGTCATTCCATAATTCAAAACAATAAAACTAATTTTATAGTTTCCTAAATAAACTTTAGTCGGAATCCACTGCACTGTTGGATTAACTAAATCCTCTAAATCTTTAAATGAATAAGCAAACATTTTCAATAAAGGATATATATAGACAAAACCAATGATAATCAATAACAAGTAAATAAAAAGCTTTCCAATAAAACCATCATTAAAACTCTTTCCCAAGAAGAAATGACGAATTTTCATTTTATTAATTTTCTTCACTATTTTCGCCCCCTATCTTTACTGAAACCTTTAAAAATAAGAAAGAAGACTGCTAAAATAATTGCTAAAACTATAAAATAAAGCCAAGCAATCGCTGAAGAAAAACCGAAACCAGTTTCTAAAGCAAACATATTGTTCTTAATATGTTGAATAGCTTCATTTTCTGAGAAAGTCGCTAGATTAATAATTGTAAATACCACAGAAACTAAAACCATACTACTTAATGATGGAATTGTAATTTTCCAAAATGATTCCCAAACTCCAGCACCATCAATCATCGCCGCTTCATAAGTAGCTTTATCAATCTTTTGCAATGCTGCGATAAACAACAAAATCTGAACTCCAGAAAACCAAAGAATCACAATCAGTTCGGAAAAGATATTAGCGATTGGTCGAGCTAAACCTTCGTTAAAAGTTTCGTTGATTAAGTTAATAAAACCCAATTCTTCTATCTGCGGTATTGTCGCTGCTCCTTGGTTAATTAATTGACTGATTACCGGACCTGAAGCAATAATTACCGGTAAGAAATATATTGCCCTAAAGAAACCTCTAGCTTTAATCTTCTGATTTAACAACACAGCGATAATAATCGCGAACACCGTAATAATCGGTACTTTAAATAAGATTTCAATCGCAAAATCACTGACAGATCTTAAAAAATTAAATCCCTCTGCAGAAGAAAAAACTTGAGAATAATTATCAAAACCAGTAAAAGTAACAATTATTCCTTCACCACTCAAAACAACATCAGATAAACTATAATACAGTGAAGTGAAAATCGGAATCATTGTAAAAATTAAAAACCCTAAAACCCAAACAGACATGAATGACCAAGCAATTAATGTTTCTCTAGTCTTTCTCTTCAAAACTTTATTCTTCATTTCACATCACCACCTTATAACTCAAAGCCATAACGTTATCGCCAAGATAATCATATGGACTGTTGGTATAATTGATGATAATTTTTACGCCAGATTCATATTGAACTTCATAAACACCAGTTTCAAGAAAAGTTCTTGATATTACTGTTGTGTCCTTAATAGCTTCTAAACCTTCAGAAAGATAATTAAAATCAGAAAATACTTTTTCCTTCCAGGTATTGTATGAAGAGGAATAAATCTGTTGTAATTCTGAACCTTGTAATTGATATGCCGATTCCCAAGTTAAAAGATATGATGGTGCTACACCAAAATCTACCATCTTTAACAGTTCTACTCTCGAACTAGAATTAAAATTTTGATAAGGTGAGTACTTATTCATTAATCCCTGTAAAACATAAGGAACAAATGGCACTGTATCAGAATAAATTCGATACCTTGATGAACTCAAAGGCGTCAATAAATAATCTGAAGTGTATCTTAACAAATAATCATTGGTTTGATAAATCAAGAAATCTCGGTCATATTCACCAAGCAATTCTTGATATAAAGACTTTACTTCACTTCGATCAAAAGATTGCTCAGAACTTGGATAATGCGAATTTAGCAGATAACCTAAACTATCAATTGCGAAATTACTAATTGAATCACTTTCTAAATTAGCAATTGAATCACTTAACGCTTTTCCTACACTTTCAGGTGCGATAAAATACTTCGTTTTAGTAAAACCATCACTAACAAGCAAATTTTGATTAATCCGCCTTGTAGCATCTCGATAAAAACTAAAACGTCCATCCTCATAAACGCTCAATGGGTCAATTTGGAAAAACATTCTTAAGTTTTCATTAGCGATTAAATCCATTAAAGCTTCAATCTCTTGTTTTGATCCTAGCTTCTTTGTTACACCTTCACTAGCCATACCCATACTTGTTAAGCCAAAAGCATCATAGCCTTTATAAACAACCATTGGATTTATATCATGAGCTAATAAATCTTCAACAATCAATTTCACTTGAAGAACATCAGTCATTTCTAAATACTCATCAAAGATAAATCCAGCTTTTGTTTCTGAGCCAATAATATCAATGAATATTTCTGCCTTTTCATCCTGACTAACTTTACTAGTGATGTTTTCTTGATTAATTAAATAATCACGATACGCATTAGCCATTCCCACATAATTTGCATTCATCCCTGATAAGAATTTATAGCGAATTTTAACTTTACTACTATTAATATTTTCCTCAATAACCAAACGTCCGGTTTGGTTAGCTGCATCTGATTCTGAAAGTGGTGTTTGATAGATATTACGATAAGTAAATTCATTATAACTATAATAATACTTAAGATTCCCTTTAGCCGGTGAAACCACTAAAGCTCCGCTTTCAGCTCCATCTTCTACTATCGCAATAAAACCATGTTGATTGATACCATGAAC
>JAVVFA010000018.1:0-14012 GCA_032251215.1 Candidatus Izemoplasmatales bacterium
TGATTGCCTAGACCTTCGCCTTTTGAAGCGCCTTTTACTAGACCGGCGATATCTCTAAACTCAAATGTCGTGTAAATTGTTTTTTTTGGATTATAAAGTTTTGTTAGAGTATCTACTCTTTCGTCAGGAACTTCGACAACACCAATATTTGGTTCGATTGTGGCGAAGGGGTAATTTGCAGCTAAGACTTTAGCTTTGGTTATAGCGTTAAAAAGGGTCGATTTACCAACGTTTGGCAAACCGACTATCCCTGCAGTTAATCCCATATATTCTCCTTTAGATCTTCAGACAAATTAAACAATTTGACTGTGTTGTTGAAGGTGTGTTTTTCGATTTCTTCAACAGATGTTTTCTTTATCAAAGCAATTTCTTTGATAATATATTTCAGATTCTTTGATTCGTTGGTTTTACCACGATGTGGCATTGGTGCTAAATAAGGTGCGTCTGTCTCGACTAAGAGATGATCAAGACTAATCTTTTCTGCAACTTCTTTAGGTGTTTTTGCATTTTTAAATGTCACTGGTCCAGCCAAAGAAATATATAAGTTTAGATCCGTAAAGTTTTTAACATATTCCCATGAACCAGAGTAACAATGCATTACGCCGCTTAAATCTTTGTCTTTATGTTCCCTAATCACTTCATATGTGTCGTTGATTGCATCTCGCATATGAACGATAATTGGTAACTTGTATTTATTTGCTAGATTGATTTGTTTAATAAACAATTCTTTTTGTTTAATTTCATTTGATTTATCCCAATAATAATCTAATCCCATTTCGCCGATTGCTTTGACTTTAGGATGACTTAAATTTTCTTCAAGCCATAAAATATCAGATTCTTTATAATGTTTTGTCTCACTTGGATGGATACCAATTGCTGCATAGACTTCATCATACATATTAGCAATATCTAAAGCCATCTCGGAAGATTCTTTATTATAACCGACACAGATAAAAGCTTTGACGCCATTGGCCTTAGCTTTTTCAATAATCTCTTCAATTCTTGGGAACAACTCTTCGTCATTTAAATGAACATGAGAATCAATAATCATAAGCCACTCCTTGTTATAAGTTGTCTTTGTTTTCTAAATAAAAACTAACTAATTTTTCTTTACTGAAACCGAAGTACTGTTGTACTTCTTCACCTTTACCGCTACGACCAAAGTCATCGATTCCATACACTGTTGAAGCAAATTGGTACCAGCCCATGGTAGAACCCATTTCAACAGCAATAACAGGCTTAGCTTTTGGTAGAATTTGTTGTTGATATTTTTGTGGTTGTTTTAAAAATAATTCTCTTGAAGGCATCGATACGACTCTGACACTGATTCCATGTTTTTCTTTAAGTTCAATAGCGGCATTATAAGCTAATTCAACTTCAGAACCAGTTGCTAGGAATGTGCTTTCAAAGTTTTCATCTTCATATATTGAGTAAGCACCCTTAAGGAAGTCTTTGTAACTAATTTGATAATTAACATTGATGTTTTGTCTTGTTAAAGCGATGATGTTTGGTGTTTGCTTAGCTTCTAAAGCGAATCTAAAAGCATGTTTTACCTCATTGGCATTTGCCGGTCTGAATACATTGATGTTTGGCATTGCTCTAAACATTGTCAATTGTTCAACTGGTTCATGAGTTGGCCCATCTTCGCCAACCGCTACTGAATCATGAGTAAAAATAAAAGTTGATGGAATATTCATTAAACTTGCAATTCTTATGGCTGGTTTCATATAATCTGAGAAAATGAAGAAACCGCCACTGAATGCTTTTAGGTTATGAAGAACCATACCATTGATGATACCAGCCATAGCATGTTCTCTTACACCAAAATTAATATTTCTTCCTGTTCGATTATTGACATCAAAATCACCGTTGATTCCTTTAACTTTTGTCGATGAAGTTAAATCAGCACTACCACCAATCATTGCTTTAGAATAAGGAGATAAAGTATTGATTAATTTGCCGATAGTTACCCGCGTAGCTTCACTAACTTTTTCTTCTTGCGGAATAACCGTTTCGAAATCAATGTCGATTTCGTTATTAATTATTGCCACTAATTCTTGGTAATTCTCAGGGTAATGTTTTTTATAAGCTTTTAATGTTTCTTCCCAAGTGTGATAAAGGTCCTTACCTCTTTTGGCGAAAGTATTTTTGAAATCTTCATATACATCCTCAGGAATTTCAAATTCTTGATAGTTATGATTTAATTTTTTTCTCATTAAATCGGTTTCCTCTTTCCCAATTGGCGCACCATGTGTTTTTGAGGTTCCTTGATTTTTTGAACCAAAACCAATAATTGATTTTACTTCAATAAACGTTGGCTTGTCGCTCCTTTTAGAGCTTTTAATAGCTTCGTTAAGGTCAGTCAAATCGTTTGGTTCACCAATGAGTAAATAGTTCCAATTCATGCTTTGTACTTTTTGTTTTATATTTTCATTAGTTGCTAAATGGACAGGTCCATCTAGTTGAATATCATTAGAATCAAATAAAACAATTAACTTATTAAGATTATATCTACCAGCTAAAGCCATAGCTTCCATAGTGATGCCTTCTTGTAAATCTCCATCACCACATAGTGTGTAAGTATAATGATCAACAACATTTAAACCAGCTTTATTGAATGTGGCAGATAGATAACTCTCAGCTAAGGCATTACCGATAGCCATTGCCATTCCCTGTCCTAAGGGCCCAGTCGTTGAATCAACTCCAGGTGTATGGCCATATTCAGGGTGGCCAGGAGTTTTGCTTCCAAGTTGTCTAAAATCCTTTAATTCCTCTATACTAAGGTTGTATCCCGAAAGGTGTAGAATTGCATAAAGTAAAGCACTACCATGTCCCGCTGATAAAAAGAAACGATCTCTATTAAACCAAAGTGGTTGTTCAGGATTGGCATTTAAGTGTTTTGTGAATAATTCATAGGCAGTTCCTGCTGCTCCTAAAACAATTCCGGGGTGTCCGGAGTTTGCTTTATTAATCATATCTAAACCTAAAAATCTAATCGTATTAATCGATTTTTCCATTATCTCACCCATTTTCAATTATTTTTTAACATCAATATTATATCATAGATATCGTCCGATAAAAAGCCCTAAGAATTAGTTTCTTGATAGATGGATATAATGTTTTAAAGAAAAAATAACCTTCAATGGTTAGTCCATAAAAGGTTACTTTTAAAATAAAATTTGTTAAATTAAACTTCCGTTTGAGTAGGAACAGCA
Source organism: Candidatus Izemoplasmatales bacterium (assembly GCA_032251215.1). Classification (GTDB taxonomy): domain Bacteria; phylum Bacillota_I; class Bacilli_A; order Izemoplasmatales; family Hujiaoplasmataceae; genus UBA2289. The sequence continues at coordinate 3,216 of JAVVFA010000018.1, forward strand.
ACTTTAGCAGTATTGTAGGTTAAAGCTCCAACGATTAGAATCACGACTACGATTAAAGTGAAATAAAAAAACATAAGCGGATCAGAAACAAAGGCGCCATAGATTAGATAGATTGCTCCGATAGTTGCGATAACAGGAACGATATAGCGTTTGAATAATCCTAGTTCGGCAAAATTCTTGAAGATATTGAAGTAAACCAAGATAAAGGAAGCATACAAGAAGACTATAGTTAAGACTGAAGTGTCCATAAATCCTCCCCAGTAACCTTTAAAATTGCCGTACCAGATAATACTCCATAACAAAGCAAAGACGAAACTGATTAAACCTGATGCGTATGGTTGGTCTTTCTTTCCTAAGTTTGTAAATAATTCAGGGGCTGGTCCTACGCCTTTTATGCTAATTTGATACATTCCTCTTACTGAACCTAAAATTAATCCATTTAAAGTTCCGAGAACAGAAATTAGAATTAAGACAGAAACTACTGAACCAAAGAAACTGCCGAACAATCGACTCGCTGCTAGAACAGAGGTATCGAGTGATCCAGCTAAACTGATAGCTTCATTATTAGTAATGACACCTGAAAGTCCAATAAAAAATAAAACATAACAGAAAACAACTATTAATGCTCCACCTATTAAGGCTCTAGATAAATTCCTTTTTGGATCTTTTAATTCTTGAGTGATAGCTAAGGCTGTAATCCAACCATCATAAGCAAAAGCTGTAACCGCAACTGCCGCCGCTAATCCTGTTCCAGCAGAATTAACTATTGCTGCCGGGACATTAAATGATTCAATTGTATTGCCATTAAACAATCCAACGATTAAACCAACAACCGCTATTAATACTAGAGGAACCAATTTTATTCCAGTAGCACTTACCTGCCATTTACCAGCAATAACCGGTCCAAAAATATTTAAAATATATGAACCAACAAAGTAAAGCGCAGCAAAACCCCAAGTTAAGTCTCTTTCAAATCCAACCAAGGTATTAGTAATACTTCCAGCTAACCAAGAAAGTACACCTACAAGAATTGGAAAATAGACAAAGTTAATAAACCAGCCAACCAAATATGCAGCTTTTTCACCAACAACGCCTTCAACGAAATCAATGATACCTGATTTGTTTGCTTGCTTTAAAGCGACGATGCTGAAAGCTAGGGTAGAGAATATTACAATTGCTCCACCAATTAGCCAAGCCAATATTGCTGTTGGTAAACTTCCTCCAGCTTTTGATAAAACATCTCCTGCACTTTTAAATACTCCACTACCAATTACAATTCCCACTACCATAGCGATAGCCGTAAATACTCCAAACTTTTTTGATGGTAATTTCATTTCTTTTCTCTCCTTTTTTTTATTTTCTTGTAGATAAAAAAATAGCGCTGTAGCTTAATCTACAGCGCCAACACTCAAATTGATTTCTTTCTTCAGCGATTATAGACAAGCATATATGGATAAACAAGCTTGTCTATTAGTCTTTAACAACTAATATTCAAACCTTGATTTTGCCACATATGATAATAATAACCGCTAAGTTGTAGAAACATATTTTTTACCTCATGAAAATTAATTTTGTAAGTATATTACCACAATATAGTAATTCACACAATATTTAATTTTATTTTTTTTAGTGATAACGCTTTCTATGAGAAAATTATTGTTTTTAAAAACAAAAAAGCATCCAAAGGGATGCTTTTAAAGTTTAAAAGTAGTAATTATTCTAAGATAGTAACAACTGAACCAGCGCCTACAGTATGTCCACCTTCACGAATTGAGAACTTAGTTCCTTGTTCAAGAGCGATAGGGTGAATTAATTCAACTTCCATTTCAATGTTATCCCCAGGCATAACCATTTCAACACCCTTAGGTAATTGAATAACACCTGTGATATCTGTTGTACGGAAATAGAATTGAGGACGATAATTTGAGAAGAATGGAGTATGACGTCCACCTTCTTCGTGGCTCAATACATATACTTGTGCAGTAAATTTTGTATGTGGTGTAACACTCTTTGGTTTAGCGATAACTTGTCCACGTTGTACCATTTCTCTTGAAATACCACGTAATAATAAACCTACATTATCTCCAGCTTGAGCGTAGTCTAATAATTTACGGAACATTTCAACACCGGTAACAACTGCTTCTTTTGTTTCTCTAATACCAATGATTTCAATTTTTTCATTGACTTTGATTTGCCCACGGTCAACTCTACCAGTAACAACTGTTCCACGTCCAGTAATAGTAAATACATCTTCGACAGGCATCATAAATGGTTTGTCAACTGGTCTTTCAGGTAGTGGAATATAATCGTCAACAGCTTGCATTAATTCTAAGATTTTTTCTTCTTGTTCAGCGTCACCTTGTAAAGCTTTTAATGCAGAACCAACGATAATTGGAGTTTCGTCTCCTGGGAATCCATATTCATCTAGTAATTCACGAATTTCCATATCAACTAATTCTAGCAATTCATCATCATCTACCATGTCAGCTTTGTTTAAGAAAACAACGATTTTTGGAACCCCAACTTGACGAGAAAGTAAGATATGTTCTCTAGTTTGAGGCATAGTGCCATCAGCTGCAGAAACAACTAAGATAGCTCCGTCCATTTGTGCAGCACCTGTAATCATATTTTTTACATAGTCGGCATGCCCTGGGCAGTCAACGTGTGCATAGTGACGGTTTTCTGTTGAGTATTCAATGTGAGCAGTATTAATAGTAATACCTCTTGCCTTTTCTTCTGGAGCTGAGTCGATTGAAGCGTAATCTCTAACTTCAGAAAGGCCTTTTCTTGCTAATACAGCAGTAATAGCAGCAGTTAATGTAGTTTTACCATGGTCAACGTGACCGATAGTACCAATATTAACATGTGGTTTAGTACGTTCAAATTTAGCTTTAGCCATTTTATATTTCTCCTTTTTTATATTATATTTCGCTTTTTAGCTTATGTTTATCGATATTATTTTATAACAATCTAGTAAATATTGCAATAATTAAAATCTTTATCTAATTAATTGTTGCGTTTAGTAATAATTTCTTCAGCAATTGATTTCGGGCATTTTTCATAATGTGAAAATTGCATTGTGTGGTTAGCTCTACCTTGTGAATTTGATCTAAGTGATGTAGCATAACCAAACATTTCTGATAATGGAACTTTAGCTGATACTTTTTGTGCATTACCTTGTTTTTCTTGACCTTCAATTCGACCACGTCTTGATGTTAAATCACCAATAACATTACCAATGTAATCATCAGGTGTAACAACATCAACACTCATAATTGGTTCAAGTAAAGTTGGCGAACATTTTTCTTTAGTTTGTTTTAAAGCCAAGGAAGCAGCTATCTTAAATGCCATTTCACTAGAGTCAACTTCATGGTATGATCCATCAAAAAGTGTAGCTTTTAAATCTAATAATGGATATCCAGCAATAACTCCGCCAGGTAGTGATTCTTGAATACCTTTGTCGATAACGTTGATATATTCTCTTGGAACAGTACCACCAACAATTTTATCAACGAACTGATAACCTTTACCAGGGTTTGGTTCAAATTTAATCCAAACGTGACCATATTGTCCTCTACCACCAGACTGACGAACAAATTTACCTTCGCAGTTGGCTTCTTGAGTAATTGTTTCACGATAAGAAACTTGAGGGTTACCAACAGTGGCTTCGACTTTAAATTCTCTTTTCATTCTATCAACAATAATTTCAAGGTGTAATTCACCCATACCAGAAATAATTGTTTGAGAAGTTTCTTGATCAGTATAAGTTCTAAATGTAGGGTCTTCTTCACTTAATTTTTGTAAAGCGACTCCCATTTTTTCTTGATCTTTTTTCGTTTTAGGTTCAATAGCAACTGAGATAACTGGTTCAGGAAATTTCATTGATTCTAGAACAATATCAATCTTCTCAGAAGTTAATGTATCACCAGTAATTGTATCTTTGAATCCAACAGCTGCAGCTATATCACCTGAGTAGACTTCGTCAATCTCAGTTCTTGAATTAGCATGCATTTGTAAGATTCTTCCTAATCTTTCTTTTTTTCCTTTAGAAGTATTCATAATATATGAACCTTTTTTAGCAACTCCTGAATAAACTCTAAAGAATGTAACTCTACCCACAAATGGGTCTGTCATAACTTTAAATGCCAAAGCTACGAATTCTTTATTATCATCATGAAAGATTGTAACATCTTCATCACGGTGATTAACACCATGAATTTGTGCAACTTCAATTGGTGACGGTAAATAATCTATAACAGCATTTAAAACAAACTTTATTCCTTTATTCTTAAAAGCGGAACCGCACATAACAGGGAAGAATTTAACTGTTAAAGTTGCTTTTCTAATTGCTTTCTTTAACATTTCTACTGTTACTTCTTCACCTTCTAAGAAAGTTACCATTAACTCTTCATCGAAATCACAAAGTACTTCAATAAGCTTGTTTCTTCTTTCGGTTACTTCTTTAAGTAAATGACTTGGAAAATCAATTTCTTCGTAATTTTCTTCTGGGCCACCATCAAAATGGTAAGCCTTCATTTCTACTAAATCAATAATTCCTGTAAAATCATCTTCAGCTCCGATTGGCCATTGAATCGCTTCAGCTTTTTCCCCTAAGCGATTATGTATGGAATCAATAGCAGCTGCAAAATCAGCACCTATCTTATCCATTTTATTGGCAAATACCAATCTTGGAACCTTATATTCATTTGCTTGACGCCAAACTGTTTCTGTTTGTGGTTCAACTCCAGCTTGGGCATCCAATACCGTTACAGCACCATCTAATACACGCAACGATCTTGACACTTCCACAGTGAAGTCAACATGTCCTGGGGTATCAATAATATTAACTCGATGATTTTTCCAGAAAGCAGTAGTTGCCGCAGCGGTAATGGTAATCCCACGTTCTTGTTCTTGTTCCATCCAGTCCATTTGGCTAGCGCCATCATGGGTTTCACCCATCTTATGGATTCTTCCGGTATGGAATAAAACTCTTTCCGTAGTTGTGGTTTTACCAGCGTCGATATGTGCCATGATACCGATATTACGTGTTTTATCTAAACTATATTCACGTGCCATAACTTTTTTTCCTTCCTTTAATTAAAATCTATAATGTGCGAAAGCTTTATTAGCTTCTGCCATTCTATGCATATCTTCTTTCTTTTTAACTGATGCTCCTATGTTATTACTTGCATCTACAATTTCTTTTGCTAATCTTTCTTCCATTGTTTTCTCATTACGTGAACGAGAATATTGCACTAACCATCTAAGTCCCAAAGTAGTTCTTCTATCTGATCTAACTTCACTTGGAACTTGGTAGTTCTGTCCACCAATACGACGACTTCTAACTTCTAGAACCGGCATGATGTTGTTTAACGCTTCATTAAATACTTCAATTGGTTCTTTACCAGTGATTTCTTTAATGTTCGCGAATGCATTATATAATATATTTTGCGCAAGATTCTTCTTTCCATCTAACATAATATTGTTAATTAGTTTAGTAATTAATTTTGAATTATAAATTGGATCTGGTAAGACATCTCTTTTTACGATTTTACCCTTACGAGGCATAAGTAATTCCTCCTTTCAAAATTCTTCAAACTTTTATTTTTTTCTTTTTTAAATTACTTTTTAGGTCTCTTAGCTCCGTACTTCGAACGACTTTGCATTCTTTTGTCAACAGCTGTTGTATCTAGTGTTCCTCTAATAATATGATAACGAACACCAGGTAAGTCTTTAACACGTCCACCACGAATCAATACAACGCTATGTTCCTGCAAAGAGTGTCCGATTCCAGGGATATATGCGTTAACTTCACCACCGTTTGATAAGCGAACACGAGCATACTTTCTTAAAGCTGAGTTAGGTTTTTTTGGAGTCATAGTCGCAACTCTGACACAAACACCACGTTTTTGCGGAGAGCTAACATCAGTATATTTCTTTTGTAAGCTATTGAAGCCTATGTTCAACTGTGGAGACTTAGATTTTCTTGTTTTATCTTGGCGTCCTTTTTTGATTAACTGGTTAATAGTTGGCATGTACATTCCTCCTTTCATACCCACACACCCGGGAGGTGCGCTTGTCTCATTTTTATAAGGCTGCTCAGGCAACCTACTAATAATTAATAATTAAATCGTAATTATTATACACCACTACACTAGGTGTGTCAAGTTTTTCTTATTTGAGTAATTTATAACCTCTAACATTATATATTATTATAAAAAAAAATCCAGTAAAAAGTTTCTGTTTTTACTCAATTTTCATTACATTATATTCAATATTATCAAGGATAACGGTTTCAATTTATTCGATGCTATTTTCCAGGGGTATTAAAGTGTATTTTTGAGATAAATTAACATTTCAATTAATGATTTGTTCTTCAATTTTCAAGGATTAATAATTTACTAAATCTTCATTAAATAATAATGCGTAAACTGCATCATCGATGGCTACATAAGCGAAACTAAAGTATTGATTGTTTATAGGACCCTTAAAGGAATGAAAACTTACTCTAGGTTGAGTTGACTCGATATAGCCGCCAATATATTTATAAAAAGTTTCAAAGCCGTAACTTTTTTCATTATCAGTAGAATATACGACTATTGCATATTTCTCAAGTTCAATTGTCTCGACATATTCGCGGTCTAAATTAAGAGGAAATGATTTAACATACAATGAAGCTTTCGACCAAAAAGTAAAACTGCTCAATAAAATAATAAAAACAAAAACTAAGAATGTATAGGTAATTCTTTTTAACTTGGTTTTTAATTGATTTTTCCTTGAATATTATAGCACTTTAGTAAAAATAATGTAGTAATTTCATAGAAATTATGTATTAGCTTTTTTTAAAATATAAATTAATAATACGCATATCACTTCCATTGTAAAATTACTTATTAATCATCGGAACAAAGCGTACAGGTCCTAAAGATTTCTTTTTTATTTTGTCATCTTTTTTATTTATTAAATACAATTCCTGCCAAAGATAAGAATCGACAGGAATAACCATTTTCCCATAATTTTTTAATTGTTTTATTAGTTTGTCTGGCAGTTGTTTTGTTGCACAAGAAACAATTATTTTGTCAAATGGTTGTTCGTCTAACCAACCAAAATAGCCATTTCCATGTTTAAAATGAATGTTTTGATATCCTAAATTGTTCAATCTATTTTTTGCGAGTGTTAGTAAATTATCATTTATATCAATTGTATATACTTCTCTAACTAGCAAAGATAAAATTGCTGTTTGGTATCCGGATCCTGTGCCAATTTCAAGAATTTTATCAGACTTTTTAATGTTTAAACTGCCAATCATTAGTGCAATTATATATGGTTGTGAAATTGTCTGATTGTACCCGATATCCAAAGGATAGTCTTCGTAAGCATATCTCATTAATTCTTCTTCAACAAAAAGATGCCTCTCTACTTTTAAAAAGGCTTTTATCAAGTTTTCGTTGCTAATACCTCTATTTTTAATTTGATTAATTGTCATGTTAAGTCGTTTTTCGTTGAAGTTGATTTCATTCATCATTCTCACCTTTAAACTTATTATAACACCCTATTATTTTAATGGGAAATAAAGCTGATAAAATTAATTCCTTTTTTTAGCTTTTAATGATATAATAATTACAATAATAAATTTTATCTTATGAGGAAAATATATGTATAAATACGACACAAATGAATTTATGAGTAACCTTTATGAAGGAGTTTACATCGTTGACAGACAAAGAAAGATCGTGTTTTGGAATTCAGGAAGCGAAATTATTACTGGCTATAAAGCAGGTGAAGTCATCAATTCTCATTGTTACCAAAACATCTTGAAACATGTTGATAAATCTGGAAAAAAATTATGTTTTGAAAGTTGTCCATTACAGAATACATTGACAACTGGGAACACAAACGAAAATGATGTGTTTTTAGAGCATAAATCTGGCTATCGTGTTCCTGTATCCGTAAAAACTTTTCCTTTATATGATAATGATAAAAATATCGTAGCTGCTGTAGAAGTTTTTACCGATAACAGCTTTAGAAAAAGTCAATATGAAGAAAATTTAGAACTTAAAAAGATTATGCATATCGATGAATTGACCGGATTATACAACCGTAAATACTTAGAGTTTCAACTAAATAATAGTATCAGTGAAGCCAAAGAATTCAATAATACATTTGGAATTTTATTCATAGATATTGACCATTTCAAAAATATTAATGATACATATGGTCATAATACTGGTGACGGCGTATTACAGATTGTTGCTAACACCATTAGACTTAATCTTCGTCCTGAGGATATCATTGGCAGATGGGGTGGAGAGGAATTTATTGCAATTATAAAAGCTGATAGTACAGAGATTCTCATGGAACTTGCGGAAAGAATTAGACAACTGGTGGAAAACTCCAGTTATAAAAAAAACAACCTTAATATCAATGTGACAATATCACTAGGTGGAACAATTTTCAATGGTAAAGATAGTTTGAAAGCCCTTATTGAAAAAGCTGATAAAAATATGTATATCTCTAAGCATTCAGGAAGAAATAAAATAACTTTAAGCTAAAAAAAAGCACTTCAAATTTGAAGTGCTATTTCTTTACAAAAAATTTCATTCCGGTACCAGTATCTTCTACTAAAGTGTCTTCGGGATATTTCAAAAGTTTAATTGCAATATAAAAATCACCAACACAACCGCTAAAATGAACTGAGAATAATAAAAATAATAAAAATAGATCATAATCATTAAAGAAAAACATCGGTATGATTAAAACAACTGACATTATAGCAGCTGGAGCTAATCCGGCTAATAAATAAGGTTTTTTATAAAAATATACACCAGGAACAGATGCTGATGCCATTATTCCGTGAAAACCAAATTTAACCTTTCCTTTAGTGCCCAGTTTAAAAAAGATGGCATGAATCAATTCGTGAACAATGATATAAACTAGCATTGAAACAATTGAAATCATTAATTTCCAAGTAGGCAAATTTTCTACAGTGATTTCCAAAGTTTTGTCAGTGAAATTAATTATTAAGTAATAAGCCAATGCCACTGGTATTAAAAGTACTAGACTTAAGACATTAATCAATAATAATTTTTTCTTATCTTTAAGTAAATCAATCTGAAAATCTTCAACATAGTTCTCTGGTAAATAATTATAACTTTTAGTCATTAAGTAATTTCTCCTTTTTGTTGTAAATTAGTCATTAAACTAATTTTCTTGACTATTTAAGATTTTATATTCATACATCGCTTTATCAGCTGCTTCGATAAGACTTTTAATCGATTGATCAGATTCAGAATAATAAATTCTTGAGCCGTAACTATACCTTATTTCCATTGGAAGCCTTTTGTCTAAATTAATTTGGCTAATTCTATTTTCTAAAGATTCAAGACACTTCAATAAATCATCCTCAAAATAAATATATTTCAAGATTATAAATTCATCTCCGCCAAATCTTGCCAAAAAATCATTGCGACCAAAACTCTTGACTAGGGCTTCAGAAAAAATACTTAATAGTTTATCTCCAGTTAAATGTCCAAAATTATCATTGAATTGTTTTAAGTTGTCGAGGTCAAAAACAATAACTGATAAAACTTGATTCTTCTTATTTTTCATTTTAAGATTTTCAATATGATTTTCAAAAGCACCTTTATTCATTAAACCAGTCAAATAATCAATAGCGTTTAATTTAGATTGAATAAAAATGTAACCGACGAAAACAGAAAAAGCTAACATTGGCCATATCAAGAAAACGCCATAATGAAATACTTGAATTAGACCTGCAATCATTGGAGGAATCGCAAAAAACACCATTGGAAAAAAATTATAATTATTCATTTTTTTTCGATTAGCTATAACCATAAATATTGGGACTATTAAATAAAAATACTGTAAGATTATAGAGAGTAGATAGATGTTTCCTCTTGTGTAAAGGTTATTTGTATCAACACTAAAGTATAATGGCCAAAAGATGCTGATCAAAGAAATGATTATATTAACAACCATCGGCATTAAAAATAATTTATAGTAAATATTATTTCTTGGTGATCGACGATAAAGCAATAAATGTGTATACAAAAACCAAATCACAGCTATTATTGAAGGTAATACAAAAATCAGCACTGAAAAAATATTTAAGAGAATATTATTTATTAAACCTGGCTTCATATTGAAATATTCGCGGCCAAAATCTATCAGTAATATTATTATCGTAAAAAAAACAATCTCTCGATAAAGATTTTCTGTGGCTATATAATTTTCTCTGCGACTTTTTAACGCAATAAATATTATGATTAATATTGCGGTAGCAAATATGTATAAATAGAACATTTGCTCCATAAAAGCCTCCTTATACAAGTATTGTTTAACAAAAACTTTAAATTTTTAAATGATTTGTTAAATTTATTATAACATCATCGACATGTATTGAGTATAAATATGAGCGTTTTTTTGACATAAAGAAAAAAACCTTTGATCTATTCGATTAAGGGTTTTAATAACTTATTTAGAAAGATAGCCTGGCAACGACCTAGTCTCGCACGGTTAGTACTACATTCGGCGCTGAAGTGCTTAACTTCTGTGTTCGGTATGGTTACAGGTGTGTCCACTTCGCCATCGTCACCAGACATGTCTTTCAAAACTGAATAAATTGTATTAATGCAAAGTTAAGTCCTCGACCTATTAGTACCAGTCAGCTAAACACGTCACCGTGCGTACACACCTGGCCTATCAACCTCATCATCTTTGAGGGGTCTTACTTAAATTAATTAATGGGAAATCTCATCTTAAGGGGGGCTTCACGCT
>JAVVFA010000019.1:0-13984 GCA_032251215.1 Candidatus Izemoplasmatales bacterium
CTATCATAAGCCATTTTATCACCTCATATAAATTATACTATAAAAACTTCCTATTTGCTAATATTTAATCTAGAATTTACTTAGGGGAAAATTTCGGTATTTAGGTGTTTATTTGTAAGCGCTTTAGTGTTATAATCTATATGGGTATTTTTTTTGTAAAAAAGTAAGATTTTAAAATTTGATGAGGAGGTTTTTTTATTGTGAGACAAAATTTTTTTGGCAAGAGTTTATTAACTTTATTGGATTATACCAAAGAAGAAATTCAAGATTTATTAACTCTATCTGCTAAACTTAAAGCAAAGAAACACGCTGGTCTTGAGTGTCAACCATTAAAAGGCAAAAATGTTGTTCTTTTATTTGAAAAAGATTCAACTAGAACAAGATGTGCTTTTCAAGTAGGTGCCACTGACTTAGGTATGAATGTAACTTATTTAGGACCTACAGGTTCACAAATGGGTAAAAAAGAAAGTATTAAAGACACTGCAAGAGTTTTAGGAAGAATGTATGATGGCATAGAATACCGTGGCTATAAACAAGAAACTGTTGAAATACTTGCAAAATATTCAGGTGTTCCAGTATGGAATGGATTAACTGACCAATATCATCCAACACAAATCCTTGCGGACTTTTTAACGATAATTGAAAAATTTGGTCATTTAGAGGGAATAAATTTTACTTATTTCGGTGATGCTAGAAACAATATGGGAAATTCGCTAATGATTGGAGCTGCTATCATAGGCATGAATTTTACAGCATGCGCTCCGAGCGATTTATGGCCAAAACAAGAATTAATTGATCGATGTTATGAACTTTCACAAGTTTCCGGTGCTAAGCTCAATTTCACTGAAGATGTTTCTGAAGGAGCTAAAAACTCAGACGTTATTTATACCGATGTATGGGTATCCATGGGAGAACCAGAATCTGTATGGAAAGAAAGAATCGAAAAGTTATCTGCATATCAAGTAAATAAAAATGTTATGAAACACGCTAATGAAGCTGCGATTTTTATGCACTGTCTACCTGCTTTTCATAATCGAGAAACTATTTTAGGTGAAGATATATTCCAAAAGTTCGGAATGGATGCATTAGAAGTTACAGAAGAAGTATTTGAATCTAAACAATCTGTTGTGTTTGATGAAGCAGAAAATCGTTTACATACAATAAAAGCTGTTATGTATGCTAGTCTCAAGGAGGAAAAATGAGAAAAATTGTCGTTGCTCTAGGCGGAAATGCTTTAGGTCATAATCCAACAGATCAAATAGAAAAAGTTAAACATGCAGTAAAACCGATAGTCGAATTAGTCGAACAGGGAAATGAGGTTATTTTAGCTCATGGAAACGGCCCTCAAGTAGGAATGATAAATTTAGCTTTTGAAACAAGTTACAATGTTTCAAATAAGAATCCTGATATGCCTTTCCCAGAATGTGGAGCGATGTCTCAAGGATATATAGGTTATCATTTGCAAAACGCTTTACTGACTGAACTTAAGAATAAAGGTCTAAAACAACAAGTCGCAACCATAATTACTCAGGTTGAAGTTGACGAATTTGATCAAGCTTTTGAGAATCCTTCAAAGCCTATTGGTAAGTTTTATGATTTAGAAACGGCCGAGAGGTTTACCAAAGAAAAAGGCTATATTATGGTTGAGGATGCTTCAAGAGGTTATAGACGTGTTGTTGCTAGTCCTAAGCCAGTTAATATAGTAGAATTAGATATTATAAAATCAATGGTTAAAGCTGGACACTTAGTTATTACTGTCGGTGGCGGTGGTATTCCTGTAATCAAAAAGGGAAATGAATTTCACGGAGTTCCTGCAGTAATTGATAAGGACTTTGCTAGTGCTAAATTAGCAGATCTTTTAGATGTAGATATGTTGGTAATTCTGACAGCTGTAAATAAAGTAAAAATTAACTTTAGTACTCCTGAAGAAAAGGATTTAGATCACATAACTATTAAAGAAATAGATGAACTGATTAAAGAAGGCCATTTTCTTAAAGGTTCGATGTTACCAAAAATTGAAGCAGCAAGAGCTTTTGTAAGTGGTAAGAAACATCGCACTGTTATAATAGCATCTTTAGAAGAAGCTAAAGAAGCTCTTCTAGGTCATACAGGAACAAGGATAACTAACTAATGAAAAAAGATAAAATCAAAGTCGTTATTTGGGGATTTGGAGCCATGGGTTCAGGTATGGCTAAAATGATTTTGAATAAAAAAGGCTTTGATATCATTGGCGTATGCGATGTTTACAAACCTATAGTCGGAAAAAGCATTTTTGATCTCTTAAATTTAAATAATTCTTATAATCACAATGTTTTTGTATATGATAGTATTGACGATATTTTAAATAACAATAAAGTTGATGTCGTTTTATTAGCGACTGATTCATATACCACTTCTGCTTTTCCGAAAATAAAAAAAATAGTAGAGTATGGTGTAAATGTTATTTCTACTGCTGAAGAAATGTCATATCCTAAGGCAAATCAACCTGAGTTATCTGAAAAATTGAATCTATTAGCTAAAAAACATAATGTAACAATCCTTGGAACTGGAGTTAATCCTGGTATGATGATGGATTTGTTAGCGATTTGTATTAGTGGTGTTGTTGAAGATATTAAAGAGTTTGAGATATCAAGAATCAATTCCTTATCTCCTTTTGGCAAAACAGTGATGGAGGAACAAGGAGTTGGTTTGACTGTTAAAGAATTTAATGAAAAACTTCAAAAAGGTGAAATTGCCGGACATGTTGGCTTTAAAGAATCGGCTTATATGATAGCTGATGCCTTAGGATTAGAAGTAAAAGAGTTTTCTCAAAGCATGAAACCGATTATCACCGCTGTTGATCGTAAAAGTCCTCATGGATTTGCAAAAGCAGGTGATGTTTGTGGTGTAGAAATGAGTGCTGAAGTATCTCTAAAAAATGATATCAAAATTAAGTTATATCACCCACAACAAATAGAACCTGAAATGGCTGGAGTTCGGACCGGAGATTACATAAAAATTTTAGGAAAACCGGAAATCAATCTTAGTAATTCCCCGGAAGTTGAGGGTGGAATTGGTACTATAGCTATCTGTGTTAATATGATTCCTCACGTAATCAACGCTAAACCAGGTTTAGTTACAATGATTGATTTACCAGTGCCAAGAACTATTATGGGAGATGTAAGAAATTTAATAAGAGAGGATTGATTATCTTGATAAAAAAAGGTAGTTGGGTTCAAATTAAAAAGATTATATTAAATCCTGAAAATAGAGCAAATAATTTGCCAGAAGCGACCAAAAAAGTTCCGCTTCTTCTTTGGGTTAAGGGAAATCTTTTAGAAGATGCTTTTCTAGGAGATGTTGTCGAGATTAAAACATTGACTGGTCGGGTTGAAGTTGGTGAACTTATTCAGGAAAATCCAAGTTATCTTCACACTTATGGAAATTATGTTCCCGAAATACATCAAATAGATAAAATATTAAAAGCCACACTTTATGGAAGTGATTATAATGGATGATTCTTACGAAAGTGTCATGGCACGAAAAAATCAAATAATGCAAAAGTCTGTCGGTATAAATTATAAAAAACATGAATTTGACTTTATAGGTTTTGATTATGAATCGCTTTTAAGTGAAGGTGATTTCACCTTAAAAGAAATCAGAAAAATTCAAAATGATAACGGTGTAGGGAATACACCGTTAAAAGAATGTAAAAATATAACAAAGTTAGTTCGTAAAGTAGCTAAACCAGGTTTTGGAGCTAGAATCTTTATCAAAGATGAGGCTTTAAATGACTCAGGGAGCTTTAAGGCAAGGAGAGCCAGTATTTCTTGTTACCAAGCTAAAAAAATGGGATTTAAAGGCGTTATAGCAGCTACTAGCGGTAATTATGGTGCTGCAGTTGCTTCTCAGGCAGCTAAATATGGACTAAAATGCATTATTGTGCAAGAATGTTATGATTCTAAAGGCATTGGCCAACCAGAGATTATTGAAAAAGCCAGAGCTTGTGAAGCTTATGGAGCTGAAGTTGTTCAACTTAGCGTTGGACCTGAACTTTTTTATAAGTTTTTATTACTTTTGGAAGAAACCGGATATTTTAATGCCTCTCTTTATACTCCTTACGGAATTATGGGTATTGAAACCTTAGGACAAGAAATCATCGAAGATTGCTTAAAACTTACAGGCAAAATTCCTGACACGGTTGTTTGCACAAATGCTGGCGGAGGAAACTTAACTGGAACAGCAAGGGGAATAAAGAAAACCACTAATGAAAAAGTTGAAATTATTGGAGCGAGTGTTAACCTATATGGATTACATATGGCCGACGATAATGATTTTAATAAAAAATCTTTTACAACAGGACATACTGGATTTGGTTTGCCTTTCATTATGAATCCTGATCGTAGTGATGTACCGAGATCCGCTGCGAGAGCTTTAAGATATATTGATCGTTATGTTACTGTCAATCAAGGAGAAGTCTTTTTCATAACTGAAGCTTTAGCTGTTTTAGAAGGTATAGAAAGAGGTCCCGCAGGAAACATTTCTTTAGCAGCTGCTTTTTCATTAGCTAAAGAATTAAAAGAAGATCAAATAATCATTGTTCAAGAAACAGAATATACTTCTGCTGGAAAGCATCATCAAGCGCAACTTACATTTGCAAGAGAAAATGGAATTTATATTTATTTTGGCGATCCTAAGGAAGAAATTCCAGGAAAATCAATTGTTTTTCCTAAGTCTGTCGATTTAATTGAAGCTGTTGATGTCGATTTGAATATGATTAGAAAAAAATTCTTACAAAGTCAATTTATGAAAACAAAAAGATTATCAAAAAACGATTTGAAATTTTTAGTCGAAGAAACAAATACTTCATTGGACTTTGTTTTAAATGAAATGAAAAAATATGACATAACTGTGGAGGATGAAAATGAATAACCGAAAAGTTAGAGAAGACGATTATTTGAAAAGACGTGAACATCTGATTTCATTGACCGACGAACAACTAAAACAAAGATTTTGGGAATTAGCAGAAAGGGCTGTAGAACCTTTGGTTAATTTAGCTTATAAAAATACAACTCCCGCTATCGAAAGAAGTGTTCTTTTAAGAATGGGTTTTTCAAGCCTTGAAGCTAAAAATTTAGTAGATAAAGTTATTAATCATGGCCTGATTTCTAAAGGAGCTGGTCATGTTGTATATCGTTTATCTAAAATTGAAAATATTGACATTAGAAATGCCGGTTTAGAATTAATAAATGATATAGGATGGAACAAAGTATTAAAGAGTTTCGAGGTGCCTAAAGATGAATAAAAATGACAAATTAGATATCTTAGAAATTCTAAAAGATTTAGATAAGTATGAGCCAAGGCGAAGAGGATGGACTTGGAGAGAATCTGTTAAAGATTTAGATATGGCAGGCAATATTTATTCTGATGCATCTAAACCTTTAAAAAATAGTATTCCACTTCCGGCTGCAAAGTATTTTGAGAATATTGATCCGCAGCCAATACAGGTTATCACATCAGAAATTGCTAGTGGACGATTCGAAGACGATATTAGAAGAATGAGAATGGCTGCTTGGCATGGTGCTGACCATTTAATGGTTATTAGAACAGCTGGTCAATCTCATTTTGATGGATTAATCGAAGGTACGCCGCAAGGTGTGGGTGGGGTTCCGATAACAAGAAAACAAGTAAGAGCTCAAAGAAAAGCCTTAGATATTATCGAAGATGAAGTTGGAAGATCAATTAATTACCATTCATATGTTAGTGGTGTAGCAGGTCCAGACATTGCGGTAATGTTTGCTGAAGAAGGTGTTAATGGCGCTCACCAAGATCCTCAATATAATGTTTTGTATCGAAACATCAATATGGTCAGATCATTTGTGGACGCTGCAGAAAGTAAAAAGATTATGGGCTGGGCAGATATTCTACAAATTGATGGTGCACATAATGCTAACGCAACTGCAATGGTCGCTTGGAAAGTTATGCCTGAGTTGATGGTTCAACATGCTATTAATAGTTTATTTTCTGAAAAATCAGGTATTAGAAAAGACAATATTGCTCTTTCTACGGTTCCGCCTACTGCTACTCCTGCTCCTGACTTGAAAATAAATCTTCCTTACGCTAAAGCTTTAAGGGATTTCTTCAGTGATTATAAAATGAGAGCGCAAATGAATACTAAATATATGGAATCTTCAACAAGGGAAGCTACTGTAACCCATGTTTTAAATATGATGATTTCTAAATTAACTTCTGCAGATATTCAGTCGACGATTACACCTGATGAAGGTAGAAATGTTCCATGGCATATGTATAATGTAGAAGCTTGCGATACAGCGAAACAAGCTCTTATAGGCATGGATGGTCTTTTAGAAATGGTTGAATTGAAGGAAGAAGGTTATTTACCGGAAAAGGTAAGAGAATTAAAAGAAAGAGCAATTCTTTTCTTTGAAGAATTATTAGAATCTGGCGGCTATTTCCAAGCTGTTGAGGATGGTTTCTTTATTGATTCCGGAATTTATCCTGAAAGAAACTATGACGGAATATCAAGAAAAATCAATGGCGGTATTGGCGCTAATACAGTTTATGAAAGAGATGAAGATTACTTAGCTCCTGTAACTGCACATTATGGTTACAATAATATTAAACAATATGGATTAAATGACGGAGATTGTCCATCAACATTAATTGGCGGTTCAACCTTTGAAGATCGAAGTAAAATTCAATATATCGATGAGCTAGATGAAGAAGATAATGTTAATGTAAGATTAGAGAGCACTAAAAAGTATTTAAATTCAAATATTATCAAACCTGAAGTTGAATGGGCTGGAGACGGAATGTTGGTTGTTGATGTAACTTTGCCTACTTCAGTTAGATATGCCGAAGCGGCTGCTTTAGTAATTGCTAAGAAAATGAATCTTTTAGATGCAGAAGTAATACATAAAGAAATACTGCAAAACGCTGAAGCAACAAGGATTCAAATTAAGGGTAAATTAGATATTGAGATTAAGCTTGATTCTTTAGTTTTACCTAAAGAACCTGATTTACTCAGTGGTAGTGAAATCAGAGAATACGTGAGCGAACATCCAATCACAATAATCGCTGGAACAGTTGGACAAGATGAACATTCAGTTGGTTTAAGAGAAATTATTGATATCAAACATGGCGGCATTGAAAAATATGGTATTAACTGCATTTATTTAGGTACATCAGTGCCAATAACAAAATTAGTTGATGCAGCAATTGAAGCAAATGCTGATGCCATTTTAATGTCTACTATTATTTCACATGATGACGTCCATTATAAAAACATGAAGAAAACTCATGAGTACGCAATTGAAAAAGGCGTTAGGGATCAATTGATAATAATTGCTGGTGGTACTCAAGTAACTCCTGAAATTGCTGAGAAAAATGGAGTAGATGCTGGTTTTGGACGTGGAGCCAAAGGCCACCATGTTGCATCTTTCTTGATAAAGAAAAAGGTAGAAATGAATGAAAATTGATGCATTGGTAGCTGAAATTGGTTCAACTACTACTATTATTAATGCCTTTGATAATTTAGACAGCAACAACCCAAGGTTTTTAGGGAGTGGGTTTGCCCCAACAACTGTCGAATTAGGCGATGTAATAATCGGTTTGAATCAAGCAAAAGCAAATTTAATGCAAAACTTAAACGTTAGTGAACTAGTCGCAAAGGAAACCTTTGCGAGTTCTAGTGCTGCTGGCGGATTGAAAATGAGTGTTCATGGGTTAGTCTATGATATGACGGTAAAAGCCGCTAAAGAGGCTGCTTTAGGTGCTGGTGCTAATTTAAAAATGATAACATCCGGGATTCTTGATGAATATCAAATTGATGAAATCAAAAATCAAAAGTTGAATATCATTATGATTTCAGGTGGCGTTGATTATGGCGAGAGAAAAACAGCTTTAGAAAACGCAAAAATCATTGCTGAAATGAAATTATCCATCCCAGTTATTTATGCTGGAAACATTCAAAATCATAATTTGGTAAAGAAATATTTTCAAGATAATAACCAAGAAAATTTTCTTTACATAAGCAATAATGTTTATCCTAAGATAGATGTCTTAGAGGTCGAAAACACAAGGGAAATCATTCAAAATGTTTTCGAAAAACATATTATTCAAGCACCCGGAATGGAGCGTGTAAAAGAAATGATTTCTGAGTCGATTATTCCGACTCCAGGAGCAGTTATGGAGGCTTCAAAGCTATTACAAAAAAGTTTGGGCGATTTAGTCACTGTTGACGTTGGTGGTGCAACAACTGACATTCATTCAGTGACAGAAGGTAAAGAAAAAATCAATAAAATCTTAATCGCGCCAGAGCCTTTTGCGAAGAGAACGGTTGAAGGTGACTTGGGTGTATATATCAATAAAGACAATGTTATAAACTCAATTGGTATAAACAATTTATGTAAAGAATTAAAGACAACCATTGAAAATTTAGAGCTTATGATTAAAAATTATCAACCTATTCCTGACGAAAAGCAATTTCCATTAACCGAAAGATTAACTGAAACGGCTTTTGACTTAGCTTTAAAACGTCATTCCGGAAAATTAGTATATATGTACAATAGTTCCGGAAAATTAACTTATGCTGAAGGAAAAGACTTAACTAATGTCAAATATATTATAGCTACAGGTGGAGCTTTAACCAAGTTGCCTAATCGAGAGAAAATAATTAAACAGGTTCTATCAAAGCAAAATGAACTATTGCTATCACCGTCGCCTAAGACAAAAATATATATTGATAATTACTATATCATGGCTTCTTTAGGTGTGCTTTCCAAAAAACATCCTGAAGCAGCATTAAATTTATTAAAACAAAGTCTGGAGATAATATAATATGTATCCAAGAGTAAACATCAATTTAAAAGAATTGAAAGAAAACTGCTTAAAAATGATTTCATACTCAAAAACAAACGGCATAAGTAAACTAATGCCTGTAATTAAAGTTGTGGCAGGAGATTTAAAAATCGCAAAAATCTTTGAAGAATGTGGATTTAAATATGTTGGTGATTCTCGCATAAAAAACTTGAAAATATATCAAGATTTTCATTTTAAAAAGATGCTTGTTCGTCTGCCAAGTATGTCTGAGATTAAAGATGTAATATTATACTCAAATCTATCATTAAACAGTGAATTAGTAACAGTTTTAGCCCTAGATTTAGAGGCTAAAAGGCAAAATAAAAAACACGAAATTATTTTTATGTATGACCTCGGCGACCTGAGAGAAGGAATTTATTATAAAGAAAATTACCTTGAAAAAATTGAGAAAATATTAAAGCTTGAGAATATCATTTTAAAAGGCATTGGAACTAACTTAACATGTTATGGCGGTCTAGTTCCAAGCAAATCTATCTTAAATCGTCTCGTGAAAATAAAAAAAGATATTGAAAACCATTTTAATATCCATTTAGATATCATTTCTGGTGGTAATTCATCTTCAGTTTACTTGTTTGATAAACAAGGAATCCCCAGTGATATTAACTCTTTAAGAGTTGGTGAAGCAATTTTCTTTGGCAAAGAAACTGCTTACTCAACCAGTCTACCGGGATTTAACCACAATATTTTCACCTTAGAAGCTGAAGTTATTGAATGTCAAACAAAACCTTCTTTTCCCGATGGTAAAATGTCTATCAATTCTTTTGGAGAAAAAGTTGAAATTGAAGATAAGGGCCATATGAAACGAGCTATATTAGCTATTGGTAAACAAGACGTTTTAATAAACAATATTTTCCCGGTTGATAATAGGGTGAAAATTATTGGCGGGAGTAGTGATCATTTAATAGTTGAAGTAACAAATACTAGGTATTCAGTAGGAGATATTATCAGTTTCAATCTTAATTATCCTGGATTATTACATTTGATGAACTCGCCATATGTACATCGCAATTACCAATAAAAAAAGCCAGTTATTGGCTTAGTTTATTTGCTATTTCTAATATAACTAACTGTAGCTTCTTTTTTTACTTCAAATTCTTTCATCTTTTCAAAAAATTGCAAGATTCTTGTGTTATCACCGTAGTTACGGGGATGAAATCCCGGGAACTTCTTCTGCAACAGCTGTGCTATTAAACTCCAATATGCCCAGCCATCATCTTCCATGTTGGCATTGATGATATTGGTCAATTCTTGTTTGATTCTCCTAAGTGGAGTAATTGAACTAACTGTTTTATTAGGTTTTATTTTAGCGATTTGTTTTTTCGATTCTTTAGTTTCAACTTCGAAAACTTCTTCCTCTTTAGGTTGAGCTTTTAACATCTTATCCAAATATGCAAAAGTTTCGCAAGAATTAACTAAGGAAATTGGTGTCTTAGATTCGCCCATACCAAAAACAAACATATTATCTTCTCTAAGTCTTGTTACAAGCTTAGTAAAGTCACTATCGCTTGATACAATGCAAAAACTGTTAACTTTTTCTGAATATAAAATATCCATCGCATCAATTATCAAAGTAAAATCTGAAGAGTTTTTCCCTGAAGTATATGCATATTGTTGAACTGGCGTTAACCCAAACTCACTTATCTTGGTTTTCCAAGGATTAAGTTGTGGTGTCGTCCAGTCTCCATAGACGCGGCGATAATTTATTGTTCCATATTTATTTGCTTCATCAATAATAATTTCAATATAGCTTGGGCTAATATTTTCAGCATCTATCAATAACGCAATACTTTTATTTTTTATTTCCATTTGAACACCTCAATAATTATTATAACAAATATTTGTTAAGTTTAGACAAATTATTTAATAAAAACCCATAAAGGAGTGCGAAATGACTAAAAACAATGTATTAAATGCTTGGATTGATGAATTAGTTGAACATACCAATCCTGAAAAAGTAATCTTTTGGACTGGTGAACAATCACAATATGATACCTTGTCAGAAGATTTGATAAAAGTGGGTAAAGCTATTCGTCTTAATCCAAACAAAAGACCGAGATCACTATTATTTAGATCAGACCCTTCTGATGTAGCAAGAGTTGAAAAGAGAACTTTTATCTCAACAACTGATAAAAGCGCTGCCGGTCCGACAAACAATTGGATTTCTAAGGATGAATTAATGCCTGTAATGTGGAAGTTATACAAAGGCTCAATGAAGGGTAGAACTATGTATGTAATTCCTTTTTCAATGGGACCAATAGGGCTTGATATGTCAAGATTAGGCGTGGAAGTTACTGATAGTCCCTATGTAGCATTAAATATGCATATCATGACAAGAGCTGGAAATAAAGTACTTGACTTAATTGAACAAGGAAATGAATTTGTCAAGTGCCTTCATTCAGTAGGTTATCCATTAAGTCCTGGAGATAAAGATCCTCAGTGGCCATGCGCACCGATTGAGCAAAAATATATCACTCAATTTCCTGAGGAAAGAATGATTTGGTCTTATGGCTCTGGATACGGTGGTAATGCCCTTTTAGGAAAAAAATGCTTTGCATTAAGGATCGCTTCTGCAATTGCTAAAGACGAGGGTTGGCTAGCTGAACATATGCTTATTCTAAAACTGACAAGTCCTGAAAACAAAGTTAAATATATTACTGGTGCTTTTCCTAGTGCCTGCGGAAAGACAAATCTTGCGATGATTAATCCAACTTTAAAAGAGTGGAAAGCGGAAACTTTAGGTGATGATATTGCTTGGCTTAAAATTCATGATGATGGATATATGTATGCCATTAATCCTGAAGCAGGATTTTTTGGAGTAACATCAGGAACATCATATAAAACCAATCCAATTGCAATGGAATCAATTAAACATGACACAATCTTCACTAATGTTGCATTGACAGATGATTGTGATGTTTGGTGGGAGGGATTAGCAGATGAACCTGATCATTTAATAGATTGGCATGGTAATGATTGGTATAAATCAATGGATTCAAGACCTGATCATCCTAACGCTCGTTTTACTGCACCTTTAACGAACTGTCCTTCTTTAGCTAAAGAATACGAGACACCAGTACCTATATCAGCAATTTTGTTTGGCGGACGTAGACCATCGACAATTCCACTAATCCATCAAAGCTATAATTTTGAACATGGTATCTTCATCGGATCGATTATGGGGTCAGAAATTACGGCCGCAACCATCGATGAAAACATCGGAAGGGTCAGAAGAGATCCTTTTGCAATGTTACCATTCATTGGATATAACATTACTGATTATATTAACCATTGGCTTGATGTATCAAGGCAAACTACCGAAGATAAACTACCAAAAATATTCTTTACTAACTGGTTTAGGAAAGAGAATGGTAAATTTCTTTGGCCAGGTTTTGGCGAAAACAGTAGGGTTTTGAAATGGATCTTGGAAAGAACTGAAAAAAAACAGAACTTTATTGAAACTCCAATCGGTATTTTACCTGATATAAAATATTTAGATTTAAATGGTTTAAATATTGATAAATCTAATTTAAAAAAGGTTTTTGAGATCGATAAAAACGAATGGTTAGTTGAGATTGAATCGATTAGAAAATATTTTTATGATGTTTATGGAGAGAACGTTCCAATTGTTTTAAAAGAACAACTAACTCAAATGATTAAACGATTTGAAGAATAAATTATTAGGCAACTTTTAGGTTGCCTATTTTTCTTAATCAAATCAGTTCAATTTTCATGTCTAATAAGTTACAATATAATGGTTTGAATATGAGGTAGGAATATGAAGAGAGCAGTTATCAGCATCATAATTTTATATTTCGTTCAGGGTGTTTTACACAACTTGGGACATCCAGTCACTCCTGCTTTCGTGAGGAGTTTAGAAATACCAGATAAAATGTTTGGATTTTTCTATGCTACTATGAGTTTGGGTTTAATGGTTGGATCTCCTATTTGGGGTGTATTAGCTGATAGAGGAAAGAAACGAACTGTCATGGTTTTAGGTTTGTTAATTTATAGCTTTGGACAATTTGGTTTTGGTTATGCAGGGAACATGTATTGGATGATTTTCTTTAGATTTATTAGTGGTTTTGGTGTAGCTGCAAGTATGACTTTATTTGTATCTCATATGATTGAAGTAAGTGAACCAGAAAAAAGAGCTAAACATCTAGCGTGGCTAGCCGCAGCCTTAGCTTTAGGTGCTAGCGTAGGTTACGCGCTTGGCGGAATTATAAGTACAAATCCTACAATAGTTAACTTTTTACATACAGATGATTTAAGAGTTGTTTTCTTAATACAAGCATCATTAAATATAATCCATGCTTTCAATGTTTTCATTTTAATTAGGGAAGATGATGTTATCAATAAAGCTACAAAAAAGCCAACTTTTATCGAAAGTTTCAAAAATATTGGCAAGATAAATACTAATCTTTTGTTATTTCTAATTTCCTTGACTTTCATTAGTATTTCTATCACTAATCTTTCCAAATATTTAGATGTCTATTTTGATGATTTAGGTTATAGTTCTGGCGATATAGGTAACTTTGTATTCGTTACAGGAATAGTTTCGATTGTCACGAGTATTTTGATTGTTCCTCTCATAACGAGACTGCATAAAAATCTCTTGATAATGATGATTGCACAGATTGTAAGCATAATTGTCGTTTTAATCGTTTTTAGAGCAAATAATTTTTTACTCATAGTTTATACAGTATATATGATTTATGTTGTTGCTAAAGCAATCTATCAACCTTTAGAACAAAATTTCATTGCTGATAATGCTAACAAAGGTTTTTACAGTTCAATCATGGGAGTCAGGCAATCTTTTTATTCAATAGGGATGATAATTGGTCCTTTGATTGGTGGGTTTTTATACGAACTTAAACCTATTAATGTCTTTAATTTTTCAGCCTTAATGGTTTTTGTTGGTTTGGTCTTAATGATTGTTATTTATATTAGAATTAAAAAAAATAGTGATTTGCAGAATTCCTAGCAAATCACTTTTTATTATCATTTATAAATGTTAATATATAGTCAAAAGGAGTGACTAACTATTAAAAGTCAAGTACTTTTATAGATAACACTGTAAAAACCTCCTATAGCAGATAAAATT
>JAVVFA010000020.1:0-13901 GCA_032251215.1 Candidatus Izemoplasmatales bacterium
AGCAGCCGTTAATAGCTGTAGCTTAAAGGCGCCTTTAAATGCGTATTGAGGATTTATCATATATTAATTGTATCAAAAAAAAGGTAATCAAAAAAGAGTCCACGGACTCTTTAGTTGAAAAACTTGTTTTTCATTTTTTTATAAAAAAAGACAATCTCATTTGACAAGAATATTAATTCCATTTATAATATAGATGTTTATATATATAGATAAACATCTATATGTCGGAGGGATCAGAATGAATGAAAAAATTGCTAATTACTTTAAGGCTCTAGGTGATAAAAATCGTTTAGCTTTACTTGAGCTAATTATAAAAGGCGAGAATTGTGGATGTACTTTAATCGATAAACTTGATGTAACGCAACCCACCATGACATATCACATTAATATCCTAGAAGAATCAGGTCTCATAACTTCAAAAAAAGAAGGGATATGGCGTAAATTAGAAGTTAATCAAGACAGTTTGAATGAGCTTGTTGCTTATTTAAACAACCTGAAAAAACAAGAAGGAGTATCTAAATGCTAAAAGAAATATTTAATTGGTTAAACAACCAATTGTTAAGAATGGATTGGTTAAGAGAATCCATTGATTGGTTTTTTAGAGATGTAATTAAACTTGATGAGCTTTCTAGGTTATATAAATCTTTAACCTTCTTTTTTTATGATATAATTAAGATCTTTATTCTATTGACAGTTTTAATTTTCTTAGTTTCATACATTCAATCATATTTCACTCCAGAAAGAACTAGAAGAATTCTTTCTAAGTTTAAAGGTGTTTGGGCGAATATTATCGGTGCTTTATTAGGAACTGTTACTCCATTTTGTTCTTGTTCATCAATTCCGATTTTTATTGGCTTTACTAAAGCCGGTCTACCTGTAGGAGTAACATTTTCGTTTTTGATATCATCACCATTAGTTGATTTAGCTTCAGTTATTTTATTAGCTAGTATTTTTAACTGGCAAATTGCCCTGGCATATGTAGTTGTTGGTCTTGTAATAGCTGTTATTGGCGGAACATTAATCAGTGTTTTAAAGATGGATAAATATGTGGCTGATTTTATCTTGGCTGATCAAACTAATAATATCACTGAAATAGAAGAAGAAAAACTAACAAAAAAAGATCGAGTAAGATATTCTTTTGAACAAGTCAAAGAAATCATTAATCGTGTTTGGATATATGTTTTAATTGGTGTAGGAATTGGTGCTTTAATTTATGGTGTTATTCCTCAAGAATGGGTAGAGACTGTATTAGGTGAAAACAATCCATTCTCAGTATTAATTGCGACCCTTGTCGGTATCCCAATGTACGCAGATATATTTGGAACCTTACCGATTGCCGAAGCTTTAGTTTTAAAAGGTGTTGGCATTGGTACGGTCTTAGCTTTCATGATGGCAGTTACTGCTTTATCATTACCATCAATCATAATGATTAAGAAAGTAGTAAAAACGAAATTACTTGTAACTTTTGTAGGAGTTGTCGTTGTTGGCATTATTATAATGGGATATTTATTTAATGCATTTAGTTATTTATTTATATAAAGGAGAGATTAAAGAAAATGATTATCAAAGTATTAGGTTCAGGATGTAAAAACTGTAAAAAGTTAATAGAAAATGTCAAAGAAGGCGTTAAAGAATTGAATTTATTAGCTGAAATTGAATATATCACAGATGTGATGGAAATTGCTAATTCTGGTCTAATGAGAACTCCAGGATTAATTATCAATGACAAAATTGTTTCTTATGGTAGGGTACCTAGCACTGAAGAAGTAAAGGCGTTTATTCAAGATTTTGTCAAATAGATTTCTTATTGACAAAAGACTATATAAAGGGGAAGTGATGAGATTGAAAACAAATTCAGGAATAAGTTTTTTTGAAAAGTATTTAACAATTTTCGTGCTTATATGTATGGGTATAGGAGTAATGATTGGCTATTTTATTCCAAGCATTCCTAATTTCCTAAATCAATTTGAAATTGCTAGCGTCAATATTCCAATTGGAATTTTGATTTGGTTAATGATCTACCCGATGATGCTTAAAATTGATTTTACATCAATAAAAAACGTTGGGAAGAATCCCAAAGGTTTATATGTTACTTGGATTGTAAATTGGTTGATAAAGCCATTTACAATGTTTGGAATTGCCTATCTATTTTTTATGATTATATTTAAATCTGTCATACCTTCAAATCTAGCAAATGATTATCTTGCAGGAGCTGTTTTGTTAGGTGCTGCCCCTTGTACAGCCATGGTATTTGTTTGGAGCTCTCTTACCAAAGGCAATCCAGCTTATACCTTGGTTCAAGTTGCAACAAACGACTTGATTATCCTTTTGTTATTCGCTCCGATTGTCGGCTTTTTATTAAATATCAGCGGCATCAGCGTTCCTTGGTTAACTTTATTTTTATCAGTATTTTTATTTGTTGTAATTCCGCTAGTTGCAGCTTCATTGACCAGACACATTGTTGTGAAAAACTGGGGACTTGAATTTTATAATAATAAGTTTATACCAAAGTTTTCAAAAGTAACAATTAGCGGATTGTTATTAACACTAGTCTTGATATTTTCACTTCAAAGTGAAATTATTATTATTAACCCTCTTCATATTCTATATATAGCAATACCTTTAGTTATTCAAACATTCATGATTTTCTTTATTGCTTATTACGCAGCGAAAAAACTAAAGTTATCCCATGACATAGCTGCACCCGCCGGTATGATTGGCGCTAGTAATTTTTTTGAATTGGCTGTAGCCGTAGCGATAGCGTTATTTCCTTTAAATCCGGGAGTAGCCTTAGCGACTATTGTTGGTGTTTTAGTTGAAGTACCAGTAATGTTAACCTTGGTTAAAATCGCCAACAAAACAACTCACTGGTTTAAAAATAATGATAAACAAATAATCGAGGTTTTATAAATGGAAATTAAAATCTTGGGACCAGGTTGTCCCAAATGTAAAGTAATGTATTCACAAGTCCAAAAAGTTTTGAAAAAATTATCGATTGCAAATATTAAAGTAATCAAAGTTGAGGATATTCAAGAAATTGCCAAACACAACATTCTTAATACTCCAGCCTTATTAATAGATGAAAAAGTAAAAATTTCTAGAAGAATTGATTCTACTAAAGAGATAATGAAATTACTTTCTGATAATTATTAAAGATGAAAATTATAATAGCCCCAAGTAAAACTCAAATTTTCACTATCGATTTAGGTAGTGAATACATGGCTAACTTATCTAAAAAAAGTCGGTTTCTTTTTTTAAAACTTAAATTACTGACTAAAAACAAATTAGGTAAATCACTTAATATAAAGAAAAATCTTCTTGATAAGACCTTCAATCTATATCAAAAAAATTTTTTGCTTATGCCAAAGTGCTATGCAATTAACTGTTATAAAGGAGTTGTTTTTGAACAACTAGACATCAACAATTATAATCTTAAAGAATTAGATTATCTAAATAAACATCTTGTCATTTTATCGGCAATGTACGGAGTCATAGAACCCTCTAATATAATTTATCCCTACCGCCTTGATATGAATAACAAAATACCCAACGTTAATTTATATAAGTACTGGCAAGAAGAAATCGATAATCATTTTAAGGATGAATCAATTATCATTAATTTAGCTTCTGATGAATATAGTAAAATGCTCAAAAATCAGAAAGATAAGATTATTAATATTGAGTTTGTTGAAGGAACTAAAACCAATTATAAAAAAATTAAAAGTTATAACTCTAAAAAAGCTCGAGGAATGATGTTGAACTACATGATTGAAAACCGGATTGAAAACTTAGAAGAACTTCAAAAATATAATTTGTCAGAATCTCAATATAATAAAGAAATATCTGATAATAATACTTTAAGATTTCTAAAAATAACTGATACTATCTAGAAACCTCGATTATTCTTTGATACAATAGATTCAATAGAAAAGCCACTGAGGTAAAGCAATGATTAGAATTTTAAATAAACAAGATTGTTCACAGATATTAAATTATCTGTATCAAGAATCAACATATAATATTTTTCCAATAGGTGATATTGAAACTTTTGGTTTTGACAAAGATTTTCAACATGTTTATGCTGAAATAGATAATCTCGGCAATTACTTAAGTGCCTTTTTAAGATATCGTGAAAACGCAATTTATTATTCTCATAAACTACATTTTAATAAGCAATATTTAGAAATATTCAAACAAGATTCTTTTAATGTTTTAAGTGGAAAAGCTGAGTTGCTGAATATACTAGATCCATATTTAACAGGATACAAAAAAACGCAAATGTATTTCTGCCAAGCCCAAACAATTAAAGTTCTTGATATAAATAACAGTTATAATATTAAACAACTTGAATCAAGAGAAGAATGTAATGAATTGTTTAATTTATTAACTAATATCAAAGAATTTAATATCTATCATAATAATCGATCGAACTTTGTTGAAGCTAAATTGAATTCACTAAATATGGGTATAACGCTATTTATCGAAAAAGGCAATCATATTGTATCTACAGTTGCAACTACTGCTGAAACTACTAAAAGTGCTATGGTAGTTTCTGTAGCTACTGACATCAGATATCGTAATCAAGGACTAGCTTCGATTCTTATGATAGAATTGATGAAAAAATATATTACCGAAAAAAAGAAAGACTTATGTTTATTCTATGACAATCCAGAAGCAGGTAAAATTTATCAAAGGTTAGGTTTTGAATATCTCGGTATGTGGAACATGTATAAGTTGATAAATAATAAGAGCAATTAATAAGAGGTGCTTATGAAAAAAGTAATGACAATAAAAAAACACAATTGGTTTATCAGATTGATAAAAAAAATAATCAGAACTGTGAGAAAAAAACCAGAATTAATTATACTAGAAGAAGCATTACCCGAAAAAGCTATTTACTTTGCTAATCATAGTGGCGCAGCTGGTCCCTTAACATTAAGCGTTTACTTCCCGAAATATCTTGTCCCATGGGGCGCCTACCCTATGACTGGTCACTACATTACAAGATGGAAGTATTTATATTTTGTTTTCTATCGAAAAAAAATTGGTTATAGCAAATTTAGATCTTTTATACTAGCAACGTTATTTGGAATAATATCAAAAACATTATACAAAGGCGTGAGATTAATTCCTACTTATCCAGACGCAAGATTAAGGAAAACAATTAAGTTAAGTTTAGAAAATCTTGATTGCAACAACTCCCTTTTAATATTCACGGAAGATAGCTCTGATGGTTATGAAGTTAAAATAGAAAAATTCCATTCCGGATTTGTTTATTTAGCAGAACAATTTTATAAACATAATCAAACTCATATTCCCTTAATTCCTATATATTATCATAAAGAAAAACAACAAATCATCGTTGGAAAAGCTCGATATTTAAGTGAATTCGATAAAAATATGAAACGAGATGAGATAGTTGAAAATCTTAGATTAACTCTCAACAATCTTTCTTTATAAATTAAAAACAACCTACATATTGAAATGATAAGATGTTAAATAATTATTTTTATAGTATTGAATAAAATGTAATTTAGGTTTAATATGTTTTATATATAAGCAAAATGATTTTGAGGCTAAAAGAACTTGTTGCTTATCCCTTTTAACAAAGAAGGTTTGCTGGTCAATGTTTAAACAAAGAAGTGTTATATTATTTATTACCGTAATTTTAGGATTAACTTATTGCCTATATCTGCTAAGTCCTTTTGCAGAGCTAAATAACCCCGATACAACAGGAGATGATTTCTTTATAGCGATATTAACGGTATTAGCAATACCTCATTTAGTTGTTACCGCCTTAGCCACCTTTTTAATTATACTTAGCTTCATTTTTAGAAATCCTGGATTGGTACTAACAAATACAATTTTGTACTTGTTGGCAGCAATATTATTCATACTTTATGCAATATTTTTATTGCCTGTTATTATCTTTGGATTTATTGGTTATCGTAACCAAAGGAAGTTATCCTACCAACAAACGCAAAATCCAATCATATAAAATAAAATAATCGGTAAAAAATCATTTAAAAACGACCAATTTGCCTTGACGCCTTGACATAAAGTTTAAGGATTTATATACTAAAACTAGGCTTAAAAAGAATTGGTCTTTTTATTTTATGTGCTAGAAGAAGGGTGTTGATTTGATTGAAGAAAAGATATGGGGCAATTATACTTTTTATCTTATTGCTTATATTTTGGTTTATCTTATCTTTTAAAGTCGATTTGACCATAACTATCATTGGTTTTTTGGTATCAGGGATGGTTGTATTTTTTAATTATGATTTAGTATTTAATAATACTGAAGTTTCGAAATTAACATTTAGAACAATTAAGCGATTATTTGTTCTATTTTTTGTTTTAATTTTTAATATTGCAAAATCAAATATTGAAGTTGCTAAAATTGTTTTAAGTAAAAAGATGCTGATTGATCCAGGATTTGTTACTATTAAAAATCCCTTGAAACGAGAACTTAACCAAGCGCTCTTTGCGAATGCTATAACATTAACTCCAGGAACCTTAACTGTTGATATGAATGACGAGGAAATTGTTGTTCATGGTTTAGTTAAAGAACAAGTAAAGCATCTAGATGGTAGTTCTTTGGGAAAAGCTTTTATGGCTTTAGAGGAGGATTAAAAATATGGTTGAAGTAGCGGTTTTAATCTCTGCAATTATTTTAGTTTTACTTACTTTTGTTGGACTTTATCGAGCAATTGCCGGCCCATCAGCAGAAGACAGAATTGTTGCTATTAATATGATTTCTACTAAGGTTACAGTTATTATTGTTTTAATTGCGCTTATTACAGCACAAGCTTTTTATGTTGATGTTGCTTTTGTATATGCTTTATTAGGATTTATTGCAACTATTGGACTAGCCAAACTTTTGATGAAAGGAAAACTGGGAAAATGAGTGTAGGAGAAATAATTCTCAATATTATAATAATAGCTTGTTTAGCAAGTGGCTTGTTCTTTTTTATCGTTGGAGTTGTTGGCCTTGTTAGAATGCCCGATGTTTTCACAAGAATGCATGCAACAACCAAATGCGATACTATGGGGGCTGGTTTAATTTTCTTAGGATTAATAATTTGGCAAGGTTTAACTTTCATTTCATTAAATATTTTACTAATTTTAATCTTTGTTTGGCTAACCAACCCAACAGCAGCTCACGCAATCGCCAAAAGTGCTTATAAAAGACTAGAATCGGGTATTAATATCGAGGAGGATAAATAATGGTTATTCTCAATGTAGTAATTGTAATATATCTAATAGTTTGTGCTTTTGCTATTGGAAGAATTAAAGATTTAATAGGAGCTGTTATATTATTCTCAGCTTATTCTTTAATGATGTCAGTATTATGGTTGATTTTAAAAACCCCTGACGTTGCAATCACTGAAGCAGCAATCGGAGCTGGTGTGACATCGATTTTATTCTTTGCTGTTATCAGTAAGACTAAGAGGTACGAAAAATGAGAAAAATATTAAGTAACTCTTTGTTTATAATTTTATTTATTATTTTAGTTTATGGCATTTTTCAAATGCCTACCGGAGCTAATATAAATGCACCAGCGTATAATGATATCGTCAATCATTATTTGAATAGTGGAGTGAGTGAAACCAACGCCTCAAATATTATCGCCGCTATTTTGGCTGATTATCGTGGGTTTGATACTTTAGGTGAAACAATTGTTCTCTTTACTTCTGTAGTTGCTGTTGGATCAGTGTTAAGATCCACAAAATATGACAAGGAGGTAAGAGATCATGAATGATATTATCATTAAAAATATCACAAGAATTATCATTCCTTTTGCTCAAGCATATGGTATCTTTATTATCATTAACGGTCATATTAGCCCAGGAGGCGGATTTGCTGGCGGAGCGATTGTTGGTACGAGTCTAATTCTTTATACATTAGTTTTCGGACGAGAAAAAGGGAAAAAGAAGTTTTCTCATAAAACATCGGAAATCGCTGAAAGTGGTGGAATAATGTGGTTTGTTACCGTTGGCTTAATTGGTCTTTTTATCGCCGGAAGGTTCTTAACGAATCTTGATGCTGGTTTTCCCGAAGGAGTTATCGGTGATATTTTATCCGGAGGAATGATACCGTTGTTAATGATTGGAATAGGTATTAAGGTAGCTTCAACCATGATTTCATTATTTAATCTTATAATTGATGAGGGAATATGATGCTTATACTCGAGAAGATTATCGATAACATAAATTATATCGGTGCAGTTGCATTGTTTGTTATCGGCTTAAGAATTGTAGTGACTCATAGTAATTTAATCAAAAGAATCATGGGCATAAATATTATGGGAACAGGAGTTTTCTTGTTTTTCGTTGCCATCGGAAATGTCACCGGCGGTATTCCGCCAATTATTAATAATAATCAAATCAACCCCGTCTACATCAATCCGATTCCGTCAGTATTAATCTTAACAGGAATCGTTGTTGTTGTTTCTATAACAGTTTACTCTTTAAGTTTAGTTATTAGAATTTATGAAAATTACAATACAATAGACCAAACAGAATTGTCAAAATTAATGAGCGAGGAAGATAATGAACATTGAGCAATTACCGATAATTAATCTTTTGCTTTTCTTACTTATGGCATTAGTGATTCCGTTACTTAAAAGACGGCCTTTTAAACTTACACTAATTTTAGGATTTATTGTCCTTGGTTTTGTATTTGTTTCATCTGGTTATTTGTTGTGGTATGTAAATAATATCGATATAATCCATTATACATTCGGTGGGCATGAGGCTAGATTTGGAATTGAATTTATCATTGATCCATTTTCAGCTTTGTTTACGACAATCATTGCAGGCTTAGCAACAATAATCTATATCTATTCAAGCGGTGACGCGACAGAAGGTATTGAAAAAACTGAGTATGGTCGTTATTATGTTTTATTATTTATTTTATTGATGTCGATGTTTGGTATCTTGTATACTAATGATTTATTTAACACATATGTATTTATCGAAATCCTTTCGATAACAACTTGTGCAATCATTTCTATTAAAAAGAAGAAGGATACATACACTGCAGCTTTTCGTTATGTGATGATGAATGAGTTAGGTTCTCTTTCTTATTTATTCGGCGTTGCGTTAATTTACATGGCTACTGGATTCACCAATATTACTCTTATCGGTGAGACGATGCAAAATGCTTATGCTCTATACCCAGTAAATATCATTATTGCTTTAAGTTTCATGATTATCGGCTTAGGCATTAAAGCTGCCATCTTTCCATTCCATATTTGGTTACCTGATGCTCATTCAGCCGCGCCTTCAACATCAAGCGCAATTCTTTCAGCTATAGTTATTAAAGTTTATATCTTAGTTTTTGTTAAAGTCCTATTTAGAGTTTTCAATATTGACATCTTGAATGAAATGAATATTTCAACTATTTTATTAGTGCTTGCCGGAGTGGGCATGATTATGGGTTCGGTCTTTGCGATTGCTCAGAAAGATGTTAAGAGAATGCTTGGATATTCCTCTGTTGCTCAAATGGGATATATCTTATTAGGCGTCGGGTTATTAAGCTTTGATGGTCTAAGAGCGGCGTTTTTCCATATCCTGTCACATGGTTTAATGAAGACTGCTTTATTCCTTTCCGTCGGTGAAATTATCTATTATAAAAAGACAAGGAAAGTTAATGACTTTGATGGCATGGGCTTTATAATGCCGGTAGCTATGGGTGTGTTTTCAATAGCTGCTTTAGGTATGATTGGCATTCCTTTAACGAGTGGATTTATATCAAAACTAAATTTAGGTTTAGCTGTACTGGATCACAATCAAGTTATCTTCTTAGTGATTTTAATTATAAGCAGTTTGTTAAATGTAATTTATTATTTACCGATTATCATTCTTGCTTTTCTTAAAAACGAGAAATATCGATACCGGATGAAATCAATTGAAGATACACCAAGAACGATGATTGCACCTTTAATCTTATTAGGCGTTTTAATAATTATATTAGGATTATTCCCTAATCAAGTTATGATATTGATTGAAGCTGCAGTAAACAGCATAATGTCATAAGAGGAGTATTTTTATGATCAAAATACCAAGAATGAAAATTTTTGATTCAATGGCTAGATCCAACTCATATTTAGTTGGATTAAGTCTATTTTTATTGTTGGTTTTTATCGCGTTTGTCGGTAATTGGTTTGGATTCAATCTTTGGATATCCAATTCTAAATTTTACTCACAAATTTTAGACTCACATTTTATTGATTATATATCTATAATAATAATTGTTATTCCTATAATTGGTGCTATTATCGAGTTGGTCTATGGTGATAAATCTATAAAACATCGTGATAAATCAGTTATTTATATGGGTTTTTTAACTTTGATAATTGTGGTAATGATTTATCCTGTTATTTTACATAGAACTTTGGAACTTCACATTCCGGGAGTCTTTAGTTTAGGATTAAACTTAAGGATAGATATGTTAGGATATGCGGTCTTGTTGCTATCGGCATTTATTTGGTTCTTTGTGATGATTTATGCACATGAGTACATGACTAAAGAAAAGAAGAGTACAAGATTTTTCTTCTTTCTATCGTTAACATATAGCGCCGTAATCGGAGCTATCATTTCCGGTGATTTACTAATGATGTTTATCTTTTTTGAAATCATGACGATTACATCTTATATGTTGGTTATCCACGGACAGAACGATCAATCATATAAAGCAGGATATAATTATATAATAATGGGTTTAATCGGAGGATTTCTAATATTAACAGCAATAATTCTTTTATATTTTAATATCGGTGATTTGCGTTTCGAATCTGCAATTGAAAAGTTAGAAGAATTAGGTAATTTAAAATACTGGATTATGGGATTGTTAGTTTTTGGATTTGGTATTAAAGCCGGAATGGCTCCTGTTCATGTTTGGTTGCCAAGAGCACATCCTGTAGCCCCAACACCAGCAAGCGCACTTTTATCTGGGGTCATGATTAAAGTTGGTGCGTTTGGAATCATTAGAGCCGCTTCAAGTTATTATTTTCCTAGTAAAGATGTGATAACCAGCATCAATGATCCACTTTGGTCAGCAGCTTCGCATATCGGTGCCATCATCATTTGGACTGGTATAATTACCATGGCGCTAGGCGTTTTTCTTGCTTTGCAGCAAGCAAACATTAAAAAAATGTTAGCTTATCATTCTATCAGTCAAATGGGGTATATAGTAACAGGGATTGGTGTAGCTTTATATTTAGGGTATGAAGGTGCTATGGGCCTAACTGGGGCGATGTACCACATAATCAATCATGCCTTATTTAAATCATTATTATTCATGATTGCGGGAGTGATTTATTATCACACCAAAGAACTTGATATGTATAAATTAGGTGGTCTATGGAAAAAATTACCCTTTACTACATTCACTTTCGCAGTAGCTGCATTAGGGATAAGCGGCATACCTTTATTTAATGGTTATGTTTCAAAAACGATTCTTCATCACGGAATAGTTGAAGCATATGAAATGGGTAATCATTTGTTTTTTTATGCTGAGTTGATGTTTATTGTCGTTAGTGCTGGAACAGTGTGTTCTTTTATAAAAATGTTTTATTATGTCTTTTTAAGAAAGACAACCAACGAGTATAAAACAATGGTTTTTGATTATTCCAGTCTTGACATTGCAATGTGGAGTATGGGATTAATAATTATATTAATTGGCTTATTCCCAAGTTTTATTTTAAAAAGTTTGATAATTCCGATTCTTAATTTAACTAATTATGACTCTTACTTTATCGAACATCAGATATTACACCTGAATGTTTTTAAATCAGAAGACTTGTTGATGACATTAATGATAGTTGGAATAGGCATTATAATCTTTTTTGTAGGTAAAAAGTTTAATTTATTCCATTTACATTTACCAAAATGGCTTAGCATCGAATACCTTGTTTTCTTCCCAGCATATCTTTTCATGCGCAACCTCTGTCGATTAATGTATGGAGATAGATGTCCAACGGATAAAGATGATTACGCTAAACTATCTGAAAAGGACGTCGAAAAGATTGGTTTTATTGACCGCTTTGTAATCACTTCCAATGTTTTTAATCGTAAGTACGAGCAAAGTATCATTAGAAGTGATGCTTTGATTTACACTTTCTTTATTACTTTGATTTTAGTTTTTATGTTAGTCAAAAAACACTTACTTTAGAGGTTTATTATGCGTATACAAATTATCGGATTCAGCGGTTCAGGAAAATCGACACTAGCGAAAAAATTAGCAGATTGTTATAATCTACCTTTATTATGTATGGATACCGTCCAATTTTATGGTGATTGGCAATCAAGATCTATTGAAGAACAAACTTCACCTAAGTGACTGGCGATCACAAAGGTATGTTTGTACTTTGAAATATCAATACCGACATAGTACATATAAAACCTCCAAACATTATATTTAGGCGCTGATTAATTACACAGGATTCTACTCATTACTCACTTGTGATAAGACGTCAAGGCGTCAGATAACTAATTGATAATTAAGAATAGAGCTGTGATTTTATTCTCCTAGAATAATCACAAACAAATGCGTTACAAAAATATGTAGAAAATTCACAGCGCCTATAACATTATATTAAGTTTTATTGTTTAAAAAATCAATTCAAAAGAGAAAGGATAAGTATACTCAAAACAATAAAACTATCTATTTTGAGTATACAAGATTTTATGTATGACGGAATAGTTTTAGCAGGCGGATATTCTTCTAGATTTAATCAAAATAAGATGTGTGCTTTATTTCAAGGTCAAGCTTTAATATTGCACACAATTAAAACTATGCATAAAGTATGTGAAAAAATATATGTTGTTACTGGGTATTATCATCAAGAAATATCTCATGTTTTAAAAGGTTATGAATATGTAGAAATAGTCTTTAACAAAAATTATGATCAAGGTATGTTTTCATCAGTTAAAACGGGAGCGCACCAAGTAAATCATGATTTTTTTATCATACCCGGCGACTATCCTTTGGTAAGTGTAGATACTTATAAAGCCTTGATTTTAGGCAGTAAAGATATTAGAGTTCCAAGTTATAACAAGCATTTAGGTCATCCTTTGTTTTTAAAATATGATTTAAAAAACGCTTTATTAGACACAACTGAAACTAGTTTAAAGGAATTTCGAAATATACAAGATTTAGAAATAATTAATGTTGATGATGAATACATACTGTTTGATATAGACAAAGTAGAAGACTTGAATAAGATAAAAGGAAGGGATGATTGAAGATATGGAGATTAAAGAATATATCGCTCCTAAAACAATTAGCGAAGCGTATAGCTTACTTAGTGAATCCAGAAGCAATAAGATAATTGCTGGTGGAGCATGGACAAAGATATCATTTAAGCGTGTTGATAAGTTGATATCGTTGGATAACTTAGCTTTAGACTATATTAAGGAAAATAATGATAATTATGTGATTGGTGCTATGACTACTTTAAGAGCGATTGAAACTCATGAAGGATTAAAACATTTAGCTTCGGGGATATTAAGTCAAGCTATAGGTAGTGTGATGGGTATCAATATTAGGAATATCGCAACAATCGGCGGATCAATTATGGGTAAATTCGCTTTTTCTGATTTGTTAGGCGTATTACTGGTGATGGACGCTAAACTAATGTTTTTTAAAGCAGGTGAAGTCAGTATTTATGATTTTGTCGAAATGACAAAAATACCTGAAGACATTCTTTTAGAAATCAAGTTAAAAAAAGATAATTTTAAAGGTTATTTTAAAAAAGTGAGTAAAACTCATCTTGATTTTGCGATTTTGAATATCGCGATTACTAAAAAGGATAATTTTAAAATCACAGTTGGTTCAAGACCTAATATCGCAAAGCTTGCGATTGATACAGCGAATTATTTAAACTCACAAAAAAC
>JAVVFA010000021.1:0-13599 GCA_032251215.1 Candidatus Izemoplasmatales bacterium
CCAGATATATTGATACTGGATGAGCCAACTTCAGGCCTGGACCCATTAATGCAAAATATCTTTCTAGATTTGATTAAAGAAGAAAAACAAAGAGGAAAAACAATTTTATTATCTTCGCATATTTTTGAAGAAGTTGAAAAAATATGTGATCGAGCTGGTTTTATTAAG
Organism: Candidatus Izemoplasmatales bacterium; assembly: GCA_032251215.1. Lineage (GTDB taxonomy): Bacteria > Bacillota_I > Bacilli_A > Izemoplasmatales > Hujiaoplasmataceae > UBA2289. The sequence continues at coordinate 169 of JAVVFA010000021.1, forward strand.
GACGGATATTTAATTGCTTTGGAAGATATAATATCCTTAAAACAAAAAACAGAGGATGTATTCGAGGTTCACTTATTTGAACAAGATGATAATATTTTGAAATCAGAAATAAATGTTGTTCATATCAAAGAAAATATTTATCATGTTGTTGTTAAGAATAATTATGACTTATTTTTTAAAGAAATGGTTAAATTCAAAGTGACAAAAATCAATTCTATCAAACAATCAATCGAAGATATTTTCATGAAGTATTATGGAGATGATCAAAATGAATAAACACTTACTGTTATTTAACTTAAAATCTAATTTATCAATGTTTTTATCATTCCTAGCTATCACCTTAATGTATTCAACAACAGCGACTGCGATGTTTGATCCCGAGGCTTCAGAGTTAATGCAACAATTCGTCGATATTTTGCCGCAAACAATGGTTAATATGATGGGATTCACAAATTTTGGCACAGAATTAACCGGCTATCTGGCGACTTATTTATATGGGTTTATCTTCTTTATTTTTCCTATGATATTTATTGTTATGCTAGGAAACAAGTTAATGGCTAAGCAGGTGGATGACTCTTCGATGGCATATCTTTTAACAACACCAAATTCTAGAGTTAAAGTAGCGTCCACACAAGCACTATCTATTATGTTAAATCTCTTCTGCTTGATTTTAATAAATGTAGTTGTGATTATTATAATTTCTGAAATTGCTTTTAAGGGTCATTTAATGATTAACAAGTTTATTGGCTTAAATTTTGTTTTATTTGGGGTTTTAACCTCAGTTAGTTCCTTAGTATTTTTAATCTCTACTTTAGTTTCTGATTATGGCAAAGCAGTTGGTATTAGCAGCGGGTTGATGGGATATTTGTTTATTATGAATATGATTAAAAACTTAAACGAGGATTTAAACTTTTTACGTTTTTCAACCTTTTTAAGTTTAGTTGATATCGATAAAATTATGGATTCTGCAACTTATACATTGCTTGCTGGTAGTTTAAGTTTAGTTGTAGGAATTGTAATATATGTTTTAAGTATTATTATTTTCAACAAAAAAAGTCTTACTATTTAGGATAATTTCATGGAAATCGCTTTTTCGCTAGTTATACTTGCAGTGTATCTTATAATAAAGAAATATGGAAAAAATATAAAGCCAAGAGCCGTCCATTTCACTTATAAAATTAATGAAGGTTTAAATATTGATGATTTGGTTTTAACTGATAAACAATTATTAATCTATAATTATCTGAGCATAAAATCTTATGCTTATGATATTGATATTATTAAAGATTTAAATACCACAAATGTAGTTATTAACAATTTGCACGAAAAAGGGGTAATTGAAAAAATGAGTTCTAAAAAGTTAGATAAGAGAGAAATTATTATTTTGGCAGTTTCGTTTTTATTATTAATATTAAGTGCTTTTTTAATAAATTATTTTGTTTTGGTTAGAGTGAATCTTAGATATATCGGAATTTTTATCTTCATTGCATTTCATGCTTTTATCGGTTTAAATCTAATAAATTATTTTATGCGTATTGAGAATGAGTTGTTAAAAAGAATAATTGTGTTTGCTTCTAGCGGATTTTTCGTTTTCGTCCTCATATTTTACATTTTTGGGGGTAGACCGTTCTTACATGCTGAGGAATATTCGAAGTTAATAGAAGTTAATGAAGAAAGTTTTGTAGAGGACATCAATACTGTTGATATTAATACTTTACCAATAGTTGATAAAAGTTACGGTGCTAAGTTAGGTAGTCTAAAATTGGGTGAGTATACTGGAATCGGATCTGAATTCCAACCAGGAGATTATTCTGATATTATCTATCAAGGGAAACAATACTTAGTAGCTCCTTTAGAATATCGAGGATTTTTCAAATGGTCTAGTAATAATGATGTCGGAACACCGGGATATATTTTAATTGATAAAGTAACTTCAGAGACTACTCTTGTAAATCTAAGAGAAAGTAGTGGAGAAGGAATGAAGTTTGTGCCTTCAGCTTTCTTCAGCCAAGACTTACAAAGACATGCATACTATAATGGCCTTAGTAAATATCGACTAGAAAATATTTTCTTTGAAATTGATGAAGAAAGAAATCCATATTATATAATGCAATATTCATTGCCGACTGTTTTCATTAACGGTGGCGATAAAATCAATAAAATAGCTGTTGTAAACGCAATGAATGGCGATGTAAATATTTACGAACCTACAGAAGTTCCTAGTTGGGTAGAAAGTGTTTATCCTAGTGGCTTAATCTTTGAACATTTAAATTATTGGGGTTCTTTACAAGATGGCTGGTTAAATAGCGTGTTCGCTCAAAAAGGAGTATTGCAGACTTCAACCGGTACAAGAGTTATCATGAATGAAGGAGAGTTATTTTATTTTACTGGTTTAACGAGCGCTGGTAATGATGAATCTACTGTTGGTTTCGTTTATGCTAATATGAGGACGAAGGAACCCAGACTCTTTAGATTTTCCGGTGCAACAGAGGAAGCGGCCATGAATAAAGCTTTAACTTTAATTCCGCAAAACAACATCTCAACTTCTTTTCCAATACCCCTGAATGTTCAAGATACGCCAACTTACTTTATTTTGATTAAGGGTGAAGACGGTAGAATTTTAAGATATGTTTTCATAAAAATCCAAGATTTAGAGTTCTATACAATCGCTGAAGTTTCTAAAGCAGATGCTTATAATAGGTATTCAGTCAAACTGAATGAAGACGATGATACTTTAGCTACTGAAGTAACAGGTGTTATCGATAGTATAAGCTCATATGTTGTTGAAGGAAATACTGTTTACTGGATTGAAGTTGAAAATAATTTATATATGATTAATGTCGCTAATTTCACTAGTGAACAAATGCAATACTTTATCTCAAAAGATGTCGGTGATTCAATTGATTTATTTGTCGTTGATTATACTGTCATTGATTTTGGTGAATAAATAAGCAAAACAAAAAGGTCACTTCTATTGTGACCTTTTCTTCTTTTTTACTTTGGTTAACTTTCAGTTACTATAATCTCACTATATTGGCAGCTTGAGGTCCTCTATCTCCATCAACTACGTCAAAACTAACTTCTTGACCGTTTTCTAAAGATTTGTACCCTTCACCTTGAATTGCTGAGTAGTGTGCGAAAATGTCATTTCCTTCTTCATCCGTGATGAAACCATAACCTTTTTCTGCGTTAAACCATTTTACTGTTCCGTTCATTTAAATCTCCTTTTTTATTTTTAATGCTACCTTATTATAACTTCTATTAAAAAAAATTGCAAGTCATAAATACTGGAGCTCTATTGATCTTGATTATCTTCTTCCTCTGAAGAGTCTTCTTCCGTTAAGCCTTGTTCTAGCCCAACGTTTTTAATTTCTGAGAATTTTGAAGAGATTTTCTCTACTCTAAAATTCACTGTATCACTATTTTTCTTCACAGAATCGATGGCTCTAGATAATTTAGACCACTCATCGCCAAACCTTCTAAATTCTTTGCTTAATTTAATTAATTCATCAGTAATCAATTTAGTATATTTGTTTCTTTCAGAATCGATAATAAAGGCTTTAAATGATGATAACAGCGGAATGATTGTTGTTGGAGAAACGATGGTTACATATTTGTCTCTGGCATATTCAACGATGTTTTGAAGTTGAGAATGAAGAAGAGCTAATATCCCATCACTAGGCACAAACATTAAAGCGTATTCAGTTGTATGCGGTGGATTGATATATTTTTTAGCAATGTCAGTAATATGCTTTTTAACTTCTTGTCCAAACTGAGAAATAAGTTTTTGTTCTTCTCCTTTGGTGAGATCTTTATTATCAAATAATTTCGAGTAAGAAGTAAAAGGAAATTTTGAATCGATTGCAATCATACCATTAGGTTCAGGCATGAAGATTACCGCATCTGCACGAACAATTTCCTTGCCATCACGAATGGTATATTGTGTTTGATAAAGCTTATCATTATGGCCATAGATTGAGTATAACAGTTGGTTAAGTTGATATTCACCATATGATCCACGTGCTTGATTGTTAGAAAGAATATTTTTTAAAGAAACCATCTCTTCTGAAAGACTCTGAATATTTTTCTGAGCTTCATCGATGACTTCAACTCTTTTAGCAATATTGACAAAGGTTGTATTGGCATCTTTAAAACCTTTATCCAGTCTTTCTTCAACTTTTTCGTTAATATTGTTCATTCTTTTATCAATTGATTCAGTCAATTCTTTAAATTCAAAATTGAAGCGGAGATTTAATTTTTCTTGAAAATCAGACATTGTCTGATATAACTTTTCTTTTAATTCGGAAATATTTTTATTGGATAAATCTCCGGATGACAATAATTGGTTGTTAACCTTGTTTGTCATATCCATTAAATTCGTATTAATATAATTGGAAATGGCTATTTCCAATTGATTTAGTTCGGTTTTCAAATTATTCCCGATATTCTTTTTTTTACGATCTAAAACATAGTTGATAATTACTAGGGTTAGAGTAATAAATACTAGTACCAATACTGTAATTAAAATAATTCTTTCAAAGTCACTCAATTTTTCTCACTCCTTTAAAAAATTGGACTAAAGAGGTTAAACCAACCTTGAACAATCCGTTTCAAGATTCCACGTTTTTGCCACTCTTCTAAATTCACACTCACTGATTTAGTTAAATCATCTTTAAAACTATTAACCAAATCTTTAACTGCGTCATTTTCAAAAATGCTCGTTACTTCAAAGTTTAGATGGAAGCTGCGCGGATCGAGATTAACCGAACCTACACTCGCTACTTTGTTATCAATGATTAATATCTTAGAATGAACAAATACATCTTTATATTCGTAGATTTTTACACCTATTAAAAGTAGTTGTTCATAATAAGACTGTGTTGCAAAACCTACTGTAAAATAATCATGTTTCCCTGGTACTAAAAGTTCAATTTTCACTCCCGATTTAGTAGCAATTTTTAATGATGCCATTAATTCTGGTTCGATAATTAAATAAGGCGTTACAATCTTAATTGATTTTTTTGCTCGAGACATCATTTTTAAGTAAACATCTTTAATAAGTCCGTTTTCAAAATCAGGTCCCGACTCAATAACGCTAAAAAAGCCTTGGAAATCGATTTTTGTTTTATCAAGCGGCTTATCTAAAACATCGCAGGTTATATAATACCAATCTTTCACAAAGACATTTTGAATACTGGACACACCGTTACCTTTCATCATTACATGAGTATCTCGCCAAAAACCATATTTAGGACTGTCGTGGTTATATTCATCAGCTAAATTCATTCCACCGACAAATCCGATTTCCCCGTCGATAACAATAGCTTTACGGTGATTTCTGAAATTGACGTTTGAGTTAAAAATAGAGATGGTCTGAGGATCAAATATCCCAATTTTTACTCCTGATTTTTTTAAATTTTTCATGTATACTCGTTCTAGATGTTTATTTGAGCCGAAATGGTCATAAATCAAGTAAATATCTAACCCTAAAAGTGCTTTTTCCTTAAGAATATCTAAAACTGTTTTCCCGATTTTATCGTTTTTAATAATATAGAATTCCATAAAAATATAATCTTGGGCTTTTTTTAATTCTTCGATAAGTTTAGGAAAGAATCTGTCACCATTATCAAGAATTTCAACATAAGTGTCATCTTTATAAATAGCTCTTCCTGTAGTGTTTCTAATAAACTTGAAGATATCTCCATACTCATAACTTTTATATTCAATCGGTGCTGTTTCTTCTAGTCCTAAAAAGGCTTTTTGTGCGATTAATGGTCTTGTTTTCCAAAATTTTCGAATTTGGAAGTCACGAGCGAAAATATAATATAAAAATACACCTAAAATCGGATTCAAGACAATGATAAGAATCCAATAACTCTTGTTATAGGCATAAGTTGATTTTAAAAGAATTCTGATAACAATTCCTAAAGCTAAAAACCAAAAAAGACCAGTCAAGATATAAAGCGCAGTTTTAGAATGGAGAATTGAGGCTAAGGAGGTAATATAGGTGTACTGTAAAAGTGTAATGGTATAAACAAATACTCCGACAACTCCTAAAGCGACAATAACAAATATTCGTTTCATGTAATAAACTCCTAAATCTATAATAATTGTACCATATTTAGTAAAATATGTATATTGAATATAAGGAATAGGAAATTTTAAAAATTAAAAAATCACTAGTTATCAAGTACTAGTGATTTCAATAAATTACAATTCAATGATTTTTGCGTTTTTGGCAAATTTTCTAACGGAGTTAATTGCCGAAATGCAACTCCTTTTTTCCGGATAGATTTCCCCGGTGAGAATTAACTGATTTGTTGCAGAATAAAGATTGAACTGATAACGGTTTTGTTTGTCTTTTCCAACGGTAAAACGATTTTGTATAATTGCTTTTTTTATTGTTTCCAAACCTTGTTTAGCAGACGCTTTAGATGCGTAATTTGTCGAAACGAAAAGCACTTGAGCGTTATTAGCTTTCAATCTTACATAATAATTTTCGTTTTCTTGATAGATTTCGTATTTACCAGTAGAAACTTCCTCAACTTTTTCGATATCAATTAGTTCTTCACGAATTTCACTTTTAGGAATTGACTTTAAAATATCAACTTTTTCAGTATTATAGAATTTTTTTACAGATTCTACAGAAGATTCAGCTTGTTTTTCGTTCGGATAAAATTCGCCAATAATAATTACTCTAGCCTTACTGGAATTATACAAGACAAATTGAGAAAAATCACTTTTGTCTGTGTAAATATCAAAGATACCTCCATCAACATTCTTTTTAAATGTTTCAATCCCTGATAATGCACCTTTTTCAGAAGTATACCTGAAAGATACAGCTAAAATCTCTCCGTTTGAGGCTTTTAAGCGAAACTTAAATGAACCTGCCTCTGGGTAAATCTCATACTTTCCGGTATATTTAGTAACTGGTTCTTTTTTCTTTGTTGTTTTTTGAGGTTCTTTGACTTTCGAAGCTTGATCTATCGCATTTACTTTTTCGGGTTCTGTTTTTTTACTGTGTTCAATTTTTGGAGAAGTATCTTTTTCGTAAGCTCTCTCAACAGTCGATTCCATTGGGCGATTTGGGTTGATAGTTACAGGATTAGCAGTAATGTTCTCATCTTTGCTCTTTGTCGCAAACTTAGCATTGTCATCACTTTTCTTTTTCTTTTTAAAAAACCAACACATTTCTTTCACCTCTTTATAATTTAATTATAACAAATTTTGATTACTTTTGTCTTACACTTTGATTATACGGCAATGAAATTTTGTTTACAAGTTGTTTACTGAGAATTATGAAAATAAAAAAAACACAAGGTGTGGAATCCTGTGTTTTTTAAATTTGGCATTTTAACGTTTACTGAATTGCGATGCTTTACGTGCTTTTTTAAGACCGTATTTTTTACGTTCTTTAACACGTGGGTCTCTTGTGATTAATCCAGCTGGTTTAAGAATTTTTCTGTATTCTGGGTTAATTTCTAACAAAGCTCTTGTGATTCCTAAACGGATCGCTCCAGCTTGGCCGATAAGTCCTCCCCCATTAACATTAACAGAGATATCAAATGTATTTTCGTTTCCGGTTAAAACTAAAGGTTGTGAAACATCTAGTCTAGCTAGTGCTGAAGGAATATAATCAACAAACTCACGTTCATTAACTGTAATCTTACCATCACCAGGTCTTAATATTACTCTTGCAACTGAAGATTTTCTTCTTCCAGTTCCGCGATACATAACAGATTTAGCCATTGTTTTCTCCTATCCTCTTAGTTCCATAACAACAGGTTTTTGAGCCTGATGTTTATGTTCTGCTCCCGCATAAACGAATAATTTTGTGTACATTTGATTTCCTAGTTTATTCTTTGGTAACATACCCTTAATTGCTAACTCAACCATTCTTGTTGGTTTTTCAGCCATTAAGACTTTAGCCGTTCTTTCTTTTAGTCCTCCTGGATAAGTTGAATGAGTATAATATTTTTTATCATTCCATTTATTACCAGTTAAGACGATTTGATCAGCGTTAATTACGATAACATAGTCGCCGCAATCTACATGTGGTGTAAATGTTGGTTTATGTTTTCCTCTTAATACTGTTGCTACTTCTGTAGCTAAACGACCTAATGTTTGTCCTGCTGCATCAACTACGAACCATTCGCGTTGAATTGTATTCTCATTTGCCATGAATGTTTTCATTTTATACCTCCTTAAATTTTTTTAAAGAGCTAGTGGGCTATAAAATAAAAATGTACCTTTAATATGATACCATTTGTCTATAATTAAGTCAACAAATATTCTTTGTATCAAAAAGATAATTTTTTAGCTTATTTTGTCCCCTGGTTCCATATTTTTATTTACTTCAATTACATAGAGTTTGCCATCTTTATTCTCGCCAGCTAAAATCATTCCTTCAGAAATAATACCTCTCAGTTTAACTGGTTTTAAGTTACAAACTACTAATACATTTTTTCCAACAAGGGTCTCAGGTTTGTAATCATTAGCTATTCCTGAAACAATGCTTCTAACTTTATCACCGGTATCGATAGAAAAAACTAGAAGTTTTTTAGCATTAGGATGATTCTTTCCTTCTAAAACTTTTCCAACTCTGATATCGTTTTTAGCAAAATCATCAATTGTAATTTCTGGTAGAATTTCTGGTTTAGGTTTTTCTTCTATTTGCGGCTTACGATTTTGATCCATCATCGCTTTGATGTTTTGTTCTTCTTTTTCTTGATCTAACCTAGGGAAAAGATGTTCTGGTTTTTCCACAACTGTGTAAGTTTCTTTTTTTCCAAACTCATAACTATTAAACCTTGTATATTCATCTTCAACATTAAGCATTTTGAAAACTTTAGGACAAGTTTCGATTAGAACAGGAATATACATGATATTAATCAGCCTAATACTCTCTAAAAGATGGTACATTACTGATTCAAGAACATTTTGCAATTCCTTGTCTTTAGCTAATTCCCAAGGGAATGTGTCATCGATTAATTTATTAGTTCTTTTGACTAATGCGCTTACTTCTAAGAGCGCAGCAGCAACTTTAAATTCATCCATGTTTTGTTGGTAATTAGCAAAGACTTCTTTAGCTGTATTTCTCAGTTCTTCTTCATACTTATTATATTCATGATTATGTTTAATGTTTTTGACTGTTCCTTTAAAATACTTATTGACCATCGAGATAGTACGAGAAACTAAATTACCAAAGTCATTTACTAAGTCAGTATTTACTCTAGCAACATAATCAGTAGGAGTAAATGATCCATCATGACCATAATTCAATTCACGGACGATGTAATATCTAAAAGCGTCTAATCCATATTTATCAACTAATTGATCTGGATAAATGACGTTGCCCTTTGACTTAGAAATTTTACTGTCCTTCATCAAATACCAGCCATGAGCAAATAATCTAAATTTAATCGGTATATCTAAAGCCATCAACATAATTGGCCAATATATCGCATGAAATCTCAAAATATCCTTACCAACAACGTGAATTACTTCATCACCGTTCAGCCAATATTTTTGAAATAAACTATCATTTTTAGAGCCATATCCTAAAGCGGTAATATAATTGCTTAAAGCATCAATCCAAACATAAACAACATGAGATGGATTGGATCGTACCTTCACACCCCAGTTAAAGGCAGTTCTTGAAACACTCAAATCATTAAGTCCAGATTTGATGAACTGAACTACTTCATTTTTTCTTGTTTCTGGAACTATAAAATAGGGATTGTCTTCTATAAACTGCAATAAGCGATCTTGATATTTCCCTAAACGCAAGAAATATGTTTCTTCCTTTAAAACGATGGTTTCAGAACCGCAATCTGGACATTTATCACCATCAACCAGTTGAGTTTTAGTGAAATATGATTCACAAGAAACACAGTAATTTCCAGTGTATTCGCCTAAATAAACATCATCATTGGCTAAAAGTTTTTCAAAGATATCTACAACAACCATTTCATGTCTTTTTTCCGTTGTACGGATAAAATCATCGTTCGTTATCTTTAACCTTTCCCACAAATCTTGAGCCAATTTAGCATAGTAATCAACTGACTCTTGTGGAGTCAGATTATTCTTTTTTGCGGTTTCTTCAATTTTTTGACCATGCTCGTCATTACCGGTCAAAAAACGGCTATCATATCCTTGTAATTGTTTGTACCGCTTAAGGCTATCACAAAGGCAAGTGGTATAAGCGGAGCCAATATGAAATTTTCCGCTAGGGTAGTAGATTGGGGTTGTAATATAGAATGTTTTCACTAAAAATCACCTCGTATAATCTTTAAAAATATAGATTTTTCTTAAATTTTTCTAAAGCGGCTTCACCATTAATAGTTTTGATGATTTCAAAGGCGAAATCATAAACCGCTCCAGCACTTCTAGCAGTAATGAATCTACCGTCTGAAACTGCTTTTACATCAACTCTAATAGCTTTACCCATCTCCTTTTCTGTTCCTGGAAAAGAAATATACTTTTTATTGTCCAAAAGTCCCATTAAACCGTAAACTGTTGGTGCTGCACAAATGGCTAACATCCATTTATTGTGATTATAAAAATCACTAACTACTTTTTTAACCACTTCGTTTTCTCTTAAAGCATAAGCGGCTCTCCCGCCGGGAAGGAAAATACCATCATAATTGTCAACCTCTAAATTCTTGATCTTTTTTAAATCAGTTACGACCGTATGATATGAACCTTCAACCTTATCGTTGTTGTAGACACCGATGAAATCGACTTCAAAACCTGCTCTTCGAAGTAAAGCACTGGTTCCTAAAGCTTCAATGTCTTCAAAACCATCAGCTAATAAACATGCAAATCTCATCTTAATTGTCCTCCTTAATTTTATTTTCTAGATATTCTTGATAAATCTTGTTTTTAGGTATATTCGTCATTTCTGAAACTCTTTTCATCGCTTCAGTTTTTTTCAACCCCGAGGCTATGAAAAAATCAACTTGTTCTACTATTGATAAACTGTTTTCTTGTTTACCGTGATATCCCTCAACAATTACAACTAGCTCACCTTTAAGTTCGTAAAGTAAATCACACTCACTAAGTTTACCACAAATTATTTCCTCAAAGGCTTTAGAAATCTCTCTAGCGATAACAAAGTTGCGATCTCCTAAAACCTTATACATATCTTTTAAAGTATTCTTGATTCTATGAATTGCTTCATAAAAGACAAGGGTTTCTGGGTAATAAGAAACTCGTTCAAGCTCTTGAATTCTTTTATTGGTTTTTGTGTCTAAAAAACCAAGAAAAATAAAAGGTAAGGTTTTTATGCCGGACATTAATAATCCCGGAAGCAAGGCATTAGCTCCAGGTAAAGCTATGACATTAAAACCAGCTTTCATAACTTCTTGAACCAATATAAATCCTGGATCGCTTAAAAGCGGCATTCCGGCATCTGAGACCAAACCAACATTTAAACCATTTTTTAAATGTTCCAGTACTTCTTCATTTCGTTTAAGTTCATTATGTTCATGCAATGAAGTTAATTGTTGATTAATTTGATGATAATTCAACAATTTCTTTGTAACTCTAGTATCTTCAGCATAAAGAACATTAACAGATTTTAATATTTTGATAGAACGTAATGTAATATCCTCTAGATTACCAATCGGAGTTGGTATTAAATAAAGACATGATTTATCATTTTGATAGTTAAGATTTCTTAACATAATTTTCATCTCCTAAATGAAAAATCCGTTTTATTTCTTCGGTATACTCACCTTCTTGGTTATAAACGTAAAGGGGTTCTAAAATTTTGATACTACCCAATTTACCATTATAACGCGCTTCAACCAAAACCATCAATGCTTCATTGCCCGGCTTTGTATAAACAAATCTAAGGCGCTTAATCACAAATCTTTGTTCTTGAAGGTCTTTGATTATTTCTTCTAAACGATTAGCTCGATGGATTAAGTATAAAGCTCCACTGGTTTTTAACATCTTCTTTGTCGCTTCAAGGATTTCTTTAAAAGTAATTGATAATTCATGTCTTGAAAGTGACAAGCTTTCTTTTTGATTAATCATTTTTAATTCTTTAACCTTAAAGAAAGGCGGATTAGAAACTACAACATCAAAACTACTTGGTGTGAAATGAGTTTGGATGTCTTTAATGTTGTGGTTAAATACTTCTATTTGATTTCCCAGTTTATTGATTTTTATACTTTCTTTCGCTAAATCAATAACCTCTTTTTGAATATCAACACCATATAATTTAATTGATGTTTTCAAAGACAAATAAAGTAGTATCGCTCCAGCTCCACAACCTAACTCCAATAGTTTCTTAGCTCTTTGATTGACTTCTACAAAATCAGCTAATAATAAAGAGTCTAAGGAAAAACGAAAGGTATCAGCTTTTTGTAGTATTTTCAAACCATCATAAGCCATTAAATCATGAGTGAAAATCTCATTCATCTTAATCCTCTAGATTCAATAATACTGAAGCATCATCAGATAACTCTTCTTTAGTATCGGCAATTTCATTAATATCATAATCTTTATTAGTTCCATCTTTGAATTGAATAGTAGATGATTGCATACTATAGTTGATATCAATTACTTTACCTCTACCATCTAAAGTCCAAACCATGGAATTGATATTAGGCATTTGTTTTTTAAAGTCACGATAGTTTTCGTCTTCATAACGAATACAACATAACAACTTCCCGCAGATACCGGATATGTTGTTAGGATTTAAAGAAAGATTTTGATTTTTAGCCATTTTGATTGATACTGGTTCGAACTCTCTTAAGAAGGTAGTGCAGCAGGTTCGTCTTCCACAAGGTCCGATACCGCCGATAACCTTAGCTCCATCCCTAGCTCCTACTTGTCTGAGTTCTATTCTTACATGAAATTCATTGGCTAAATCCTTAACTAACTCACGAAAATCAACTCTGCCTTCAGCGGTAAAATAAATGATTAATTTTGAGCGGTCTAAGGTGTATTCACAATTCAGAAGTTTCATATCCAATTGGTTTTGTTTTACAAACTCTGAAGTTTTTTTCATTACATAAGGTTCTTTTTCAAGATTTTCTTTATGGGTTTTTAAGTCCTCAAAATTCGCAAGTCTTAAAATTGGTTTTAGTGGTGACACTATTTCTTCATCACTAATATTCATAATATCAGAAACTACTTCTCCTAATTCAAAACCTCTGATTGTTTCAACGACTACTGAGTCGCCTTTTTTTAATTCTAAATCGTTAGTAGAGAAGTAATATTTTTTTCCTAAATAATTAAACTGTATCGCTACGACTTGATTTTGCATATTTATAACCTCTTTCTAAACTCATGAGCAGTTTATTGAAAGCTAACTGCGAATTGATATTGTATTTTAATTTCATTGATAAATCTAGTATTTCTTGTAAATATTCTTGAGCTTGGTATTTATTAATCTTTTTTGCTAATTTACCTATTGTT
>JAVVFA010000022.1:0-13439 GCA_032251215.1 Candidatus Izemoplasmatales bacterium
ACTTGGGATTCTAATGCATGGGAAACTAGATTTTTCAATGTGGCAGAAGCAAGACGTAAGTGTCGATTTTTATCATCTAAAAGGCTTATTAGAAACTTTGCTAGAACAATTGGAAATTACTGATTATTCAATAACTGTTAGCACAAAAGAATTACCAAATCTGTATCCTGGAATTAGTGCTGTTTTATTGGTTAAGGGAAAAGAAGTTGGATTTTTAGGCAAGTTGCACCCGGAAGAAGAACACAAAATAGGAATTAAAGATGTTTACGTCTGTGAATTGCAATTGAATGAGTTATTAAAACTTTCAGAAGAAAACAAACAACTTTATCAAGAAATTATTAAATATCCTAGCATAAAAAGAGATATAGCGATTTTGGTAAATAATGATGTTACTGCAGAAAAGATAATTAGTTCAATTAATAAAACAAGCAAAAAGATTCTTAAATCTGTAGATATTTTTGATGTGTATTTTGATAAAATATTATCAGAAAAAAAGTCCATTGCTTTGACATTAGAATTTCTCAGTCCTAACCGCACCTTAGAAACACAAGAAGTTGATAATCAAATTGATAAAATTCTTAAAAACCTGAAATTGGATTTAAATGCTGAATTAAGAAGTTAATGACCATTTGATGGTCATTTTCTTTTAAACTATGACTTTTTAATAAAAAACATTGATTATTGATTGATAATTTTGTAAAATGTTTAAAGACACGATAAGAAGTTACGAGGTAAATAATGCTTAAATATATTATGAAAAGAGTAGTTCTAATAGCAGTTAGTATGCTTGCTGTTTTAGCCCTTACCTATATGATTCTAACTGTATCAATGATTCTTAAATGGACAAGATTATCTTTCTCAGAAACTGTGGTAATTGCTTGGAATAATTTTAAAGTATATTTTTTGAATATTGTTAGAGATTGGAATTTTGGCACTTCAATGAGAGGTGTTGATGTTTGGCAGTTAATCGGCCGGAAATTGTTGATTTCTTTAAAATATAATTTTACTTCACTATTTATCTATGTACCTTTAGGGGTTTTCTTGGGAGTTGTCGCAGCTGTTAAAAGAAACAGGATTGCTGATATGCTAATTTCAGCTTTTGCGATGGTTTTTAATGCTATTCCCTCATTTATCGTGATATTCTTTCTCGTAATGTATATCGGTTATAAGTGGGATTTAGTTGTCCCGCAAGAACCTTATTACAGCGCACCTTTTCTTAAACAATTGGAAGGTATGATAATTCCAGTCACGGCTCTTTCTATTGGACCAATTGGGAAATTTGCCCAAATGGTAAGGGGTGAAATTATCGAAAACCTTAACACTGATCATTTTATTCTTTTACGAGCAAAAGGTTTAACAAGAAGACAAGCAATATATCGACATGCCCTAAAGGATTCTTTAGTATCGGTAATCCCTCAAATTATTCCAACATTCGTTTTTGTTTTGGGTATGAGTTTCTTTATTGAGTCAGTCTATAATATTCAAGGAATAGCTAATTTATTTTTGGATTCAATAATTATGCCGACAAGTATGTATAGTTATCTTTATATAGACATCAATGTTGTCGTCGCAATTGGAATTTTGCTTTACGGAACAATAATGATAACTTCTTTGTTTGCTGATATATTATTATCTATTGTTGATCCAAGGATTCGAATAACCGGCAAAAAAATATGACAAACTTAAAATATGAGAAAATCCTCATATTTTTTTTGTAAATTTTTTTAAAAAAATGATTTTATTTTTAGCAGGTGTTTTAGCGTGTATAAAATCATGATATAATAAAGCAAAATTTTATGAAAATCGGAGAATGTATGGAGAAAATTATTGATGTTGTAAATCTTCATAAAAGTTATGGGAATATCAAAGCAGTTAAAGGCATTGATTTTTATGTTGAAAAAAGTAGTTTATTTGCTTTTTTAGGACCAAATGGAGCTGGTAAAACCACAACCATTAACATCCTTTCTACTTTGTTGACAAAAGATGACGGCGATGTTGAAATAAATGGTATAAAACTTGGTGAAAATGAAGATGCGATTAGGAGTTCTATTGGCATTGTTTTTCAAGAAGGTGTTCTTGATCCACTGCTTTCTGTTAAAGAAAACCTTGAAACAAGAGGAAGTTTTTATAAACTATCAAAAGCCGTTCTTGAGGAACGAATCCAAACTGCTTTAGAAGTAACTGGAATTCAAAATCTTGCCAGCAGAAGATATGGTAGCCTTTCCGGCGGACAAAAACGAAGGACGGACATCGCGAGAGCTTTATTAGATGCTCCAAAAATCTTGTTTCTTGATGAACCTACAACTGGCTTAGATCCGCAAACAAGAAAAAGTGTTTGGAATACAATAATGCATCTTCAAAAAGAAGAAAATATGACAGTTTTTCTGACAACTCACTACATGGAAGAAGCTGACAAAGCCGATTATGTTGTTATTATTGATAATGGAGAAATAGTGGCTAAAGGTACGCCTTCTTTTTTGAAGGATCAATTTTCTAACGATGTTCTTAAAATAAAGCCAATCAATCGAGAAAAATTAGAAGTGTATATTGATAAAAATAAATTACCTTATGAAAAACAGATTGATGTATATTCGATTAAATTAGAACATACGCTTGAGAGTATAAATATCATAAATGAAATTAAAGATAACATTGAATCCTTCCAAGTCTTAAATGGTACGCTAGATGATGCTTTTATCAATATTACTGGGAAGGAGATAAGAGAATGATTTTAAATCTAATAAAGAGAAATTTAAAACTTTATTTTCGTGATAAAACTTCAGTGTTCTTTTCATTATTAGGTGTATTCATCATTATCGGACTTTACGTTATCTTTTTAGGTAAAATGATGATTGGATATATGGATGAAATAATAGGTGTTAACTCTAGATTTTTAATGACCAGTTGGATCATGGCTGGAGTGATTTCAGTGACTACAATAACTACCTGTAATGGCGCTTTTGGAATTATGGTAGAGGATACAGCTTTAAAGAAACTAAGAGACTTTAAAGTTTCACCAATTAAAAGATGGCAATTGGTACTCTCTTATGTAATCTCTGCAATGATTGTAGGAACAATAATGAGTAGTTTAACACTTGTATTAAGTGAACTATACATTTATATTGACGGTGGGTCAATCCTTTCGTTTTCAGCGCTTTTAAAAGTTTTGGGATTAATATTATTATCTGTTTTCTCGAGTTCAGCATTGATATTTTTAATAATGTCGTTTATCCAAAGCCAAAATGCTTTTGGTACAGCTAGTTCTATTATTGGGACACTAATAGGCTTTTTAACGGGTATATATATTCCTATAGGAAACTTACCAAGTGGGGTTCAAACACTAATTAAAATTTTTCCTTTGTCTCACTCGGGAGTTCTTTTAAGACAAGTAATGATGAATGAAGCAATGGATTTACAATACTTGCCAAACGAGTTTAAGATTTTTTTGGGTATAGCTTTTGAGGTAAACGGTGACTTCTTGAGCGATATAGCACATATTGCTTACCTTTTGTTGAGTGGTGTGGTATTCTATTTACTAGCGATTGTGGTCGTTTCTAGAAAAAGGAGTAAATAGTGAAAAAACAATTTTATAATTATTCAATAACTGAATTAAAAGAGTTATTTGTAAAAAATGGATTTAAAGCTTATAACGCTGATCAAATATATAAATGGGTATATGAGAATAATGTAAAAGATCCCGATAACATGACAAATCTTTCTAAAGATTTGAAAAATTTTATTCAAGAATACTTTAGTTTTGATTCTTTTGAGTTAGTTACACAACAAACATCTAAAACTGGAACTGACAAATTCTTATTCAAACTTCATGATGGAATAATTATTGAATCGGTTTTGATGGAACATGATTATGGCTTGAGCCTTTGTGTTACCTCACAAGCAGGTTGCTCAATGGGGTGCGGTTTTTGTGCTTCTGGACTTGTGAATAAGCAAAGAGATTTGACAACTGGTGAGTTGGTTTTACAGATTATTTCAGTTCAAGAGATTAAAAATATTAAAATATCACACGTTGTTGTTATGGGCACAGGTGAACCCTTTGATAATTATAATAACGTTATGAATTTTATTAAAGTAATCAATTATAAACACGGTTTGCAAATCGGCTCTAGACATATAACAGTTTCAACTTGTGGTATAGTTCCTAAAATTTATGAGTTTGCTAAAGAAGATATAAAGGCAAATCTAGCTATCAGTTTACATGCGCCAAATAATATATTAAGAAGTAAATTGATGAAGATAAATAAAGTATATCCAATTAATGAAGTTATTGAAGCAGCAAAAGATTATTTTGATTTAACTAAAAGAAGAATAACTTTTGAGTACATTCTTCTAAAGTGCGTAAATGATGATATTGAGCATGCCAATGAATTAAGTGATCTTATTAGAGGAATTAACTGCTATGTCAATCTGATTCCATATAATTCTGTTAATGAGTTTGTTTATGAGAAAACAGACGAGAGGAGAGCAGATAAGTTTTATCAACAACTTATTAAACGAGGCATTAATGTTACGCTAAGAAAAGAAATGGGTTCTGATATCGATGCTGCATGTGGGCAATTACGTTTGAAAAACCTAAAGTAAGTCTCGAAAACATTTGACTGAAAGGTAATATTTTGGTAAAATATTAGTGTTTATTTAAAGGATAAAGGTGAAAGAAAAATGAAAAAAGAAATCAAAAAAATAGCCCTCTTGACTGGCGGGGGAGACTGTTCAGGTCTAAACGCAGTAATAAGAGCTGTTGTTAAGTCAGCAATATTAAAATACAATTATGAAGTTATCGGCTTTATGGGTGGATATCATGGCTTATATAAAGATGATTTTATCAAACTAAATTTAAGAAATGTTGCTGGAATATTCCATCAAGGTGGAACAATTTTGAAGATGAGTAATAAAGACAATTTATTTAACTTTAAGACAGTTGATGAAAATGGTAAAGTGGTATACAAAGATGTTTCGGATGTTGCTATAGCGAATTTAAAGAAACATAACATTGATGCTTTGATAATTATTGGTGGAGACGGGACATTGACTTCCGCGAGAGACTTTGCGAGAAAAGGAGTTAATGTTGTAGGTATCCCAAAAACAATTGATAATGATGTCCCTGCCACTGAAATCACATTCGGTTACAGCACAGCTTTAGATCACATTATGTTGAGTTTAGATGCTCTTCATACAACTGCTTATTCTCATGATCGAGTAATGATTTTGGAAGTTATGGGCAGAAATGCAGGATGGTTAGCTTTAGAGGGTGGTATTGCAGGTTCAGCTGACGTTATTCTCATTCCAGAGATTCCTTATGATGTCAATTCTGTTGCTAAAACAATCTTTGAACGTTATAATCGCGGATCGAAGTTTACAATTATATGTGTTAGCGAAGGTGCTAAACCAGTAGATGGAGAGGTTACAATCAAAAAACTAGATAAAGATAGTCCTGATTCAGTTAAATTAGGTGGCGTTGGAGAAATTTTAGCTGCACAACTTGAAAAAGTAGTTAAGCCTGTAACTGGGCAAGACATTAGAGTTACGGCTTTAGGCTATATTCAAAGAGGTGGAGTTACAAATACATTCGATAGGATTCTCGGCACAAAATATGGTTCTTACGCCGTAGATATGATTGGGCGAAATGAATTCGGTAGAATGGTAATTATTCAAAATGATAGAATGGATTCAGTAAGAATTGAAGAAGTAGTTGGGTCTGGTAGAACAGGTCAAACCAGTACTGGTGGCGCAAGAATAGTCAACCCTCATGGTGATTTAGTTAACGCAGCTAGAGATATAGGAATAACATTTGGAGAATAATGGAGGAAAAAGGATGGAATTAAAAGGTAGTAAGACAGAAAAAAATTTACTTGAAGCTTTTGCTGGAGAATCAATGGCAAGAAACAAATACACCTTCTATGCTACGAAAGCTAGAGAAGAAGGTTATGTTGAAGTAGCTGAATTTTTTGAAGAAACAACTATTAACGAAAGAGAACATGGCAAAATTTGGTTCAAATTATTACACGATGGCGACATCCCAACAACAAATGTTAATTTACAAGATGGTGTTGATGGCGAACATTATGAATGGACTGAAATGTACAAAGGTTTTGCTGAAACAGCTAAAGAAGAAGGGTTCAAAAAAATAGCTTTCCTTTTTGAAAAAGTGGCTGAAATTGAAAAACGCCATGAAGAAAGATATCAAGCTTTATTGGAAAGATTAAGAAATGATGAAGCCTTCATGTCTAACGATGATTCAGAAGTATGGATTTGTACAAATTGTGGACATCTTCATTTTGGTAAAAAAGCTCCAAATGTTTGTCCTGTTTGTGATTACCCACAAGCATATTTCAAGAGACATCAAGAAAGAATTTAAATTAAAGAAGGCTGAACCTTCTTTTTTTTTGCGCTTTGAGTATATGGTTTATACTATTTTCATGATATAATATACTTAATTATTAACATAGGTGGTAATATTGGAAAAAGAAGGAAGAATCATTAAACTAATAGGTGCTTTATACACTGTAATTGATAATGAAAATAATACTTACGTTTTAAAACCACTAGGTATTTTTCGTCATAAAAACATCCAACCTAAGGTTGGTGATTTAGTAGTATTCAATGAAGATTCAATTATTGATATGAAAACAAGAATTAACGACCTTTATCGTCCGATGATAGCGAATGTTGATCAAGTTTTACTGGTTAACTCTGCTAAAAAGCCGGATTTTAGTTTCTTGTTACTAGACAAATTTTTAACTTTGATTGAAGCTAATGATATTAAACCCATTATCATAATTACTAAAGTTGATTTGTTAGATGATGGCGAAATGAAGGATCTTAAAGCCAAAATAAATTATTACGAAAAATTTTATTCTGTAATATATTTTAGCGCTAAGACAAAAGAAGGTGTCGACGATATACTTAAGATAACCAAAAATAAGGTCAATGTTTTAGCTGGACAGACAGGAGCTGGAAAATCCACCCTCCTAAATACAATCAATCCTAGTTTAAACATTCAGACCAATGAAATTTCTAAAGCTTTAGGCCGCGGGAAACATACCACAAGACATGTAGAACTAATAAGGTTTGGTGAAGGCTTTATAGCTGACACTCCTGGCTTTTCAAAATTGGAGTTTATTGATTATCAAGCAGATCAATTGAGATATTATTACCCAGACTTTTTTGAGATTAGCAAAAATTGTAAATTTTATGAATGCAATCATATTCATGAACCTGGATGTGCTGTTATAAACGGTTATAAAAAAGGAGAAATTCTCAAAGAAAGATATGAAAACTATCTTTTCATATTTCAAGAGATTAAATCTCAAAAACCTATTTATAGGAGGGATGATAAATGATAGTCTCACCATCGTTTTTAAGTTCTAATTTTAATAAACTTAAAGAAGAAATTTTATCTGTCAATCAATCAAAATGGTTGCATTTTGATGTAATGGATGGTAAATTTGTCAAAAACCAAACCTATGATTTTAAACTCGTCAAAGAAGTGAAACAATATAGTAAACAATTTTTTGACGTTCATCTTATGATTGAAAATCCCGAAAATGACTTTATTAACTATGTTAATTCTGGGGCGGATTTAATTACTTTTCATTATGAAGCAACAAATGATCCACTAAATCTTATTAAAACAATTAAAGACAAAGGTGTTTTAGCCGGCATATCAATTAAGCCTAACACTAAGGTAGAAGTATTAAATAATCTGCTTCCTCACCTTGATTTAATCTTAATCATGAGTGTTGAACCCGGTAAAGGTGGACAGGAATTTATTTCTAATTCTTTAAATAAAATAGATTATTTACATCAAAAAAGACTTGAATATAACTACAGTTACTATATTGAAGTGGATGGGGGAATTAATCTTGAAAACGCGCAAAGAGTAAGGTTAGCAGGATGTGATGTGATTGTTGTTGGGTCATTTTTATTTAAAAATTCTAATCGAGGTAATTTAATTGGGGAGTTAGAAAATGTATAAAAAGATTAAGATTTTTTGCGGGCCTAATACCTACAATTTTAAATCATTATATTTTGAAGAAGCAAATGAATTTTTAGTAGGGATTGATTCGGGTTTAGAATATCTTTTAAATATTGATAAAAAAATTGATTTAGCAGTTGGTGATTTTGATTCAATAAATTTAGAAGTGTTAAATAAAATAAAGAGTAAATGCAATAAAATAATAAATTTGGAAAAAGATAAAAATATGACAGATTTAGCTTATGCTTTAGACTATATATATAACAATATGGACTACGACGATATAGAAGTATATGGTGGAATAAGCGGAAGAATAGATCATTTGCTTGCAAATCTAAATTTAATCCATAAATATGATTTTTCTTTAAGAGATGATCATCACAATATTTTTATGCTTACAAAAGGCAAACACAAAATTAACAATTTTAAAAAGTATGTTTCATTTTTTGCCTTAGAAGATGTTTTCAGTCTCACTTTACAAGGATTTAAATTTAATTTAGATAGTTATTACTTAAGCACTAATGACTCATTATGTGTATCCAACGAAGGCAGCGGTGTCGTTGAATTTAACAAGGGCAAACTTCTAGTGGTTATGAGTGATGATCGTTAAATTTATCAATATAAAGTTTACAGACTAGTTTTTTTACACAAGGAGGATAAATTATATGAAAAAGCTGTTAATTTTCTTTACAGTAGCTATATTAGTTAATTTGCTTATTGGTTGTGGAGGTATATTTAGCCCTATAGATATTCAAACGAGGACTTATTTGACAAGACCTCCTGTAACTACTACAACTCCTAATACAATTAACGAGGATTTAATAATCTCTGATTTATATCAAAGAATATATGAATCGTTGTATGAAGAGGTTAAACAGGAAGTATTGAACGATATTTCTGAAGAAAGATTTCAATTACTATATGACTCAGTTATCTCTTCATTAATGCAAGAAGTTGAGGCCGGAAACATTACTATTTCCGCAGATTCAGTTATTGATATGATTCTTTCGATAGAACAAAACCAAGCTAAATCAGTGGTTGGGATTCGAAATATCAACGCTAATGGTGTTATCCAAGCCGTTGGTTCAGGAGTGATTTACAAACAAGTTGGCGACAAATATTATGTTTTAACTAATAATCATGTTGTTGAAGAAGGAACCTCATACACTGTTGTATTTGAAAACGGTGATGAAATCGGCGCTGTCCTTCGTGGGGTTGACGAATTAGTTGACTTAGCTGTATTATACTTTTTCTCAGACAACGACTATGATGTCGTAGAATTTGGTGACTCTGATGCATTAAGAAAAGGCGAAATGATTGTTGCTGTAGGGCATCCTTCAGGCTTCAATTATTTTGGTTCTATGACATTTGGAATAGTTTCCGGACTCAAAAGACATTTTGATATTGACAACGATGGTGTAAATGATATGTTTGTCGGTTATATTCAGCATGATGCCGCAATCAATTCAGGTAATAGCGGCGGTGCCTTATTTAATTTACAAGGTCAATTGATTGGTGTAAATGTTATCAAATTAACTTCTATTAATATTGAAGGAATGGGCTTTGCAATACCATCTAATCTAGTTCAAGCCATTATCACAGATATCGAAGAACTTGGTTATTCAATTCAAAAGCCAGTTTTAGGTATTAGATTCGTTGATATTAAGAACAATGAATCATTCTTCCTGCAAAATGAAATTACTTTACCAAATGGAGTTACTTCAGGATTTTATATATTAGAGGTTGGTGAAAACTCATCAATGGATGGATATTTACAACCTGGTGACATTTTAATACAAATAGGTGATGTGATTATTGATTCAAGTACACAATTCGTTGAAGAATTTTCCATCTATCGTGTTGGGGATATTGTTGATGTAATTGTTATAAGGAATGGTGAGACGATTACAATTCAAAATATTGAATTAAAGGCGGCTGTACAATGAAAAAGATAATTTTATTTATTAGTTTCCTATTTTTGATAGGAATCAGTGCCTATACAGTTTATGCCCAAGACATTGAAATTCAAACAACTACTTATTTAACAAATAGTGGTAGCGAAACTACAACAAGTTCCGGTAAAGTATATTATTATTACGAATATCAAGATTTGATTTCGCAAATTTATGATGATGTATATGCTGATGTATATCAGGATGTTTATAATCAAATAATAAGTGATATTGATGCTGAATTTTATGACTCGATATATGCTGAAGTAGAAGCGAAAGCTGCTCAATTACTTCTAGAAAATGAATTGAGCCTTTATGTCGATGATTTTCAACAGATGATTTACGATGTGGTAGATATTGCTGATGATTCTGTTTTAGGAATAGTAAATTACCTTGGAACTGAGGTTCAAGCTGTTGGGTCTGGTGTAGTTTATAGATATGATTCTGTCGCAAACAAATATTATATAATTACTAACGAGCACGTTATAGCCGAAGGCAATAACTTTTCTGTTGCTTTTTCTGATGGCACACAATATGTTGCCACTCTATTAGGCTATGATGTTGAAGTTGATATTGCTATATTAAGTTTTTCAGCTCCCGACAAAACAAATATTCAAGTATCTACTTTAGGTAGTTCTGCTGAATTGACAAAAGGCACTGTTTTAATTGCAGCTGGAAATCCACAAGGATTTAGTTTTTTCGGTTCTGTAACTCTAGGAATTGTATCAGGAATAAATAGAAAGGTTGATACTAATCGGTATATCGATTATATTCAACATGATTCTGCGATTAATCCCGGTAACAGTGGCGGTCCGATTTATAATCTTTCAGGAGAAGTTGTCGGTATTAATGTTTCTAAATATGCTGATACAAATATAGAAGGTATGGGATTTGCTCTTCCAATAGATTTAGTAAAAAGGATAATTACTAGAATTGAAGCGGGTACATTAACAGCAAACACAATTATGCCTCGCCTAGGAGCAACATATTACGATGTAGCAACTTTTTATAACAATGGCAAAGTATCATTATCTAATTTAACTTTGAACGGTGTATTACGGACGGATAAAGTGACGTTAACATTGCCGAATGGTATAGATTCAGGTTTTATTATTATTGACATTCAAAATAACAGCACTTTATCAATATCTGAAATAAAAAGTGGTGACGTGATATATCGTATTGATAACTTTTATATCAACAGTCAAACTGATTATTATCAGTATGTCTATAATAATTATGAAGCCGGCGACACAATCAATATTTACTACTACTCACTAGATCATAACTCTTTGGAATATAGTTCTTTGTCAAGCAGTGTTGAAGTAACATTCAAATAAAAAAGAAAAAAGCAGATTTAATCTGCTTTTCCTTTATTGTATTTGGTTAAAAATTTAAGCTCTTTGTACTTTGCCAGACTTTAACGCTCTTGCAGAAACGTATACACGTTTTACTTGACCATCTTCATCAATAATTCTAACTTTTTGTAAATTTGCTTTCCATTGTTTTTTTGTAGCGTGCAAAGAATGTGAACGGTTGTTACCAGTCATAAATTTTTTACCTGTTACACTGCATACTCTAGGCATGATATCACTCCGTTTCTTCTAAAGATTTCAGCAGTACTATTTTATCATATATATATAAAATTGCAAGAAAAATATTATTAAATTTATGTTTGTGTCATGTGTATTCAAAATAATTGATTTTTTTAAATGCTTATGTTATAATGCTATTGCTTTTTTTGAAATTGAAAAAATCGTCTAACAAGTAATAACCAAACAAAATAAAAGGAGTTTTTAATATGTCTACGAATAAAATTGATGGTAAGTTATTTAGAGATTTAATAATTAATGGTAGTGTGAAATTGAAAAACAATATGAATAGAATTAACGACTTAAATGTATTTCCTGTTCCTGATGGAGATACTGGGTCTAATATGTCTGCGACTATGTCTGCTGGCGCTAATGCCATTAGACAATCTGACGAAACTTCAATTGGCAAAGTTGCAAAAGCTTTATCAAGAGGGATGTTAATGGGGGCTAGAGGTAATAGTGGAGTTATTTTATCTCAGTTATTTAGCGGAGTTGCGAAAAGTTTGGTTGAAAAAGATGAAATTAATGTTGAAGATTTTGCATACGCTCTAAGAAGCGGTGTTGAACAAGCTTACTCAGCTGTAATTCATCCAGTTGAAGGCACGATGCTTACAGTTTCTAGAGAAGGTGCTGATGAAGCGATTTCCGTTTTTGAAGATGTCGAAGACTTCGAAGAATTATTTGAGTTATACATAAAAGAATTACATGAATCACTCAAAAGAACACCGGATTTATTGCCGGTTTTAAAAGAAGTTGGAGTTATTGACTCTGGTGGTGCTGGTTTCATTGAAATTATGGAAGGCATGAGAGATGGCTTATTAGATAAAATATATGAAGATAAACAAGAACCATCTGGTGATTTTAAAGTTGATTTAACTAATTATAAACATGAAGAGGGTGAAGATTTCGGTTATTGCACAGAATTTATTATGCAAATTGAAAAAATGAGTGAATTTTCACAAAAAGATTTCATTGATATGATATCACCACTAGGAAACTCATTAGTTGTTGTTCAAGATGAAAACATTCTAAAGGTTCACATTCATACTCAAACGCCTGGTGATGCTTTGAATTTAGCTCAACATTTTGGTTTCTTTGTCAATTTGAAAATTGAAAATATGAACTTACAACATACTGAAGTTTTAATTCATCAAGAAGCTGATTTACAAGATGATTGTGATTGTGGTCATGATCATAGTTTGTCAATAGCTCCTAAAGTTAAGAAAAAATATGCAATTGTAGCAGTTGTTAATGGTAAGGGCTTAAAAGAAACGTTCATTGAAATGGGTTGTGATTACATTATTGATGGCGGACAAACCATGAACCCTTCTGTTGAAGATTTTGTTAATGCTGTAGAACAAATTAATGCAGATCATATAATTATCATACCAAACAATAAAAACGTTATGTTATCTGCAGAAACTGCTTGTGACATGATAGAAGACAAAGACGTACATGTCCTTAAAGCAAAAACAGTTGCTCAAGGGTATTCAGCTCTAACCATGTTCGATGCTACTCAAGAAATCGACAGCAATATCGAAGAAATGAGTGAATATCTAAAAAAAGTTAAAACAGGTGAAGTAACCTTTGCGATAAGAGATTCAAAAAATAACGGAATAGATATTACAAAAGATGATTTTATGGGAATCTTTGATGGTCAAATTGTTAATACAAACCCAGATAGAGAAACTATTGTTAAAGAACTTATGAAGAAAATGGCTGATGAAACTTCTGAGATTGTAACAATTATGTATGGTAAAGATGTTCAAAAATCTGAAGTAGATGATTTACTAGATTTTATCAACGATGAATTTGGTTTAGAAGTTGATATTATCAATGGCGGTCAAGATATTTATTCTTATATCATATCTGTTGAGTGAATTTAATAAAGAGGTATTGTCC
>JAVVFA010000023.1:0-13079 GCA_032251215.1 Candidatus Izemoplasmatales bacterium
TCTCGATATCTTATCGTTTCATTATTTCTTGATTAATCTCAAGTAATAACGAATCAAGTTTATCTTTGATTTCATTCATCACATTATTGATTAATGTATGTGATGGAGAATTCATTCCCTCTATCAAATACATGAATCTAATATCGTTTTTACATGCTTCTTCAAGCCTTCTTGTACTTCTATAACCAATCATATAGCCAAATAGTATGGCATTCATTATCTTGACTCTGTTTTTCGGTATTCTTCCTATATCGCTTTTCCTGCCGAAGTATTTTTCTAACTCTATTCCTTTCATGAGTTCAAGATAGGTATATACCTCAGAGTCATTAGAAATTTTTATTCCTAAATCTAGTGGTAATACCAATTGTTTTGTTGTATAATTTTCTTGGTATATTATTGTATTTGTCATACTTATATTATACCGAAAAACCGGTCCCTTTTGGGTCCGGTTTTGCATTTTTGTTAGCTTTTATTACTAAGGCTATTTATTTACAGCCCCTTTTTAATTGGTTCAATTACATCTTTATCCTTATATATAGCGCTATTAACTTTTGAACTAACTTGATATAATTCCATTTTCTCAGGCTCATAAGGTAATAACACATTTTTCAATGCTACTGGATCTTTAATATGAGGGTCAAGCCAGATTTTAGCTAATTCTTCGTCTAGAATCACTGGCATTCGATCATGAATTCCTGCAATTAAACTATTGGCTTTTGTCGTAATGATTGTTGTGGTAGAAGTTTTCTTTCCATTTTCATCAGTGAAGACACTCCATAATCCAGCAAAACCAAAAAGTTTTTTATTCTTTAGCGCAAAGCGATAAGGCGTTTTCGTTGAAGTTGATCTTTCCCATTCAAAGAACCCGTCCGCAATCAAGACACATCTTCTTTCTTGAAAACTCTTTTTGAATGAAAACAATTTGTCAACTGTTTCACTTCTGGCATTGATAATTGCTTTTTTATCATCATGAGCATATTCAGGAACATATCCCCATTTTAATAAGCCTACTCGGTAAATATGTCCATCATTTATCAAAGATACCGCATCTTCTGATGGCGCGATGTTATATCTTGGCAAAGTTATAGTCTTAGGCAGTACTTCAATAGAATAATTCTTATTCAAGTATTCAGCTAACTCCGGTCTAGAAACAGATATTGAATAACGACCACACATATGTTTCACCTCATAAACTATCATTCAAAATAAAAAATAAGTGATGCTTGATGTTATTATACAAAAAGTATCACTTATTTTGAAGTTATATTAAAGTTTTTTCTTTTGTTTTTCTTCCGGCAACACGAAATTCAAGATAATTCCGACTATCGCTGCTAAAGACATACCATAAACAGCAAATTGATTGAATTGTAGAATTGCATTTCCAAGTCCTAAAACTAACATTGAAGCAACGATAATAATATTTCTCATTGAACTTAAGTTAACATGATTGTCAATCAAAACTTTTAAACCGTTAGCGGCGATAAATCCATAAAGGATAATACTCATCCCGCCCATTACCGGTCCTGGAATTGACGCTACAAGCGTTGTAAATAAATTGATGAAACTTAACAATATCGCAATCACAGCCGCTCCACCAGTAACATAAACTGAAGCTACTCTAGTCATCCCGACTACTGATGTGTTTTCTCCATAAGTGGTATTTGCTGGTCCACCGATCATTGCTGCAAAAGCTGTCGCTAACCCATCACCCATTAAAGTTTTATCTAAACCTGGATCAGTTAAGAAATCTTCACCGCAAATTTTTGATAAAACCGCATGGTCACCGATATGTTCAGCAGCTGTTACAAACGCCAATGGTGCAATTGTTAAAACAGCCACAAAATTTATTTTCAAGAAAGTTATTTCTGTACCCAATACATTAGCTGAGCCATCTTTCCAACCTAAAAACATGAATTCAGGAATCTTAAACCAAGAACCAGGATTTTGAATTACCGCTACTACATTGGTAAAATCAACAATTCCTAATATCACTGCTAAAATATAACCACCGACAATACCGCAAAGGAAAGGAATGATTCTTAAGAAACCTTTTGCTTTTATCGCTACGACGATTACAATTAGAAAGGCAAATACTGCAGTTACGATTTGTTGCCAAGTACCGCCTTGTAAACCACTGCTGCCAACTGCAACGCCACTGAGTCCTAAACCGATGATCATAATCATTGGTCCGATAACAACAGGAGGTAACGCTTTATGTAACCAACCGGTACCAACAAACTTAATTATTACCGAAATTGCTACATAAATCAAACCAACTGCTAATAAACCCGTCATCGCACTTGCATAATTACCTACTCCAGTAGCTGCGTAGCCACTAACCGCTGCCACAACCCCGATATAAGCAAACGAACTACCCAAATAAACCGGAACCTTAGCTTTAGTACATAAGATATAAATCAATGTACCTACACCAGAACTAAATAAAGCTACACTAATTGGCAACCCCGTTGCCATTGGTACTAGAATTGTTGCTCCAAACATCGCAAACACATGTTGGAAACTTAAAGCTAACCACTTGCCTTTTGTCGGTTTTTCTTTGACACCGATAATCATTCTTTCTGACATTTTTTTCTCTCCTTTTTATTTTAAAAAAAAGATGGAATAAATTCTCCATCTTTTAATTGTTTCTTAAACTAAAACTAAATACTTGATAACGAAATTGATAATGAATAAAGCCGCTAATACATACATAACCGGCGATACTTCTTTTCGTCTATTTGTTACTGCCATCATAATTGTATAGAAGATAAATCCAAAAGCAATACCTTCTGCAATACTATAAGATAAAATCATCATAATTACAGTTATAAAAGTTGAAGCAACTGCAATATTATCTTTCCAATCAATATCTTTTAATGAACTAACCATCAAAGCTCCTACAAATACCAATGCCATTGCTGTAACTGGTGATAAGAATACCCCAGGACTAACTTGAATAGACCCTACAAAAGAAAATAATGGATAGAACAATAAACTAACGATAAACAATAATCCAACAACAGTAGCTGAGAGTCCTGTTCTTGCACCTGATTCAATTCCAGTTGTAGATTCAATATAACTTGTTACTGTTGATGTCCCAACAATAGATCCAACAATTGTACCTGCCGCATCAGCTAATAAAGCCTTATCGCCATCAATTAATTCCCCATCTTCATTTAATAATCCTGCATCATGACCAACAGCCACTAAAGTTCCTGCAGTATCAAAGAAATCAACAAACAAGAAAGTAAAGATTACTGCATAAGCCATTGGATTAGATAAAAGTGATCCTAAAGCACCAAAAGCTTTACCGAATGTTAAGCCAATATCACCAATACCACCTAAATTAGTTCCCCCAATAACAGGCATAACTGCTGATAATGAAGGGAAGATTAACCCTAATAAAACCCCTACTAAACCCGTAATACCAATAGAAATGATAATCGCAAAACGACTAACTTTCTTTTTAAGTGCATAAAGACAAAATACTACCAACAATCCAAAGATTGATAAAAGAACTGTTGGATGTGCTAAATTACCTAAAGTTACGAAAGTTGCAGGACTACTAGAAATAACCCCCGCGTTCTTAAACCCAATAAAAGCGATAAAGAAACCAATACCAGCACCAACTGCCAACTTTAAATTCTTAGGAATCGCATTGATTACTAATTTTCTTAAACCAGTAATAGAAATAATCAAGAATAATACCCCACTAATCAATACAGCTGCTAGAGCTTCTTCCCAGGCAAATCCTAAACCAAACACAACAGTGTAAGTAAAGAATGCATTGACACCCATCCCTGATGCCAAACCTACAGGATAATTAGCATAAAGTCCCATGATAAGACTGGCAAGCGCTGCCGCTATTGCTGTTGCCGCAAATACAGCCGCAAAGCTCATACCTGTTTGACTTAACATATCCGCATTAACCGGTAAAACATAAACCATCGCTAAGAAGATTGTTAAACCACCAATAAGTTCCTTGTAAATTGTTGAACCACGTTCACTAATCTTAAAATACTTGTTTAAAGCCTCTTGAATCTTGTTCACTTGAAACCTCCCTATTAAATTTTATCAATATTTAGCCATAATAAAAGCCTTAGATTTTCTCTAAGGCTAGGCAGACAAACATAACAAAACATCATAGTAGTTCTATTATCTTGAATGAATAGCCGTAGTCTCGTCATTTAAGGTGACAAGGTAGAAACGTTCGAACCATATTATCGAATATATACGACCAAATATTAACTTGTAATAATTATATACAATTAAGTATTAAAAATGCAAGTAAGTTTTGAAAGTAATTTTATGAAAACGCTTTATTTAATTACCTTCAACCTTTCACTCAATGCCTTTTTGGATTTTTCTGCAGGTACTTCCATTAAATTACCAAATGGCATTTGCCCGATCAACTGCCAATTTTCATCAATTTTAAACTCTTCTTTAACACGTTTTTCAATCAATTCATTATAATGTTGCAAACTAGCTCCTAAACCAATAGTTTCTAAACCAACCCAAACATTACCTTGTAACATGCCATTCTGTTCAATTGACCAACGATAGAAATTATCCTTATATAAAGCAAACTTTGTCATCAAGTCATTAGTAGTTGCTAAATCATCAAAGAATAAAACCGTACCAAAACCATTTTTAAAACCATTAATCTTAGTTTCTGATACCTTAAAATCTTCTGGCTTTACAACCTTCTTAATTTCTTCTTTAACAATCTCCCATAATAAATCATGTTTTTCATTTAATAACACTACTGCTCTTTGACTCTCTGAGTTATAAGCTGACGGCGTATATAAAACTGCTGTTTCAATTATATTCAGTATTTCATCTTCTGTAACTTTCACTTCTTTATTAATATTATATATTGATCTTCTTTTCTTTAAGCTCTCTAAAAATTCCATTTTTACAGTTTTACCTTTCTTAGTCGATTACGACACCTTGATTTACTAATTTAACGCCATTAGCTAATGAGTCACTAATTGGACAATTCTTTTCAATAAACTTAGAAAATTTTTCTAATTCTTCTTTGGTATTATCTGATTTAAAGTGCATATTAAATCTAATTTCTTGGAAACCAGATCTGACATCAGCCTTTTGCATAATACCAGCCATATCCATATCGCCTTCAATTTCAAGATAAAAATCACTAAACTCTATATTAAATTTTTTAGCAAACATCGTTGCGACAATCGCTTGACATCCACCTAAAACACTTAACATTGCACTCATCGGATTAATACCTTGATTAGTACCACCCATCTTTTCTGGCTCATCAAATAAGATTTTAAAACCGTTTGCTTCAGTATCAACTTGCATGCCATCTTTTAATTTTCTGGCAGTTGCTTTAAAAGTTGTTAACATTTTTTTATTCCTCCTTTTTTATTTATAGCTATATTATAACATTATTTCGAATTCGAAACAAATTATATGCTCAAAAAAAAGATGCTTTTTATAAGCACCTTTTTTTCTGTAATTTTTCTGATATCTTAAATTTTATTATAAAGCCTCAGAAATAGTCTTCCCTTGCATATGCAATACCAAGTAATCCGGTCCTCCAGCTTTAGAATCAGTACCACTCATATTGAAACCGCCAAATGGTTGATAACCGACAATCGCACCAGTACATTTACGGTTGAAATACAAATTACCAACATGGAAATCTTCTCTTGCCATTTCTAAATGTACGCGGTTATTAGAAATTACTGCACCTGTTAAGCCATATTCGGTATTATTAACAACATCAAGCCCTTCTTCAAAATTCTTAACTTTACTAACAGCTAAAACCGGTCCGAAGACTTCTTCTTGCATAAGTCTTGCATTTGGTTCTAAATCAATGAAGACAGTTGGATTAATAAAATATCCGACTTCATCGCTTGAAGTTCCACCCGTTAAAAGTTTACCTTCTTTTTTACCGATTTCGATATATTCATTAATCTTCTTAAATGCTAAGGCATCATTAACAGGACCCATATTATTTTGGTAGTATTCAGGATTACCAACTTTAATTTTTTCAGTCTTTTCTTTAATTAACCTAACAACTTCATCATAAACATTCTCATGAATTACCGCTCTTGAACAAGCTGAACACTTTTGACCAGAGAAACCAAAAGCACTCTTAACAATTGCATCCGCTGCCATATCCAAATCAGTATTATCATCAACTAAAATTGCGTCTTTACCGCCCATTTCAGCGATTACCCTTTTAAGCCAGATTTGACCTTTTTGCACCTTAGCTGCTGTTTCATAAATCTCTTGACCAACTTGTTTTGATCCTGTAAAAGAAATAAATCTGGTCTTTGGATGTTTAACAATATAATCGCCAATCTCACTACCTCTACCAGGCATAAAGTTAACGACACCATTAGGCAGACCTGCTTCTTCAAGAATTTCTAATAATTTAAAAGCGATAACTTGGGTAGTAGATGCTGGTTTTAAAAGTACAGTATTACCACTAACTACAGCCGCTGACGTCATACCGGTAAGAATTGCTAACGGAAAGTTCCAAGGAGTAATAACCGCTCCTGCGCCTAAAGGAATATAACGATACTCATTTCTTTCCATATCTCTTCTACTTAATACCACACCATCAATTCTGTCTAATTTAAGCATTTGTCTGCCGTAATATTCTAAGAAGTCAATCGCTTCAGCTGTATCAGCATCAGCTTCAACCCATGGTTTACCTGCTTCTAATGTCATTAAAGCTGATAATTCATGACGTCTTCTCTTCATGATATTAGCTGCTTTAAATAATACATCAGCTCTTATTTTCGGATCGACCTTCTTCCAATACTCAAAAGCCTTTAAAGCTGACTCCATTGCTAGTTCAGCTTCTTTTAGCCCTGCTTGTGAAATCTCACCAATCACTTCTTTGTGATTTGATGGATTCAAAGATTTAACTAACTTTTCAGTAAAGATTCTTTCGCCATTGATAATCAAAGGATATTTCTTTCCTAAATAACCTCTGACCTTTAACAAAGCCTCCTCATAAGTTTTTTGCACTTTTAAATCTGAGAAATTTGTTAGTTCTTCGGTTCTGTAATCATAAATTGCCATAATAAAACTCTCCTTTCTTAACGCTATACCACTGAATGTTCAAAATCAGTGATTGTATTTTCTTTAAATCGATCAATATGTAAATCATGTGCATATTCATCAAGTTCTTGCTTCAAGATAATCTTTGTTAATAACTCACCGGTAATCGGAGCGAACATAAAACCATGTCCACTAAAACCACAAGCCATATAAAAACCATTTAAATCTTTAGTATCAGAAATAATCGGTTGACGATCAGGACTGACATTATAAGACCCTCCCCAAGTTCTGATAACTCTTAGCTTCGCAACTTCTGGTAAGATATCTTTAACTGTCATGGCCATCTCATCCAAGAACTGCCAAGATGAACTAATATCATGTGAAGGAAAAGCATCAGGGTTTGATCTACCTATTAAAAAAGAACCATGTGGAACTTGTTGGCAATAGATGTTTTTTGAAAAACTCATTACCATCGGACCTTGCATCACTTTTGCTCTTTCCGTAACTAATATTTCATGATTTTCAGAAAACACAGGGATTTCCACTCCCGCCATCTCACCGACTTCTTTAGCATATCCACCAGCGGCGTTAACCACTTTGTCTGTAATATATTCTTTTTTATCTGTAATTACTTTCTTGATTTTATTATCTTCAACGACTATTTCTTTAACCTCTTCAAAGAAGTGAAATTCAACACCTAATCTTTTAGCTGCCAAGTAATAAGCTTCACTCATTAAGAACGGATTAACATGCCCGTCAGTCTTACAAAATGTCGCACTGACAAAACTATCTTTATTTAAATGCGGGACAATCTTAAATGCTTCTTCAACTGTTAGTTTCTTAGTAGAAATTCCAATTGAATTTTGTAATATTACATTTTTAGTGAATTGTTCATCTTCTTCTTTAGTAGTTGCTAGAATTAAATACCCTTCTTGTTTAAATTCAATATCTTTATGATACTTAAGTTCTTCGTTTGCTCTACCAAAAAATTCAATTGATTTCTTTGCCAAAATACAATTTAATTTCGTTGCCCATTGTTGTCTAACGCCTGCTCCACATCTTCCGGTAGATCCGTTAGTAAAATAACCTTTATCGACAACATGAATATCCTTCATCCCGGCTTTCGCTAAATTATAAGCTGTGCTTATTCCACTTATCCCAGCACCGATAATAACAATACTCGCCTTAGTCATCTTCTTCACCTTCAAGTGCGGATGCAGCGATATCTTCTAAGACAACACCAGTAATCAAAGGTCTTGTCTTCTGAAACTTAACGCTTTCTCTACTGACATGTAAATATTTAGCAATTTCTGCTTGAATCAAGTGCGAACAAGTCTGTCCTTGACAAGGCCCCATTCCTACTCTTAATATTCTTTTAATATCTTCAACCGTGGTATATCCAGCAGCCAAACACTCTTCTACTTCCGCCAAAGAAATATCTTCACAGCGACAGATTATTATATCTTTTTTACTCATAGTTTTTTACCTACAGTCACAAAATCGTAAAGATATGGCTGTTCAATTGATACAGTCACTATCGCCGTTCTATCATTCTTCTTCGTAACCATCACATTTTCAATAAAACAAGGTTTATCAAGCACTTCGCCATATCTATTCAAAGCAGTCCATTTTTCTCCTCTTACAGGAAGTGGTAAAAGCTCATATGGAATCTTAAAGTATGCCTTACCATCTTTAATCATCGCGACCATAATTGCAAGTCCTGGACAAGCAGTAATACATGATGAACAGCCTGTACACTTATCAAAATCAATTCTTGGGATTTGATTGATATCGTTACCAATATATATAGCGTCAAAAGGACAACTTGTTGAACAAGGATTACAAGGTATTTCCGTATAACATTCAATTATCGCTTTTGGTCTTGTCAAAACTTCTTTTTTAGGAAATTTAGACTTAATCATTTCAATTGTCGCAACACCAGTTTTCTCAATCATAAACTTCACCCACTTTTTTAAGACCACATCTTATCTTCTCGCCACACGGTCCTTGTCTTAAAATACACAATTGATTATTAAGTTCATTTTCTAACTTTTCATAATCAGGATGAATGAATCCTGCATGTTTAGCGGCCATCAATCCAGCAATCTTACCTTCAACCATTGCACTTGAAGCTTCTTCAATTCCCGTAACGTCACCACAAGCATAAACATGCGCAAGTGAAGTCTCGTAATCACAAGACTTTATCGGTACTAAACCACCTAATTCACCAACATAAGCCATATTTGCTTCAACCATAGAAAGTAACATATGCATTGGACTTAATCCCACTGAAATACATAAAGCGTCACAGGTAATATCTTCTTCAGACCCAGGAATTTCATTCCAGGAATCATCAAGTTTAACTGTAATAATCTTTTCTAATTTACCGTCACCAACAGCTTTTTTAACTGTGGTGTTAGTGATAATATCAACGCCTAATCTTTTTAACTTCGAAGCATGTACTTGATACCCACCAATCTTACCAGCTGCTTCAATCAAAGTTTTAACTTTAGCGCCAGCTTGAATCAATTGATAACTGACAATCAAACCGATATTGCCACTTCCAACCATCACAACTTCTTTTCCAGGTAAAACACCATGAATATTCATCAAAGTTTGAACAGCACCAGCACCATAGATCCCTGGAAGATCATTATTTTCAAAAGCTAAGAACTTTTCACTAGCTCCAGTGGCGATAATAATCGACTTAGCCTTAACTTTAAAATATTTACTATCTTGATACACAGTTATCACATTATCTTTATATAAACCGACAACAGTCGCATTTAAAAACACTTCTAAATCAGTGTTATCTAATTCATCAATTAAAATCTTTGCAATATCTATTCCTCTAGTTCTAGCATACTGCGATTCTGAACCAAAAAATTTATGAGTTTGTTTAACCAATTGTCCGCCTAAAAGAAAACTTCTTTCAAACACAGCTACTTTCATCCCAGCATCTAGAGCAACCTTACAAGCACTTAACCCAGCTGGACCGCCACCGATGACAACCAAATCTTTTTCAATCATTGATAATCACCTCGAACAAATCGTTTTCAACCATCATATTTTCTTCTAAAAGCGTCAAACATGTTTTAACATTTTCAACACCATTAACAGTCATATTACAAGAACCACAGTTACCGATAGCACAATAAAATCCCCGTGGCCGTTCATGAATAACACTCTTGGAAAATTCCATAATTCCATTATCCACTAAAGCCGCGGCGATTGTATCACCTAAATAACCAAACATTTCTTTACCATTAAAAGTAAAGCGGATTTTCTTATCTTTTGCAAATATAAGTATTGGATGCTCATCTATTCTCATATCTTCACCACTTTCCTTCAAATTATATTTTATCATAAAGCGCTTTCATTTAATAGAAAAAAATTAAATATTTTTCCAAGCTTTCTCTAATAAAAGAACACCTTGATTAAGCATTTCCAAACTTAAATTCGAATAACCAAAAACAATCGTTTTTTCAAAAGAAAGATTACATCTATTAATAGTATATTCAGAAAGCCCATAAACTCTAATGCCCTCATCTTTAGCCTTTTCCACTAAATAATCTTCGGACTTTTCTGTTTGGATATTAACTAAGAAATGCAAACCCGCTTCTTCGCCATAAATTTTAATTTTATCTTTAAAATCACTTTTTTCAAGAAGGCTAATTAAATAATCACGTTTAGTTTTATAATTGTTTTTCATACGATTTAAATGTCTTTCATATTCATTGCTCTTGATGAATCTTTCCAAGATTAATTGATTAACTGTCGGTACACTAGAACTAAAAAAAGCTAACTCTTTTTGATATTTGTTAACTAATTTTTCCGGAAGAACCATAAAACTAATTCTAAATGATGGCGCTAAAGTTTTAGAAAAAGAATTCATGTAAATTACTTTATCTGCTTTATCCATTCCTTTCATTGCGGGAATTGGATTTCCTGAAAAACGAAACTCACTATCATAATCATCTTCAATAATATATCTTGTATCACTTTCATTAGCCCAGTGTAATAACTCAAGCCTCCTAGTAATAGTAGTGACTATTCCTTTAGGAAATTGATGTGAAGGTGTTGTATGAACGATATTAGCTTTTTCTTTTTTTAAATCTTCGATTAAAATACCTTCATCATCCAACCCTATCGCTTTAACATTCACACCATATATTTGGTATAATTGATAGTTTTTTAAATATGAAGGTTCTTCAACGGCATAAATCTTATCTCTTCCTAATAACAACACCAATAATAAAATTAAATGCTCTGATCCGCTTCCCACCACAATTTGTTCAGCCTTAGCGTTTATTCCCCTGTAAGCATATAAAATCTCCGCAATTCTTTCTCTAAATTCATATACTCCGAAACTATCGCCCCTGTTTAAATTGTTCTTTAACTTATCCAAAACTACTTCTCTTTCTATTCTCGCAAATCTGTCATAAGGAAAATTAACAGCATCAACTTGATTCGTTTTAAAATCAATTAAATAATCTTCTTTTCTTTTAACAGCTAACTTTGTTTGTTTAGGTGAATTCATCTTATACAGTAAATCTAAATTAGCCGCGACAAAATAACCAACCTTTGGTTTAGATTTAAGATAACCTTCGACCAACAACTGACTATATGCAGATTCCACAGTAGTCTGTGAAATCTTCAAATGACTAGCCAATTTTCGCTTTGAAGGCAGTTTTTCATTTTGAACTAAATCACCATTTTCAATCGCCAGCTTAATCTTTTGATAAAGTTGTTCATAAAGTGATATATCTAATTGTCGATCAAGAAAAAATGTTAACATTAACTGACCCCTTTATTTTTATTAAAACTGAGTATTTAAAAGACACCAGTTTACACTTATAATATAGTTGAAGAATGGCAATTTGTCAAGAGAAGGTGAGAAAAATAAAATGAACGAACGTTATCAATTAAACAAAGAATTAGCGCAAATGCTTAAAGGTGGTGTCATCATGGATGTCACCAATGCCGAACAAGCAAAAATTGCTCAAGATGCGGGTGCTTGTGCAGTTATGGCTTTAGAAAGAATTCCAGCTGATATCAGAGTTGCTGGTGGTGTTTCTAGAATGAGTGATCCAAAACTTATCAAAGAAATTCAAGCGGCTGTGACAATTCCAGTTATGGCAAAGGTTAGAATCGGTCATTTTGTCGAAGCACAAATCTTAGAAGCTTTAGAAATCGACTATATTGATGAATCTGAAGTATTATCACCAGCTGATAATATATATCACATCGATAAGACTAAATTTGACGTGCCCTTTGTCTGTGGCGCTAAAAACTTAGGTGAAGCTTTAAGAAGAATTTCTGAAGGTGCTGCCATGATTAGAACTAAAGGCGAACCAGGTACAGGTGACGTTATTCAAGCAGTAACTCATATGCGCTTAATCCAAGGAGAAATCAGAAATGTTCAATCCTTAAGAGAAGACGAACTCTTTAACAAGGCTAAAGAACTTCAAGTGCCTTATGACTTAGTAAAATATGTTCATGAATTTGGTAAATTACCAGTAGTTAACTTCGCAGCTGGTGGTGTAGCTACTCCTGCCGATGCGGCTCTTATGATGCAACTAGGAGCTGAAGGCGTCTTTGTTGGATCAGGAATCTTTAAATCAGGCGACCCAGCTAAAAGGGCTGCTGCTATCGTCAAAGCAGTAACTAATTTCAATGATTCCAAAATTCTTGCTGAAGTCAGCGAAAACCTTGGTGAAGCAATGGTTGGCATTAACGAACAAGAAATCGATTTATTGATGGCTGAAAGAGGAAAATAAAAAATGCGCATCGGAGTTTTAGCATTACAAGGCGCATTTATCGAACATCAAAAGATGTTGGAAAAATTAGGCGTTGAAACTTTCACAATCAGAAATTTAAAAGAACTTAATCAAGCGATGGACGGCATCATTTTACCCGGTGGAGAAAGTACGGTAATATATAAACTCCTAAAAGATTTAAAAATGGAAAATATTTTAAAAGAATTATCGAAATACCCAACAAAAACCCGATTGAATTTAAGCGGAACTTTAATT
>JAVVFA010000024.1:0-13058 GCA_032251215.1 Candidatus Izemoplasmatales bacterium
CTGTTAGAAGCAAAACAAGAGATTCATAATTTAAATTTAGAAAACGATAAAGTTTTAAAAGAAAAGAAGGCTAATGTCGCTGTTCTTGAGAACAAACTTCATCAAAGGGAAGAACTGTTAGAAAGACGTTCTTCTAATTTAGATAAACGTGAACTCAATCTTGATCGTAAAGAAGAAACTTTAGATCAAAGAAAAACCGCTGTTGATGAAAAGAACCTTGAATTGGAAAATTTAATCAAAAAACAAAATGAAAAGTTATTTGAAATTGCCAACTATAATGTAGACCAGGCACGCGAAATTATCATGGCTCGTGTAAAAGAAGACATGATTGGAGAAATTGATCGTTTTATTCGCGATGAAGAAGAACGAGCAAAGAGTGAAGCGCAAAAGAGGGCACGAGAAATCATTACTGGCGCTATTCAAAAATTAGCACAGGATGTTACGGCAGAAACAACAGTTAGTGTTGTGACCTTGCCGAATGATGAAATGAAGGGTAGAATTATCGGTCGTGAAGGCAGAAACATTAGAACCCTTGAAGCTATGACCGGAGTTGACTTAATCATTGACGATACGCCAGAGGCGGTAGTGTTGTCAGGATTTGATCCAATAAGACGTGAAATCGCTAAAAAGTCACTAGAAGCTTTAATTGCTGATGGTAGAATCCATCCAGCGAGAATCGAAGAAATCGTTAATAAAACCAGAGTTGAAGTTGATCAATTCATTAGAGACAAAGGTGATGAAGCAGTATTTGAAACGGGAATCGGTAGAGTCCATCCCGATTTAACTAAACTGATAGGAAGAATGCATTTTAGATCTTCTTATGGACAAAATGCCCTTAAACATTCAATTGAAACTGCATTTTTAGCAGGTAAGATGGCTGTAGAATTAGGCGAAAATGAAGTATTAACAAAAAGAGCAGGATTGTTGCACGATATCGGTAAAGCAGTGGATCATGAAATTGAAGGATCACATGTTGATATCGGTTTACAATTAGCTAAGAAATATCATGAACCAGAAGCGGTATTAGATGCTATATCATCCCATCATGGCGACATTGAATCCACAACTGTTATCGGCGTTATCGTCGCTGCAGCGGATGCTTTATCAGCCGCAAGACCGGGAGCTAGATCGGAGTCATTGGAAAACTACATTAACCGTTTGACGCAATTAGAAGAAATTTCTTCTCAAGTCAAGGGTGTTGAATCGGCTTTTGCTATTCAAGCAGGTCGTGAAGTTCGCGTTATCGTTAAACCAACAGAGGTCGACGATGAGAGAGCTTTTGTAGTTGCTAGAGAAATTAGAACTCAAATTGAAGAGAAGCTAAGCTATCCAGGAACGATTAAAGTAACGGTTATCCGTGAAACTAGAGCTCAAGATATTGCAAAATAGACTTTAAATTAGCCTTCCTTTCTGAAAAAGGAAGGCTTATCTTTTAAAAGGAGAAATGTGAGTGAAAATACTTTTTATTGGGGATATATATAATGAATTAGGCCAAAAGGCGTTTGATAAATATTTTTTAGAGGTTAAAAACCAATACAAACCAAATTTTATCATTGTCAATGGTGAGAATATTGAAAAGACTAATGGCTTATCAGAGAAGACTTATAAAGAATATATGACTTTAGGAGTCAATGTTTTTACTTTGGGTAATCACGCTTTCTCTAGGCCTGATTATAGAGAAGTGCTTGATTTACCTTATGTTGTAAGACCAGCTAATTATGGTAAGAAAACAGCGGGAAAAGAGTATGTCGAGATAAAGTACAATGACAAGAAGATTGCGGTTATTAATTTAATCGGACGGATTTTTATGCATGATCCGACTGATAATCCGT
Organism: Candidatus Izemoplasmatales bacterium; assembly: GCA_032251215.1. Taxonomy (GTDB): domain Bacteria; phylum Bacillota_I; class Bacilli_A; order Izemoplasmatales; family Hujiaoplasmataceae; genus UBA2289. The sequence continues at coordinate 1,833 of JAVVFA010000024.1, forward strand.
TTGTAAAGGCAGATGAATTGTTAGAAAAAATTACGGCCGATTATATCATCATTGATTTTCATGCGGAAGCGACGAGTGAAAAATATGCGCTTGCTTATTATCTAGATGGTCGCGTTGATGCGATTATCGGAACACATACGCATGTACCGACGGCTGATAATATTGTCTTACCTAAGGGAACGCTTTATATTTCCGACGTTGGGATGACCGGAGCAAAATACGGGATAATCGGCGGTAGTGTTGAACAGGGGATTAGGAAGTTTATTACCGGCGTACCGGAAAGAGTTAGACCGGAAAAAGAATCTATTTTACAGTTTAATGCTGTATTATTAGATTTAGTAAATAAAAAAATTGAAAGAATTAACATATTTGAATAGACAGGAGTTATTATGGAAAGAATAAATAAACCCGATTTAAAAGACGCTAGAAGAAGAACAAAGGGTGAAGTTAAAACAATTGAGTATGAAAACTTTAAGAATATCAAAGATATTGGTAAAGATAAAAAATATATAATTCAAACGCATGGCTGCCAAGCTAATGAGGCGGATACTGAAGTTATCAGAGGACTATTACATTCTCAAGGGTTTGAACCGGTTGATCATTTAGAAGAAACTGATTTGGTTATCATCAACACCTGTGCTATCCGTGAAAACGCTGAAAATAAGGTTTTTGGTGAATTAGGAAGATTAAAAAGTTATAAAAGAATCAATCCTAATATGATAATTGCAATTGCTGGATGTATGCCTCAAGAAGAGGCTGTAGTTGAAAGGATTATGAAAAAGTATCAACATGTTGATTTGGTATTTGGGACTCATAACGTCAATAAGTTAATCGATTATCTTGATTATGTGATGAAAAATAAGAAACAGCTAATTGAAGTTTATTCCGGTGAAGGAGAAATTATTGAAGCTTTACCGCAAGTTAGAGAAAACCGCTTTAAAGCTTGGGTTAATATCATGTTTGGTTGCGATGAGTTTTGTACATATTGTATCGTTCCTTATACTAGAGGAAAAGAACGTTCAAGACAAAAGCAATATATAATTGAAGAGGTTAAAAGTTTGATTAAACAAGGTTATAAAGAGATTACCCTGTTAGGTCAAAACGTTAATTCATATGGACTGGATTTTACCGAAGACAAATATGATTTTGCGAATCTTTTACATGATTTAGCTAAATTAGATATCCCCAGAATTAAGTTTACAACTTCACATCCAAAAGATTTTTCCGATAAATTAATTGATTGCATTGCTGAGAATGATAACATCATGCCTTTTATCCATTTACCGGTACAATCAGGATCAAATGCGATTCTTAAGAAGATGAATAGAAAATATACTAAGGAAGAATATCTTGATTTAGTAGAAAGAATTTATCAGAAGATTCCTCATGTCAGTTTAACGACAGATATTATTGTCGGTTTCCCTGGAGAAGCTGAAGAGGATTTTCTAGAAACTTTAGATTTAGTTGAAAAGTCAAAGTTTGAAGGGGCTTATACCTTCATTTATTCACCAAGAAAAGGAACTCCAGCAGCCAGTTATGAAAATAATCTTGATAAAGCGGAAGCTAAACAAAGACTTTATACTTTAAACAAATTAGTTAACGAAGGTTATTTACGGGGCAATAAAAGATTTGAAGGTTGTGCTGTTAAAGTCTTGGTGGAAGGCTATTCCAAGACAAAAGATTCTGTACTTTCCGGATATACTGAAAACAATAAATTAGTTAATTTTATTGGTGATGAATCTTTAATTGGCAAAATTATAGAAGTGAAGATTGAAAAAGCTAAGACTTGGTCTTTGGATGGAAAAATAATTAATAGAGATAAGATGCAATAAACGCATCTCTTCTTTTTTTATTATTTGATTTATAAAAAAATAATAGGAAATCGCTAAATTTATGAATAGGTCTATTGAAATTAAATATTTTTTATAGTAAGATTAATATATCTTATTAATATAAGGGTGATATGATGAGTAAATTTAAAACAAAAGAAGAGTTTTTTGATTTTTCCAAACTATTATTAGTTATTCCGATTGAAGATTTAGTCAATTTGATGACTAAACATAAGGTCCGCTTACCGCTATACGCTCACCGTTTTTTACTGAAAGAAACTATTAGAACTAATGTCTTTGAACCAAAGCTCTATGCTACTTACACTGATGAACTGAAGTTCAGGTTGCGTGGTTATGATGACTTTTCAATCTTTCTTTTGGAAAAATTGATTGTTGATTATAACCTGGATTTTAATCTTTCAAGATATAAAGAAATGATGTTGAATTTGTTGTTTTTAAATAAAGAAGCTCTTGTCATTCGTGGCAATTTCTTTAACGATTTGGAACAACTAAAACATAACTATACAGTTGATTTAGAAGTTATGAAGTATGATAACTTCATGGAAGTAGTTCATGATCTTTTTTATGAACAACAAGGTTTCTTAGATGGTATTGATATTGATGATTGGGACGATGATATGCTGACATCTTATACCTTAGGTGATTTAAAAGCTTTAGGTACTAAATATGATGTTAAGATACCAAGAAGAATAAATAAAGGCAAATTAGTTGAAATTTTAACAGCTAAATTTAGACTATCAGCTGATGAAACTGAACTTTTGGAAACTAAGTCTGTTTTAGAATTAGAAATATACGCTAAAGAAAAAGGTTTTAAAATATCAATTGACTTAAAGAAAACTGATATGATTGAATATATGAAGTATTCCTTAGGAATGTATAATACTTATCCAAAAGATGATTTCTTCGATTATCATATTCCTTTATTCTCTGATGCTGAGGTAGTTGAAGAAGACTTGCTCGATGAATTAGAAGAGAAAGAAGTATATATTCCTGAAGAAGTTCATGATGAAGTGGAAGAAGATATCTTAGCTGAACAGCCTGAAGAAGAAGTTGAAGTTCATGAAATTAGTGACAGACAACGTTATGAAGAAGAAACTGAAAAAGTTGTTGAAGAAGAAGTTAAGAAAGAAATCAAAGAGGAAGTGAAGAAAGAAGTTATTCCGGATGCAGAAATTCCTGAAGAATTAGATGTAGAACCTACTTTAGCCGATTCCTCATTGTTATCATCTGAAGAAAAAGAATTGTTAGATGAAAAGATTAATCTAATTATTAAAAAATATTACAAGAAGAGAAGGACTAGAAGAATTGTTTGGACAATAATTATATTGGTTGTTTTAGCAGTAGGTGCTTGGGCAGCTTATACATATTTATGGCCATTGATTCAATAGTTTAAATGTTTGCTTAAAAGTTAAAGGAGTAAATCTTTGAAAGCTTTAGAAATATCTGCTTACACACCAATGATGCAACAATATTTAGAAATAAAAAAAGACTATAGTGATTATATAGTCTTTTTTAGACTTGGTGACTTTTATGAAATGTTCTTTCAAGATGCGATTGTCGCTTCTAAAGAGTTAGAAATTGTTCTTACTGGTAGAGATGCTGGTGTGGATGAAAGAGTTCCGATGTGCGGAGTTCCTTATCATGCAGTTAATATCTATTTAGAGAGACTAATTGAAAAACGTTATAAAGTTGCGATTGTCGAACAAGTAGAGGATCCAGAGAGCGCTAAGGGTATCGTAAAAAGAGAAGTTGTTAAATTGGTTACTCCTGGTACGATAACTGAAGATGGGACGATAAATACCAAAGATAATAATTATATCACGGCTATCTATGAAAGCCCTGATCAATATATTTTAGCTTATGCTGACCTTTCTACTGGTGAAACTTATTTAGAAAAGTTGCCTTTAGATACAGCGATTTTAATCAGCGAAGTTTTAAATCTTAAGAGTAAAGAAGTAATTATAACTTCTAAATTTAAAAATAAGTTCTTAAAGACTAATCTAAAGAATCAAGAATTAACGATTTCGATTAATGACGATTTAAATCTAAAGAAGTATTATCAGAGTTTAGTTAATGACGTTTACGATAAGCATCTCTTAAATGCTTACGGCTTATTGATTAACTATTTAGAACAAACCCAAAAAAAGCAGTTATTGCATTTACAAAAAGCGCAAGTTTTTGAATCTACTAGTTATTTAAGAATTGATAACAATTCAAAAAGAAACTTGGAATTAACAGAAACAAATCTTTCAAAGTCTACTAATAATACTTTGTTTTGGTTATTGGATAAATGTTCTACAGCTATGGGGTCGAGATACCTGAAAAGTTCTATCTTAAGACCTTTAATCAATAAAAACGAGATAGAAAAACGCTATTCTTTACTGGAGAGTTTTAATAACAATTTTATTGTTAGACAAGAGATAATCGATTCTTTAAAAAAGGTTTATGATTTAGAAAGAATTGTCGGACGGATTTCTTTTGGCAATGCTAATGCAAAAGATCTTGTCAATCTTAAAAGGTCTCTAGAAGCTATTCCTGTTGTTAAAAAAGCTTTGATGCAACTGGAAAATGATTATACTCAAGAACTAGTGAAATCATTTCCTGATTTTTTAAGTTTGACTACAGAAATTGATAAAGCAATAATCGATAATCCACCGCTTTCGATTAAAGAGGGCGGGTATATTAAATATGGATATAATCAAGAATTAGATAATATTAGAGATGTTAAAGTTAATGCTGAAGCTTGGTTAGAAGATTTTGTGGAAAAAGAAAGAGAAAGAACTGGCATAAGAAAGTTAAAAGTTGGATATAATCGAGTCTTTGGTTATTATATTGAGGTTACCAAATCACAGATTGATATGGTAAAAGATGAGTTTGGTTATGACCGGAAACAAACTTTATCGAATTCAGAACGTTTTATCACTAAAGAACTTAAAGAAAAAGAAAGTATTATTTTAGGTTCTGAAGATGCGATTATTGATTTAGAATATGAATTGTTTGTTGATTTAAGAGAAAAGGTTAAAGAAAGAACTTTTGATTTACAAAGTTTAGCAAAAATTATTTCTTTAATTGATATGATTATCGCTTTTTCAGTGGTTTCGATGAACAATCGTTTTATTAGACCAGAGATTATCAGTGAGAAAAAGATCGATATTATTAATGGGCGACACCCAGTAGTTGAAGTTTTATTGGATGAAGTTTTTGTTGAAAACTCCATTAAAATGGATGAGTCAAATACAATTTTGTTAATTACTGGACCGAATATGAGTGGTAAATCAACTTATATGCGTCAATTGGCAATAATCATTATCTTGGCTCAAATCGGTTGTTTCGTACCAGCAGAAAAAGCAAGTATTCCTATCTTTGATCAAATTTTCACAAGAATTGGCGCTAGTGATGATTTATCTAGCGGTAAATCGACTTTTATGGTTGAGATGCTAGAAGTTAATTATGCTTTGGTAAATGCGACGAACAATTCTTTGATTTTGTTTGATGAAATCGGTAGAGGTACAGCTACTTATGATGGTATGGCTTTAGCGCAAGCAATTATTGAGTACTGTCATCATAAGATCAACTGTAAGATTTTATTTTCTACTCATTATCATGAACTTACTTATTTAGAAGATGAATTGCCAAGTTTAAGGAATGTTCATGTTAAGGCAAATGAAGAAAAAGGAAATATTGTTTTCTTGCATCAAGTAGTTGAAGGACCGACTGATAAGAGTTATGGAATTCATGTTGCTAAGTTGGCTAAACTGCCAAATAATATTATCAATCGTTCTAGTGAAATTTTGGCTGAATTAGAAAAGAACCATGGAAAAAATATTATTAAACCACAAACAATTGATTTGTTTAATTATTTAGATTCAATTGCTGTTGAGGAAGAACAAAGTGAAAAGTATCAAGGGATAATTGAACAAATTAAGGAATTGAACATTATGGAGTTGAGTCCAATCAGTGCTCTTAATGTCTTAAATGATATTGTTGAAGAAATCAAGAAAATTGATAATAAAAAGGAATAATTATGGGAATAATTAGAAGGTTAGACGCAAATATTGCAAACAAGATTGCGGCTGGAGAGGTTATTGAGAAGTTAGCTAATGTTGTCAAAGAATTGGTAGAAAATTCAATTGATGCGGAAGCTAGTAAAATCGATATTGATTTAATCGAAAGCGGCATGAAGTCAATAAAAGTCACTGATAATGGTCTAGGAATGGATGAAAGTGACGCTCTTTTAGCGTTTGAAAGACATGCGACTTCCAAAATTAAGAATGTTAATGATTTATTTAGAATCCATTCTTTAGGATTTAGAGGTGAAGCTTTACCTTCTATCGCAGCTATCTCAAGAGTTGATTTAGCGACATCACAGGGTGATCAAGGAATAAATATTATCATTGAAGATGGTAAAGTATTGGAGAAGAGAAGTATCTCTATCAATCAAGGAACAAGGATTGAAGTAACGAAGTTATTTTATTCAACTCCTGCAAGATTCAAATATTTAAAATCACCTCAATATGAGTTATCGGTAATTGTTTCTTTAGTCAATGGATTCGCTCTGGCAAATCCACATATCAGTTTTCGATTAACCAATGATAAGAAACAATTGTTTGTCTCTAATAATAATGAAGCAGTAACTAATTTGATGGCACAAATCTATGGCGTACAAGTAGGAAAATCGTTGATTTATTTTGAAGGTGAAAGTAGAGATTATCATATTTATGGTTATACGACTAATCCAATCGTCAATCGCTCATCAAGGAAATATATTAATATTGTTGTCAATAACAGAATGATTCAAAATAAAGATATTGCTAGTGCAATTACAGAGGTTTATGAACAATTAATCCCTAAAAACAGATATCCTATCGCAATTCTTTATATTGAAGTTGATCCGCTATTAATCGATGTTAATATCCATCCAAGAAAACAAGAAATTAAGTTTTCTGAAAAAGATAAACTGATAGCATTAATTAAAAAAACAATTAATGAGAAATTAGAAATTACCAATATTTATCAAAAACCTAGCGAGGATTATTTGCAAACAAAAATTCATTTCTATGAAGAAGAAACTAAACCTAACCAAGAACGTTTAATTTTAGAAGAAATCATAGATTTAAAGGAAAATAAAACTTGTTCAGTAATTCCCGATATGGAGTATATCGGCCAATATAGCGGAACTTATCTTTTGTTGCAAAATGAAGAAGGGTTATATCTTCTTGACCAACATGCCGCTGCAGAAAGAATTAGATATGAACGCTACCTTGAAAAATGGCGAAGAAATAACCAAGAGACACAAAGTTTAATTACGCCTTTAAAAGTTGAGTTAGCTAATAATTTGTTAATTAATTTAAGTATTTATCAAAAGCAAATCAATGCTTTAGGCATTGATTTAGAAATTAAGGATAATCATGTTTTAGTTAATAAAATTCCCAATTGGTTCCCAAAAGGATATGAAGAGATTTATATTGAGAGTTTAATTATGGATTTACTGGAAGAAAAGCATCCTGATCAAGAATCATTAATTGATGATTTAGCTAAATTATTAGCATGTAAGCATTCTTTAAAAGCTAATCATTATATCTCTAGTCTTGAGGCTAATCAATTGTTAAACGATTTAAGAAAATGCGAAAGACCATACACTTGTCCCCATGGTAGACCAATTTTCGTCGGTATCAGCCATAGGCAGATTGAGTATTGGTTCAACCGGGTGATGTAAGTGATTGATTTAGTAATGATTGTTGGCCCAACTGGTGTTGGTAAAACTGCTTTAAGTCTTGAATTAGCTAAGAAGTTTAACGGCGAGATTATCAATGGTGATGCAATGCAGTTTTATAAAGGACTTGATATTGGGACTGCAAAAGTAAAACATCAAGAACAGGAAAATATTCCTCATCATTTACTTGATATTTTAGAACCTGAAGTAGTTTTTTCGGTCGCGCTTTACCAAGAGATGGTAAGAGAAAAGGTTAGTGAGATAAATTCAAGAAAAAAGTTGCCGATAATTGTTGGTGGTAGCGGGTTATATTTGAGTGCGATTATTGACGATTATTTGTTTTTAGGCGATAAGAGACATAATGACATTGAAAGCAAGTATCAGGACTTATCGACTGAAAAATTAGCGAAGATTTTAATTGAGACTAAACCGTTGTTGGCGAAAAAATGCGATTTATCTAATCGCAGAAGAGTATTAAGAGCTTTAAGCAAAGACGAAACTGCCGTTCAAGAAAAATTAAATCCTTACTATGAAAATGCACTAATTATTGGTCTTGAATTAGATAGAAAAAAATTATATGAATTACTAGATCAACGTGTTGAAGAAATGATACAAAACGGTCTGATAGTTGAAGTTAAGTCTTTGTATGATAAAAAGATTAATTCACAAGCGATGCAAGCTATCGGTTATAAAGAGCTTTATCGTTATTTTGATGGTGAAATGGAACTTAGTGAAGTTATTGATTTGATTAAAAGAAATACAAGAAGATATGCTAAAAGGCAGTTGACTTGGTTTAAGAACAAAATGAAAGTTAACTGGTTTACGGTTAACCTCGATAATTTTGATAGTACTGTGAATGAAGTAATAGAATATATAAAAAAAGAAGTTTACTAAAAAGTGATATGATACCTCTAAAGTAGACTTCTTTTAATTATTGTTTTTTGACAAATGGCCAGTTATTTAAACCACCGACCAAGACATAGACTGGTTTATAGCCTTTTTTCATCAGTTTTTTACCGACAGATTTAATTTGGCCTTTATCAGTATTGCCGTAGATAAATATTGGTTGGTCTTTTCTCAAGAGATGTAGACTTTGTAAAACTTCTCTTTTAGGAAAATTCCGACTGCCGTTAATTTTTTCTTGAGTAAAGTCTTCTTTTAATCTGATGTCGATTAATTGACCTTTGCGCATGTTTGAACGGAATTCTTCAGCGTCTAGATAGATGAGTTTATAACTGCCAGAATTTCTTTTAAAAGCAATTAATAAACCAATAGATATTCCAAGGATAATTGGTAAGATATAATCGGTTGCGTTAAAATCAGTTAAAAACATTATTTTCACCTCGTGTTTTACTTCATAAATATTATAGTAGAGTTGAAATCTATTGTCAATAAGACAATTTTGTATTATAATATCTTTTGTTATATAATATATTAGGAGTGAATTTGATGATTACAACCAATGATTTTAAAACTGGAGTTACAATTTTATATGAAGATAGCATCTATCAAGTAATTGAATTCCAACATGTAAAGCCTGGAAAAGGCGGAGCTTTTGTTAGAAGTAAACTAAGAGATTTAAGAAGCGGTGCTGTTATTGATAAAACATTTAATGCTGGCATTAAAGTTGAACAAGCGATGATTGATAAATCAGAAATGCAATATTTATATAAAAATGTGGAAACTTATGTTTTTATGAATATGGAAACCTATGAACAAATCGAATTACATGAATCAAGATTAGCTAATGAAATTAATTATCTAGTTGAGGGCATGATGATTACGATAATTTCCTATGGTCATGAAATCTTAGGAATTGAGTTACCGGACAAAGTTATTATGGAAGTTGTTGAAACTGCAGGTGGAGCTAAAGGCAATACCGCATCAAATGCAACAAAAGAAGCTTTGACCAATACTGGATTAAGATTATCAGTACCTTTGTTTATCAACGAAGGTGAGAAAATAGTGGTATCTACCGCAACCGGTAGATACGATACCAGAGCTAAATAATTATTTAAGGGAGTGATTTTTTTTGGAAGTTAGTCAGTCGTGGCATTTATTTAACGCCGTTACTTTTGATCCGATGTTATTAGTGTTAATGCTCGGATTATTAATGATATCGGCATTCTTTTCAATGACTGAAACAGCATATTCTTCAGTTGGAAGATTGAGGATGAAGACTTTAGTTGAGTTAAAAAAGACAGGATCTAAAAAGGCATTATGGATTGTCGACAATTTTGATAAAACCTTAACAACACTTCTGGTTGGTAATAATCTGGCTAATATTGCATTAGCTACAGTCAGTGTGATTTTATTTAAAGGATTGTTCGGCAGCATGAATAATGCTGATACAGTAATAAGTTTGATGAATACCGGAGTTATGACAATTGTAATTCTTATTTTTGGTGAAATTTTACCAAAGAGTGTTGCGAAAAGCAATGCCGAAAAAATTTGTTTATGGGAATCAAGATTGGTTTATTTTTTAATCAAGATTATGATACCTTTAACTTATTTTTTCTTATTGTTAAATCGTAAAGTAACTGGTAGGATTTCTACTGAGAACAGAATATCTGTAACTGAATCAGATTTAGAAACGATTATTGATACCATGGAAGAAGAGGGATCAATTGATGGTGAAGAAGCTGATATGTTACAAAAGGTTCTAGATTTATCAGAAATAACTGTAGAAGAGATTATGACGCCTAGAGTTGATATGATTGCTGCGGAAGTTAATGATGATATAAAAACCATCACCGATACTTTCTTTAAGAATAAATTCTCGCGTTTACCAGTGTATGATACTAATACCGATAATATTATTGGTATCTTATCAGAGCGAGATTTTTACACAAAGTTAATTAAGGAACAAAATGTTAATATCAGAAGAATGATACGTCAACCTTTATTTATTCCTTCATCAACCAAAGTCGATGCTTTGATTGAATTGTTGCAAACATCTAATATGCACTTAGCCGTAGTCGTCGATGAGTATGGCGGTGTTGATGGGATTGTGACGATGGAAGATGCTTTGGAAGAATTAGTTGGTGAGATTTATGATGAACATGATGATATTTTTGAAACAATTGAAAAAAAAGATGATTATACGTATTTAGTCAATGCTGATTATGATATCGAAGATTTATTTGAAGATTTAAACCTTGGCAAACCACCAGTTTCTGATTCAACTTCAGTTGGCGGTTGGTTATTTGAAATGTTCCAGGATATTCCGGAAGTCGATGAAGAGATTGAATATGAAGTAAGATATAATCAAGAATATGATGAATTAAGTGAACTTATAAAAGAGGATAGAGCTATCTTGGTCTTTAAGATTTTATCTGTCACTAAGAGAAGAATTAAATCAGTTTTATTAACGATAAATGTGATTGAAAACGAAAATAAGTGAGGAATTTAACCTCACTTTTTTGTGAGATAATCAGAAGGCAGGTAATCAATGGAAAGATTACAAAAACTTATTGCTAAAGCAGGAGTTGCATCAAGAAGAAAAGCTGAAGAATTGATTTCTTCAGGAAGAGTTAAAGTGAATGGTGTTGTTGTTACAGAACTTGGTACTAAAGCTAGTCCTGGGGATGACATTGAAGTTGATAATAAAAGAATCCAACTGCAAGAGCGGGTTTATTTTGTGTTGTATAAACCAGGTAGTGT
>JAVVFA010000025.1:0-12775 GCA_032251215.1 Candidatus Izemoplasmatales bacterium
GTCGTTGGCGACGGCAGTTTAAATAGTGGTTTAAGCTTTGAGGCATTAAATTATTTAGGCCATCAAAAGAGTCTTTCGCCGATTATCATCGTTAATGATAATGAAATGAGTATTTCTAAAAATGTTGGTCGTTTATCGAAATTGCTCAATAAGACAAGATCGACTAAATTATACAATTATGCGACTAAGACAAATAGAAAACTACCGAAGTTTATTTACCGCTTAAAGGTAAGAATTGCTAATATGATTAGGGGTTTTGCGAATAATTTAACGATCTTTGATGAATTTGGTTTTTCCTACTATGGCCCAATTGACGGTCATGATATTAAAAATTTGATTAAATTCTTAAACATAGTAAAACATAAAAATCGTCCAGTTGTTTTGCATGTAATCACTAAAAAAGGTAAAGGTTATTTACCAGCTGAAAGTGATTCAAACGGAACTTGGCATGGAGTTGGTCCTTTTAATATTGAAACTGGTGAATTTTTAAATGAAAATAAAGAAAATATCTTAAGTTGGAGTAATATTTTTAGCGAGTATATGATGGGTTTTGCGGAAAAGAATGACGATTTTAGAATTATTATTCCGGCAATGATTACAGGTTCTGGTTTAAACGGCTTTGAAGATAAGTATCCGGAAAAGATTATTGATGTCGGTATTTGTGAAAGTTTTTCAGTTTGTTTTTCTGCAGCTTTAGCCATGAATGGCTTAAAAATATATCTACCGATTTATTCTTCCTTCTTACAAAGAGCGTATGACCAAGTAGTTCACGATCTAACAAGACAAGACGCAAAAATTGTGATTGGGATTGACAGAGCGGGAATTGTTGGGGCAGATGGTGAGACTCATCAAGGAGTTTTTGATATTGCTTATTTAAAACATATACCTAATATCGAAATTGTTCAACCATCAACTGCTGTTGAAGCATATCAGTTATTAGATTACGCTTTTAATACTAGTGAAAAGTCAGTTGCTATTCGCTATTCGCGAAATAGTACTGAAAAGTATTTAAATCAAGATTATGAAGCAATTGTTAAACCTACTTGGGTTATCAATGATTACCAAGGTAGGGCAAATTTAATTGCTTATGGTGATAACTTTACGAGATTGAATGAATTCATTAAGAAAAATAAACTGTCAATTAATGTTATCAATGCACGCTTTATCAAACCGATGGATGAAGTAATCTTAGAAAGTTTAATAAAAGACTCATTACCTTTATTTGTCTTAGAAGACGTTACAAAGATTAGCGGTTTAAGTTCATCAATTTTAGAATTTATGAGCGATAAGGGTTTACTTAAAAATATTGTGACTCTTGGTTTACCAGATGAATTTATTTTACAAGGAACACAAGATGAAATTTATCAATTATATCATTTAGACACAGAGAGTGTCATTAAAAGAATACTTGACTAGAGGGCTAATATGTTAAAAAGACTTGTTGTTAAAAACTTTGCAATCATTGATTATATCAGCTTGGATTTTCATCAGGGAATGACAGTTCTTACAGGTGAAACCGGGGCAGGAAAAAGCATCATCGTCGATGCTATTTCTTTGTTATTGGGTGAAAGAGCTGCTAAAGAAATGATTAGTTCTAAGAGCGATTTCGCCGAGATAATAGGAGAGTTTGATATCCAATCTAAAGAAATAAAAAACCTTTTAGATGAAGCTGGTATCGATAGTGAAGAGTCGCTTGTAATTAACCGGATAATCGCTAAAGATAACCGTAACATGGTAAAGATAAACAATCAAAACGCTTCACTTAAAACCTTGAAAGAACTTTCAGTTTATCTCGCAGACATTCACTCACAGTTTGATACTAATCAATTAATTTATCCTGATAATTACTTGAATTTAATTGATAATTTTAGAAGGACAAGAGTTAAACCGTTGATGGATAGCTATCAAGCAAGTCTCGAAGAATATAAAACAAAAATTAAAGATTATCAAGTGACTTTAAATAAGAAGAAAGAAGCCATCAACCAATTGGATCTATACAAGTTTCAATTACAAGAACTAACTAATTTAGATCTTATAGTCGATGAATATCAAGAAGCGATAGAAAAAGTCAATATTATGGAAAACATTGACAAGATTAATACTTTATTAGAAAAAGCTAAAGTTAATTTAAATGATGAAATGCTTTTAGATAAGCTATATGAGATTAAAGATGATTTCCATAGTATTTCAAGATTTTCTTCAGAGTTTGAAAGTATTCATGAAAGATTAAATAATATCTATTATGAATTAGACGACATTAATTCTTTGATAATTAATCGTTCCCAGAACTTAGATTTTGAGAAGAACGATTTTGAATCATTAGTCGAAAGAATAAATGATTTAGAGAAAGTTCAGAAGAAATATAATAAAACGATTGAAGAGTTAATTGCTTATCAGAAATTTTTAGAAGTTGAAATTGATACCTTTGAAAATTTCGATCAAGTGATAAAGCAAAAAGAAGAACTTGTAAAAATTGCTTTTGAAAATGTTTTACAAGCTGCTAGTAATCTTTCTACATTTAGGAAAGATATTGCTGGTAGAATCACTAAAGATATTGTTGAAACCCTGCAAGAGTTAGTGATTAAGCATGCTCAATTTAATATCGATTTTAAATTAATTGTTCCTGAAAATGCATTTGACGTTAATGCTTTTAGAACTAGTGGGTTAGATATTTGTGATTTTTTAATTTCCACTAATAAAGGTGAACCCGTAAAGCCTTTAGCTAAGACTGCTTCAGGTGGCGAAATGAGTCGGGTAATGTTAGCTTTTAAAACGATATTTGCTAGATCACAAAAGACTCCAACAGTTATTTTTGATGAGATTGATACTGGTATTTCAGGTTATATTGCAAAGCAAATCGCTAGAAAAATCAATGAACTGGCTCAGATAACACAGGTGATATCAATCACACATATACCTCAAGTAGTTGCTCAAGGAACTTATCATTTAGCTGTAACAAAAAAGATTGTCAATAACTTGACACTTATTAAAGTTAAATATTTAAATCATGAAGAAAGAATATTAGAAATTGCGAAGATGGTAAGTGCTGATAAAGTAACTAAAGCTGCGAAAGATATTGCAAGAGAATTATTATTGAATCCATAAAAAAATACTGCCGTTTGGCAGTATTATTTTTTTGTAATTTAAGCTATAAAACCGCTTAGCACTTCAATAGCGCCAATAACAGCCGCAATCAAAAGTCCTAAAAACATCCCAATTGCTAGAATTAGTAAGATAATTCTACCAAATTTACTTTTAGTCGGGTTATAAGCTTTAATCTCTTTTTCAGCTTGGGTTAGTTTTTTCTTTTTCTTTTTATCTGCCATTTGTTCTCACCTCATTAACATCAGTCTTTAGTGTCTATAATATTATAAACTATCTAGCGAAAAAAATAAAGCAAAATTTACGGTTAATTTTTGAAGTTTTCTAAAAAGTTGATTACTTTTTCAGTAAGGTAATTAGGAGTAGAAGCTCCTGAAGAGACGCTTACTACTGAAACATTCGATAAATCCCTGATATCTATATCTTTAACGCTTTGAATAAGATAGGTTTTTGTCTGTGTTAATTCCTCAGAAATCTTGACAAGATTTTTCGAGTTGTTACTTCTAGGATCACCGACAACATAACACAGGTCTACGCCTTCATTGCCTTTTATAATTGCATTTTGACGAAATCTTGTCGCATTACAGATTTCTTCAGAAATAATTACGTCTTGGTATAATGATTTTATTTTTTCATGAATCGGTAAGATATCATTGATACTGAAAGTTGTTTGATTAGTAACGAAAATCGGTTCTTTTAGAGTGATATTATCTAAGTCGTCTAAGGACTCAATTAAGGTTATTTTTGGACTTAAACTGATTGAAGCATTAGTTTCTGGATGATTAGTTTTACCGATATAGATGATATTATAACCTTTAGATAAATATTCCTTAATGGAATCATGGGTTTGGTAAACATCATTGCAAGTCGCATCAATTAAAGTTACATCGTTTTTAAGGATTTGTCTTTTCACCTCTTCATCAGTGCCGTGAGCTGATAAGATGATTGTTCCTTTTTTGATATCTTTAACAAGTTCAAGTCTTGAAGTTAAACGGTCATCTAAGGTTATAGCGCCAGCTTTAGTTAAATCATCAACGACATGTTTATTGTGAACGATGAAGCCTAAAACATAGATTGGCCTTGGGAATGTTGGATCATTTAAACTCTTTTTCACGAGTTCAATAGCATTGTAAACACCTTTACAAAAACCTCTTGGAGTAATTTTTTTTACAATCATGTTCACATACCTCGTTTCCGTTTTACTTATTACCTTAAATATTATATAATAGTTAATGAGATTTTACAAAGAGATAGGAATCTGATTATGAAAAAATTTAACCATGAATATTTGAATAAAGCATTAAATGCAATTAAGTTTAAAGAATTAACTAAAGTTCAAGAACATGTTATTGAATTATTTGATAAAGGTAATGATTTAGTGATTGAAGCCAAGACGGGTTCGGGAAAAACCCATGCTTTTTTATTGCCAATTTTAGATAGTTTGGATCTAGAAAATAAGGGCATCCATGCCGTTATCGTCGCTCCAACTAGAGAACTGGCAATCCAAATTCATAAATTTACGAATGAACTGATAAAACATTCTGCTGAAGAAATTATCAGTCATCTTTATGTTGGCGGTGAAGATAAGGATTCAGAAGTAGAGTGGTTGAAAACAAGACAGCCATCAATCGTTATCGGAACTCCGGGAAGATTACATGATTTAGTTATCAAAGAAAATGTTTTAAAAATCTATAAAACCAATTATTTTATCATTGATGAAGCCGATATGACTTTAGATACTGATTTCTTAGAACAAGTCGATAATTTAGCAGCGACAGTTCAAAGCGCTAAATTTATGGTATTTTCTGCGACTATTCCGGATAGGTTAAAACCTTTCTTGAGAAAGTATATGAACAAACCGATTATCTTAGAAGTTCATCCTGAAGAAATATCTAATCTTAACATTAAACATTATTTCATCAAGACCAAAGAACAAGACCGTTTCATCTATTTAAAACGAATAGTTTCCAGTATCAATCCTTATTTAGCAATTGTTTTTTGCAATACCAAAGAAAGTGCCGATCAAGTCTATGAATGGCTTAAGAATGAAGGCAAGAACGTTTGTTTAATTCATGGCGATGTTGATTATCGTAAACGAAAACAAATAATTAAACGTATTAATAACTTAGATTTTCAATATATTGTTGGGACTGATATTATCAGTAGAGGTATCGATATTGTTGGAGTATCTCATGTAATTAACTTCGAATTACCGAGAGATTATGAATTCTATATTCACCGTAGTGGACGAACTGGAAGAATTGATTTTGATGGAGTTTGTATTTCTATTTATGAATTCAACGATAATTCTTATCTTGATAAACTAGAATCAAGAGGAATTAAAACTGAATACAAAGCGATTAAAAGTAATCAAATCGTTGATGCAGTAGTGAGAAATTCAAGAGAAAAACGAGTAAGACCGGAAAATGAACTTGATTATGAAGCGAAAAGAAAAGTAAAAAAACCTAAAAAAGTAAAACCTGGGTACAAGAAGAAATATAAACAAGCTGTCGATAAAGAAAAAAAGGTTTTAGCGAGAAAGAAAAGATAATATGAGCATTAATGTCGTCTTATATCAACCTGAGATACCGCAAAATACCGGTAATATCATGAGAAGTTGTGCGGGAACAAATACTATTTTACATTTAATAAAACCTTTAGGTTTTAAATTAGATCCAAAGTATTTAAAAAGAAATGCCGTTAATTATTTAGAGTATGTCAATTACTTTGTCTATGAATCATATGAAGAATTTATAGAAAAGAATCAAGGCAATTTCTATTTTCTAACAAGATATGGCAAGAAGACGCCAAGAGAATTTGATTTCTCTGATAATAAGAAAAATATTTATTTAATTTTCGGCAGAGAATCAACGGGAATTCCGAAAGAAATTTTAAAAGAACATTTAGATACATGTATAAGACTACCAATTAATGACCAGATTCGTTCTTTGAATTTAGCAAATACTGTAGCAATTATGATTTACGAAGTTCTTGGTCAACAAAATTATAATGACTTATATAGACATGAGCCGATTAGTTTAAAAGGACCGAATTGGTTAGAAGAGTAAAAGGGTGAGTTTATGAATCATATTGCAGGCAAGAAAATTGTCATCCATAGTTATAAACACGATAAGACCTTACATCGTATGTGGAAGAATGCGACGATTTTAGAAGACAATGATGAATTCATCATTGTTGCTAATAAACGAACAAAAGTTGTGGAATCAAGCGGAAGGTTCTGGTATACAAGAGAACCTTCAGTCTCATTTTTCTTTAAAAATCATTGGTATAATGTCATATCCATTATCAAGAAGGGTGAAGTTACTTATTATTGTAACGTCGGGTCACCAGTTTTAATTGATGAAGAGGCTTTAAAGTATATTGACTATGATTTAGATCTTAAGGTTGACAGTGATTTTTCTTATAAGATAGTAGATATTTATGAATATAAGATTCACCAAGAAATTATGCAGTACCCAGAAGACATCAAATTAATTTTAGCTAAAGAAATACTTAATTTGAAGGCTAGAATTGATAAGAGGTTAGTGCCGTTTGATGCCGGGTTTGTTTTAAGTTGGTATAATAAATTTTTAAGTTTAAAGGGATAAATTTAAAAAATGTTTAAAGATGCAAGAATCGAAACTTTATCAAAAACTTTAATTCATCATTCCATCAAGATGCAAAAAGGTGAAAATGTGATGATATAAGGTCCTTTAAAAGCTAAACAATTGATTTTACAACTCTTAAAAGAAATAAGAGCTAATGGGGTTAACCCAATCGTTGAATTGAGTGATGACGATGTTACGAGAGAGTTATTGTTAGCACAGACTGATGAAGCTTTAAAAAGAAAATATCGTTGGTTAGAAATGCAATCGGAAGATATCGATTGCATGATTCATATCAGAGCTTTAGATTCTGATTATACAAATGCAGATGTTCCAAGCGAAAAATTGATGAATGAAAGAAAGAATATTTTACCTTTACAAAGCAAGAAATTAGGTAAGAAATAGGTTTTGCTTAATTATCCGACTGAAGGAGCCACACATAAGGCGAAAATGAGTTATGAGCAGTATTTCAATTATTTGTTTGATGTAATGAACGTTGATTATAAACTGATGGAAAAAGCATTTAAACCAGTGAAAGAATTAATGAAAAAAACAGATAGAATTAAGATTGTTGGGCCAGGTACAAATCTTGAGTTTTCGATTAAAGGTTTAAACGTTATTCCTTGTGCTGGGGAGAATAATATTCCTGATGGCAAGATTTTTACTGCGCCGGTTAAAGATTCTGTTAATAATACAATTAGTTAAAATACTCCCTCAGCTTATAGGGGCAGAGTATTTAATAATGTAAAACTGACATTTAAGGACGGTAAGATTATTGACGCTAGCGCTGATGATAATTTAGATGTTTTAGAGGAAATATTTAATACCGATGAAGGTTCTCTTTATGTCGGTGAATTTGCGATTGGCGTTAATCCAAAGATAAAGCAACCGATGATTAACACTTTGTTTGATGAAAAGATTGCGGGTTAAATCCATTTCACCCCAGGCAATTCATATGATCATTGCCCTAATGGCAATAAATCATCTATTCATTGGGATTTGGTTTTAATTCAAACAAAAGAGTATGGTGGCGGTGAGATCTATTTCGACGGAGAACTGATAAGAAAAGATGGAATCTTCGTAAAAGAGTCACTTATTGGCTTAAATCCAGAAAATTTATGATAAATAAAAAAAGATTAATTTTGTAATTAGTCTTTTTTTGTGGTATAATCTTCTTTAGGACAAATAATGATAGACTTATTTTCCTTGATAGAAAGGTATACGACTTTGTATAAAGGGTGATTCAATATGGAATTAATTTATCGAGTAAAGAAACCGGAAACAATTAAACGTTTTATGACTGAAAACAATATTCCGACTAGTATCTTACAAAAGGATGACAAGAATTATAAAATATTTGTCAATAACGAAATTAAATCTCGCAAAGATACAGTGAGAAAAGGCGATAAAATTCATTTTCTTTTAGAAGAAGAAGGGTTGAACAAAAACGTTAAACCAGAAGAATATGATTTAGAGATCGTTTATGAAGATGAGTATCTTCTTGTAATTAACAAACCGGAAAATATGTTGATGACGGTTTCTAAAACCCATCCGCTTCATACTTTAGCTAATTATATCGTTGGTTATTATCAAAAAAATAATATTAATAATTTAATTCATTACGTTAATCGCATCGACAGAGAATCTAAAGGATTAGTCGTGGTTGCGAAACACCGTTTCGTTAAGTTCTTGTTGAGTGAAAAAGTAAATAATCAAATTAGATTTACTTATAAAGCGATTGTTGATGGATTATTAGACGTAAAAGATTTTGAAATCTCTTTACCAATCAAAAAAGGCGATAAGTCATTTATCCGCGAAGTAGTTGAAGATGGCGGTGAAGACTGTACGACTAAATATCATGTAGAGAAGGAATTTAAAAACTATTCTTTATTAGACCTTTCAGTCGTCGGAAAAGTTCCTCATCAAATTAGAGTACATTTAGCATTTTTTAATAAACCAATTGTTGGGGATAAACTTTATAACAAAATTGAACATAAGGTTCCTTTGATGCTATTTTGTTATAAGACTAATTTTATTCATCCAATTACTGAAGAAACAGTTGATATAAAATTAGAATTACCGAAGATGTTTGTTGATTTTATCAAGACAGCAAAATAATAATAAATTCCAAATCGTTAAAGGATTTGGAATTTTCTTTTATTTAATGTAGTTAATCAGTAATTTTAAAGTGTTTTCTAATGCGTCTTTATGGGTTCTTTCCATACCGTGTGAAGCGTGGACTCCTGGCCCTATAAGTGCGCCTTTAAAGTCTTTACCGCCTCTTTGAGCAACAGAGACATCAGAACTGTAGAATGGATAGATATCAGTTACATATGATAAGTTATTATCTTTAGCTGTTTAAACGAGTTTTGAGATGATGTTGTAATCGTATGGTCCGCTAGACTCTTTGCAGCAGATGGATACATCTTGTTCTGAGCAACTTAAGTCTTCACCGATATATCCCATATCAACAGCAATAAATTCGTCAACTTCTGGAATATATGAAGCGGCATGACCAACCTCTTCATAGGTTGAAATAATAAAGATAAGATTAGTATTTGGGGTAATATTTTCTACTTTCAAATATTTAAGTAATCCATAAAGAATAGAAACGTTAATTTTATCATCTAGGAAACGACTCTTGATGTAACTTGATTCAGTAATTGTCGTTTTAGGATCGAAAAAGATAAAATCTCCAGGGGCGATTCCTAAAACTTCGACATCCTCTTTTGTTTTTACAACTTCATCAATTCTTAGAATCATCGTATCGGGACTTCTTGAAAGTGAAGATGCATCTTTGAAAACATGAGTTGATGGACTGTTAGAAAGAAATGTTCCTTAATAATCTTTGCCAGATCTCGTATGGACAGTACAATACTCGCCATCTAAGGTTGGCCAGATTGGTCCGCCAATAGTTGTGAATTTTAAGTTTCCTTATGGAGTAATGCTTCTAACCATCGCTCCTAGCGTATCGACATGGCCAGATAATCCCAGTGCTTTATTTGATTTGCTCTTTACTTTCACAAGCAAATTATCTTTTTTTCTTTTTAGTTTTATAGCCTAATTTAGCGATTTCCTCTGTGATAAATACAATGACGTTGTCAGTGAAACCACCAGGGGAAGGATTCTTAAAATTGCTTGTGCAAATTCTAAGATATCGTTAAAATATTTATTATTCATAATGTAATAATCCTTTCTAAAACAAATTCTTTTTTTGAATAACACATCAATAGTTAATTTTTAAGCCTAATATCGCTTTAATTTATAATTTTTATATGATAAAATAGACTTACTAAAGGATGTGGTTCTATGGTCGTAGTTTTTGGTGGTGCTTTCAATCCACCGACACTGGCACATAAAGAAATTTACTACCTTATCGAAAAGAAGGTTGGGTTTGATCATTTTATCTTTTTACCGGTTTCCAATAAGTATAATAAGAGTACTTTAATACCAGATAATTATCGGATTGACATGCTTAGTATATTAATAAATGAATTGCCCAAGGCATCACTTTCATTACTGGAAATTGATGATCGTAATTATTTAGGTACTTATGAAAGCTTGAAAAGGTTGCAAGCGGAATATTCTGACCAAGAAGTAGCTTTTATTATCGGTTCGGATAATCTTGTGAAAATTAAAAGATGGATAAACGCCGATGCTTTAATCAAAGAGTTTAAATTTATTGTAATTAATCGAAATAAACAAGATGCTAATAAGATTATTGAAAAAGATCCAGACCTTTCAACTTGTAAAGAAAACTTCCAGGTTATTCCTGGTTTTAATCAATATATTTCATCAACTGCATTTAGAGATAGTTTAGACCCAAGTTATGTTCCTGATGAAATCTATCAATACATCATGGAAAAAGATTTATATCGAGGTAATTAAGATGGATAATGGATTTTTAAAAGTAACTTTAATATCACCAAAGATGGAGGTTGCTAATCCTAACTTTAACGTTAAGGAGATGCTTAAGTCTTTGGAGAAACTTAATTCACATATGGCAGTTTTTCCGGAATTATCAATCAGTTCCTATTCTTGCGGGGATTTATTTTTCCATAAGAATTTACTGGATGATAGTTACCAGGGACTAGACTACTTTTTAAAACACAATTCTTATGAAGGATTGTGTATTTTAGGAATGCCAATTATCCTTGATCAGTTAGTTTTAAACTGCGCTATTGTTGTACAAAAGAATAAAATATTAGGAGTTGTTCCAAAGTTTTATCTACCTAATACTAAAGAGTATTATGAAAAACGCTGGTTTAATTCTGGTTTTGATTGTATTGATAATTACCAAGAAATTTCTCTTTTACATCAGACAGTACCTTTTGGTAATCTTATATTTGATAATAATGAAGTAAGTTTTGGTATTGAAATTTGTGAAGATATGTGGGCAACTATTTCACCAGGTAATCTATTAAGCGTTAATGGTGCTAATCTAATTATAAATATTTCGGCTTCAAATGAAGTTGTTGGCAAAGAACATGTTAGAAGAAATGCAGTATTAGAACATTCAAGGAAAAATAGTGGCGCTTATATCTATGTATCGGCGGGAGCTAGTGAATCAAGTTCAGATACGGTTTTTTCCGGTCATAATATTGTTGCAAATAATGCCAGACTTATCAGAGAAACTAATGTTTTCTCTTTAGAAACAGAAATACTAGAAACCGATATCGATATCAATAGATTAAAATATGAAAGAAGAATCAATTCTTCTTATCGTGATTCGGTTTTAAAATATCGTTTGAAATATCAAACGGTAAAATTTGATTTACCAGAAATTAAAAATTTTACTTTTTCTGAAAGTTGGGATAAACTACCGTTTGTGCCAAAGGAAGATATTAAAAAAACTTATGAAAGAATTGCTTCAATTCAAGAATATGGTTTGGCAAAGCGACTTAAACATACTGGTATTAAGAATTTAGTTATTGGAATAAGTGGCGGTTTGGATTCGTCTTTAGCGCTTTTAGTGGCAGTTAATGCTTTTAAACATTTAGGTTTAGACGTTAAAAATATCCATGCATATACGCTTCCGGCTTTACATACCTCTTCAAGAACTAATGAAAATGCGAAGAAATTGATGAAATTATTGAAAGTTACAGCTGAAGAGATTGATTTAAGCGAACATATCAAAGATCACTTAGCTTTAATAAAACATGATATCAATGTTCAGGATACAACCTATGAAAATACACAGGCTAGAGCAAGAACCATGGTTTTAATGAATCTAGCGAATAAACTTGATGCACTTGTGTTAGGAACCGGTGATTTGTCGGAAATTGCTTTAGGTTGGTCAACATATAACGGCGATCAGATGTCAATGTATAATGTTAATGGCGGCGTACCAAAGACTGTCGTTAGTTTTATGATAAAAGCTTATGCTGATTATTTATATCAAGATGGTTTTAAAGAAGTATTGTATGACATTATAGCTACTCCAATTACCCCAGAATTAAAAGCTGGTCAAGCAACTGAAGACATTATCGGTAAATATGAAATCAATGATTTTATTCTTTATCGTTATATGATAGCTGGTGATACTGCAGAAAGAATTAAATATTTGTTGGAAAGAATATTTGCACTTGATAAAGACTTAAGCAAGGCTTATGTCGATAATTTCTTTAATCGTTTTTTCTCGCAACAATTTAAAAGAGCAGCTAGTCCAGATTCACCTAAGGTTTTTGATTTTGCGCTTTCACCACGCAGTGATTTCAAGATTGTCTCTGATATTAAGAGGTCGTCATGAAAAAAGTAGTAGTTGGTTTAAGTGGGGGTGTCGATTCAGCTGTCAGTGCATATTTGTTAAAGAAGCAAGGTTACGAAGTTATTGGGTTGTTTATGCGGAATTGGGATAGTGCCGCTAATAATGATATCTTGGGGAATCCCAGTTTAACCGAGGAAATCTGTCCTCAAGAACAAGATTACTTAGATGCTTTGGCTGTGGCTAATCATTTAGGGATTAAACTCTATCGTCATGATTTTATTAAAGAGTATTGGGATTATGTTTTTGAATATTTTATTGAGGAACATAAAAAGAATAGAACGCCAAATCCAGATATCTTATG
>JAVVFA010000026.1:0-12713 GCA_032251215.1 Candidatus Izemoplasmatales bacterium
CTTGCCTTTACTTCTCTTCGTTTTTGCTAATTACTTGATTGGCAGTATTCGAGAAGGAGAAGGAAGATTTAAAGATATTTACATTACCTCAATCTTTGCGTTGGCACCATATTTCTTGGTTTTACCAATTTTGACGATTATGTCAAAAGGATTGACATACAATGAAACTTTCTTAATTAATTTAGTCCAATTTATTTCCATATTTGTAACTGTGGTTTATTTCTTCTTTATGGTTAAGGAAACTCATTTCTACAATATTAAAGAAACTGTAGCCTCAATCTTTATCTCATTCTTTACCATGATTATTATGTTACTTGGCACTTTCATTGTTTATATCCTTTTAAATGAGTTGTTTAAGTTAATTTACGATCTGATAATGGAGGTGTATTATCGTGTTTAATCTTTTTAAGAAAATATTGGTAGTTACTACCTTATCAATAGCTAGTATTACTACCATAACCATTATCAATAATGAAGTTGACGGAGAAACTGAACAACCAAGTTATATCGAATCGATAAAACTTGATTCTTCACGCTACACTCAAGTCGATGATTTAAGTTTGGTTAATCCCGATTACTTTATAGAAATCAAGACTAAAGATGAGCTCATTGCTGAAAACGATAATTTAAGACTCTATTATGATGATGAAATAATTTCATTTAAAATCGAAAATAAAAATACTGGTTACGTTTTTTCTACCAGTATTGAAAATGTTAATGCCGGAACCTACAACGGGTTATTATCCGGTGGTTTGGGGTTAGAATATATTCAGGTTTTAAAGAGTATGAATATCGTTGAAAATGTGGGTATCGCTGATATTGCCTTTACAGTAGCTGAAGAACCATTAGAGAATGGTATTCGCTTATCTTTATCATTAGGCGGATTCTGTGCAACAAGAAATTGTAAGAGATTATATCCTTTATATTTAGAAGGAATGTACACTTTAGAACAAATGATTGAATTAGGTTTTACAGAATTAGATTTAGGATTTGACCTTATTGTCACTTTAGAAGAAGACGGCATTAGAGCTCAAGTACCTTACGAATCAATCGTTGAAGAAAAAGCAGAAGAAATTCTATTATCAAGCATTATTTTATTCCCTGCTTTGGGAGCGACAAAACTCGATGAAATTCCCGGATATATGATTATACCTGATGGTGCTGGAGTTTTAGTCAGATATGAAAATAACGAAGGTTTATATAAATCACCATATCGAGCTCAGTTTTATGGTTTGAATTATGGCTTGATGGACACGTTCATGACTATTTCTAATTATCCATTATCGATGCCAATCTTTGGTATGGTTCATGGAGTAAATCAAAATGGTCTTTTAGGCATTATTGAAAGCGGTGATTATTCATCTCGTTTATTCATGTACCAAAACGGAGCGCATAATATTGATTACAATCTAGTTTTTTCAAAATTTGATGTCCGTAAAACCTATCGTCAAAGTTTTACCAGTGACGGTTCCGGTGGCGCAATGAGGAGTATTGATACTTCAACCGCTGATATTGATGTTTTATACAAAGTTTTAGAAGGAAATGATGCAAACTACGTTGGTATGGCTAATAAGTATCGTGAATTTTTAGTTGACAAAGATACTTTTAATGTTTTACCGCAAGGCACTGATATACCGTTGAATTTAAATTATTTAATGGCTGATTCTAAAAACGCTCTTTTTGGAACTAAAGTGATTGAAATGAGCAGTGTTGAAGATATCAATCAAATGCACCAATATTTTATTGATCAAGGTCTATCAACCTTCTATACAAATTTAACTGGTTGGAATGATGGCGGTTATAGCGGATCCTTACCAAGTTCCGTTGATTTTGAAAGAAGTTTAGGATCTAATAGTAGTTTTTCTGATTTAATAGATTACTTAAAAGAAACTTCTGTTGTTTCGCTGACAAACAATTATTTAGCTGCTGGTGAAAATGCGGATTCCATCTTAGATAGAAGAGACATCGCTAAAGGAATAGATCGTTTCCAACTGACTTACGAATGCCAGAGGTGTGTATATGAAGATAGTTCACTTATATATCCAACAAGCAGTTTAAGATTAGCTGAAGACCATCTGCCTGATTATCAAGACTTAGATGTTAATGTTCTTTTTGAGTCTTTAGGTAATATCAACTTCAGTTACTATAATTCCAGTTATTTTACTCAAGAAGAAGCGATTGATATATACCTAGAAATCATGAATTTATATGATGAAAGAGCTAATTTTATCTATCCTAATGCTTATGCATACCTTTATGCATCAGCGTTTATGCAAACGCCGATGTATAATTCGCAGCTTAAGTATTTTGATGATTTAGTTCCAGTTTTACAAATTGTTCTTATGGGAAAAATTCCAATGTTTACCGATTATTTAAACTTTAATAGTTATGGTCGGGAGTTCTTGTTGCAACTGGTTGACTTTAATGTCTATCCTTCATATATTTTAACCATGAATGAATCAAGTCTTTTAAAAGACACCGACATCGAATATATCTATACCAGTCAATTTGATTTGTGGAAAGATACGATTGTTGTTGAATATGGTTATATCAACAATGCTTTAAAATATGTCATTGGTGAATCCCTTATCTCTCGAGAAGTAGTAGAACTTGGCGTTGTAAAAAACACTTATAGTAATGGAGTAATCATCTATATCAATTACACGTCTAAATCTAAAGTTGTTGATACCATCACCATTGAAGCTGAAAACTATGTTTTAGGAGGTGATATCAATGGCTAAAGCTATAAAAAATATCTTTGCTAAGATAAGTTTTATTTGGGATAAAATCAAATATGCTTTAACTCATAACTTCATATTTAGAAATAAAAATAACTATTGGATATTTTTCTCATTTATTAAAGTTAAAGTAACTAATAGAAGACGGCAGAGTTTAATTGGTCTCTCATTTATTTTATTATGGATTATCGGTTATTTGATTTTTGCACTTTATCCAATCTTTTATAGTCTTTATTTAAGTTTCTTTAAAGTTAGACTTGATGGATCTGCCTTACAGATGACATTTCAAGGTTTAAATAATTTTAAGGCAGCTTTCCTTTATGATCCTTATTTTGTACAGATTCTTGTTGGCTATATCTTGGAAATTGTTATTAATGTTCCAATAACAATCGTTTTTGCGAT
The DNA here is from genome assembly GCA_032251215.1 of Candidatus Izemoplasmatales bacterium. Lineage (GTDB taxonomy): Bacteria > Bacillota_I > Bacilli_A > Izemoplasmatales > Hujiaoplasmataceae > UBA2289. The sequence continues at coordinate 3,141 of JAVVFA010000026.1, forward strand.
TATTATAGCGTTATTAATCAATCAAGATATTAAAGGTAAAGGCATTTGGCGTACTATCTTTTTCTTACCGGTTATCATTATTTCTGGTCCTGTTATTAGGGAGTTGATGATTCAAGGAGCTACGACTCTTCCTTCGATTAGAGAATATGATTTAATTAGGATGATTTTAAGCAATATTTCTCCGGGAATTGCAACTCCGATTCAATCGTTATTTGATACAATTCTTTTAGTTCTATGGTTTGCGGGAATTCAAATATTGATTTTCTTAGCTGGTTTGCAAAAAATCGATCGAGAAATTTATGAAGCATCAATGGTTGATGGCGCCGGTCCTTGGGCATCTTTCTGGAAGATAACTCTTCCTTCAATTAAACCATTGATAAGTGTTGCGATTATCTATACAGTTGTTTCAATGAGTGTTTTTAGCTTAAATGAAGTAATTATTTATATTAGAAATGTCATGTTGGGTGAATCTACAATCGGCACATTGACAACTGGATATGGTTATTCAGCTGCTTTAGCTTGGATTTACTTTATTGTCATGGTAGTGATTATCTTGATATTTGTCGGCTTGATGAGTATCAGAAAGAGGTCAAAATCATGAGACATTTATTTAGATCTTTTAGAGATATCTTTAAGTTATTAATTAAAAAAGATTTTACTCATGCAGGAATTAAAGTCAAGAGATTATTCGTTGGCGTTAAGTTCACTGATGGTTTGATTTACAAATTTGTTGTTTATGCTTTGTTATTCTCATTTGGTTATGTTTATTTATATCCAGTTCTATACATGGTAACAAATAGTTTCATGACTATGGAAGATATTATTGACCAAGGAATTAAGTGGATACCTTCATCACTTAACTTTGAAAATTATCGTTTGGTTATAACTGAGTTAAATTATTTAAGGTCATTACTGGACGCTATTTATTTAGCGGCTGTACCAGCACTAAGCGCTACCGTGTCAAGCGCAATAATTGGTTATGGTTTTGCGAGATTTAAATTTCCTTTAAAGAATTTATTATTTGTTTTAATGTTAATGACATTTATTATTCCGCCACAAATTACCATGTTACCGATGTTTAGAATGTATTCTAAATATGAATTATTAGGTTCAATTAAAGCTTTCGTTTATCCTGCTATTTTAGGACAAGGATTAAACGGAGCGTTGTTTATCTTGATTTTTTATCAATTCTTTAGAATGATACCTAAATCGCTCGATGAGTCAGCGCAATTAGACGGGGCAACGCCTTTTAAAGTGTTCACAAGAATTTATATTCCTTTGGCGATTCCTTCTATAATTATTGTTTTCTTATTTAGCTTTGTATGGTATTATAATGAAACGTACCTATCAGGTTTATACTTGCGTGGAAGCGACTTATTAAGCCTGCCACTTAAACTTGAACAGTATATCAATAATTACACTAGTATTTATCCAGAAGGCTCACAGGCAAGAGAATTAATGCAAGCTGTAAAGTTAGCTGGTAATGTTTTGACGCTTTTACCACTTTTGATACTTTATTTCTTTACCCAAAAACGTTTCGTAGAAAGTATCGACCGAACAGGAATTACAGGAGAATAGAAATTAATGAAAAAAATTATAGTTTTAAGCATGTTTTTATTGGTGTTTGTCCTTGCTGGATGCGTAGGAGTTACAACTGCTAATCAAACATCAACAAATACGACAAACGAAATAACTACTAATTCAACTCAACCATTTACATATGATGAGAGAAGTTTAGTGCCAGAGTCATGTGATTTTTTAGATAATATCGATGATTGGCAACCAGTATGGTGTGATGAATTTGACGTTGACGGTTTGCCAGATTCAACAAAATGGTCATATGATGTCGGCGGCGGCGGTTGGGGTAATGGCGAATTACAGTATTACACCGACAGCGATTTAGACAACGCCAGCATTAGTGATGGCAATTTATATATCACAGCTTTAAAAGAAACAATTGGTTCAAATCAATATAGTTCAGCTCGTTTAGTCAGCAAATATCGCGGTGATTGGTTGTATGGTAGAATCCAAATAAGAGCTAAGATGCCTTCAGGGAGAGGACTGTGGAGTGCTTTATGGATGTTACCGACTGATTGGCGTTATGGCGGATGGCCAGACAGTGGTGAAATTGATATTATGGAATATGTCGGTTATGATAAAGATAAAATCTTTGGAACCATTCATACCGGTGCATATAATCATAATTTAGGAACGCAAATCGGCTTTTCTAAGGTAATCCCTAATGTCGAAGAAGAATTCCAAATCTATGAAATGGTTTGGGAACCTGGGAAAATCGATTTATATATCAATGGAGAAAAGTCCGCTTATTTTGGATACAATCCAGATTCAAATGTCGATGTTATAAATTCCGACGCTTGGCCATTCGATCAAAGATTTCATTTGATTATGAATATCGCCGTTGGCGGTAGTTGGGGTGGATCACGCGGAGTCGACGATTCAATTTTTCCACAATCAATGGTAGTTGATTATGTCAGAGTTTATCAAAGAGATTATGCGGGAATGGATCAAGAAGCGCCAACTCCAGTAACAAATCTTGAACTTCAAGAAGTTACCAATAATTCCATTCAAATTAAATGGGATCACGCAACAGACGATATTATGGTTAAACAATATGATATCTTTGTTAATGGGGTTTTAAAAGGCACTTCAACTGTTAATGGCATTTTACTGACAAATTTAAATCCGGAAACTGATTATGATATTGATGTTATCGCCGTTGATTTTGCGGAAAATTTAAGTGAAAGTGCAACAATCAATGTTCAAACCTTACCTGTGCCAACAGTTTTAGATATCGTTCAAGCAGAATTCTATACGACAATGTCTGGAATCATGTTGCAAGACACCCTTGATGAGGGTGGTGGCAAAAATGTCGGTTGGATTGACGACGGCGATTATTTAACTTATTTACTAAGAGTTGAAGAACCTGGTTTGTACCGAATCAGTTACAGAGTTGCTTCAGAGAGCGGTGGCGGTGAAATTAAATTGTTCGTTGGTTTTTCTGCATTAGCGACAACACCAATTGATGCAACCGGCGGCTGGCAAGTTTGGACTGATGTGCTGAGTACAGAATTTGAACTTCAAGCTGGAGTCTATACATTTATGATAAGAGCTAACTCAGGAGGATTCAATCTTAATTATTTTACTTTTGAGAAGGTGAGTTAATGGTTACAATTAAGGATATTTCAAAAAAATCTGGGTTTAGTGTTACCACAGTTTCCAAAGCTTTGAATGATTATACAGATATTTCTTTAGAAACAAAAAACTTAATTATAGGCTTAGCTAATGAAATGAACTACGTACCTAACTCACAAGCAAGATCTTTGGTAACGCAGAAGTCATATACGATTGGAATTGTTTTTCATGAAAATAGTGGTGTAGGATTACAACATCCTCTTTTTTCGAAAGTCTTGGAAAGTTTTAAAAGCGAGATTGAATCTCAAGGTTATGATATCTTGTTTTTAGCACATAAAACCGGAGGGCAAATGGGTTCTTACTTACAACATTCTTTGAGAAAACAAGTCGAAGGTATCTTTGTGTTATGTGCTGATTTTTATAGTGATGAACTATTTGAATTATATGATTCAGATTTACCGATTATTATGGTTGACTTTGAACAAGAAAAAATAGCGAACGTTACTTCTAATACCGATCAAGCAATATTTTTGGCGGTTAAATATCTATACGACCATGGACATAGAAGAATTGCCGATATCCATGGTGGACGCAATACTTATATCGGTGGGACTAGAAAAAAAGCCTTTGAAGAAAGTATGGAAATATTAGGATTAAAGATCAATCCTGATTATCAAATTGAAGGGGAATTTTTCTCTAGAGAAAATGGGTTTGATGCTATGCAACAAATCTTAAAACTTGAAGTTCAACCAACAGCTATCTTTTGTGCATCTGATATGATGGCAATAGGGGCGATTAAAGCAATTCAAGCAGCAGGAAAAAAAGTTCCTGAGGATTATTCTATCATTGGTTTTGATGGTATTGATGCCGGACAAATCATTACTCCGAAATTAACAACAATAAAACAAGATACGATTAATATGGGCAAAATAGCTGCTAACGAAATATTGAAAATGGTTAATAAAAAGAAACGGACTAATTCGGGAAAGAGTATTGTCGTAGACGGTTATTTGCTAGAAGGCGAAACTGTAAAAGCTTTGAGGTGAAGAAAGTGAAGAAAATATTGACAATTGATTTTACAAAGTTAAAAGAATTACCAAGAGATATTTTTAATGTTCAAATAGGTGAGAAATGGGCTAACAAAGAACTTCAACATTATGTTGATGACCAAGAACATTTAGAATTGAGCGATGAAGGCTTAATCATTAGAGCAACCTATAAAAACGGCATTTATGAAAGTGCGAGAATCAATACTAAAGGTAAATTTACCTTTTTATACGGCAAAATTGATTTTTTAGCCAAACTACCTTTGGGTAAAGGCACTTGGCCAGCACTTTGGATGATGAGCGATGATAATCGCTATGGATTCTGGCCAAAAAGCGGTGAAATCGACATTATGGAACATGTTGGCAGAGATCCAGGTAAATTAATTTTAGCTATTCATACCGAAAAATATAACCATCGTAATGAAGAGCAATATTATACAATACTTAATAAACCGAATATAACAACAGGGTTTCATAAATATTCACTTGATTGGCAAGAAGATAAAATCATTTATCTCCTTGATGACGTTGAAGTTGCTAGATATGAAAAAGGACAAAAAGGTTATGATGAAAGCCATATGGGTTGGCCTTTTGACCATCCATTCTATTTCATTATTAATCTAGCAATAGGCGGTATGTTAGGCCAAACGCCTGATAGTTCCGTTTTTCCACAAGAGTTCATTATCAAATCAGTTGAAGTAATACAAAAATAAGGCGTTTATGCCTTTTTTTGATTTTAATGCGGGACAGATGAATTAATTATCATTATAAGGTATAATTACTTTTAAGAAGTAAATCTTTTAAGGAGAGTTAAATGAGTTTAGAAATTAGATATGCAAAACCAAGTGAGAGTGAATTAATTTTAGAGTTTATTAATGGGATAGCTAAATATGAAAAATTAAGCAATCAAGTTATCGCAACAAAAGATGATATCTATAGCAGCATCTTCGTTGAAAAAAGCGCAAATGTGATTATTGCTTTTTTAGATGGTGTACCTACAGGCTTTGCCTTATTCTTTTATAATTATTCAACTTTTAAAGGTAGAAAAGGACTTTATTTAGAAGATTTATATGTTCATGAACAATTCCGTAAAATGGGAATTGGCAATGCTTTATTTGATCATTTGTTAAAAATTGCCAAAGAAAATAACTGTGGAAGAATGGAATGGGCTTGCTTAAATTGGAATAAAACGGCTATTGATTTTTACTTAAGCAAAAAATCTCGTCCTATGTCGGAATGGACTACTTTTAGAATCGATGAAAAAGATTTTTCTTAAGGTTAAGCAAATCATTTGGAATAAAAGAATTACTTTGTTAAAATAGGTAAGGTAAAAAATATATTAATTTGTTATGGAGGATTTAATTATGCCAGTTAAAGTTACAACAGAAACTTTCAAAAAAGAAGTATTAGAATCAGATATTCCAGTAATCGTTGATTTCTGGGCGCAATGGTGCAGACCTTGTTTAATGTTAGCGCCAGTATTAGAAGAAATTGCTACAGATTTAGCGGGTAAGGTTAAAGTAGCTAAAGTTAACGTCGATGAAGAAGGTTACTTAGCTAATCAATTCCGTGTATCTAGTATTCCAACTGTATACTTATTTGAAAAGGGTCAAGTTAAAAATCAAGTCGTTGGCTTAATGAGAAAAGAAGATTTATTAAAAAAATTAGGTCTATAAAATAATGTATGATGTAATAGTGATTGGCGGAGGACCTGCAGGGGCATCCGCCGCTATTTATTTGCAACGATTTCGCTTAAAAGTCTTAATGCTTATGAAAGATTTAGGTACTTTAGGTAAAACTGATCACATTGATAATTATTGGGCTTTCGAAAATACCGTTACTGGTAAACATCTTGTTGAACAAGGTGTTTCACAAGCGGAAAGACTTGGTGTTGAAGTTGTTGAAGAAGAAGTAATCGGAATTGAAAACTTTGAAGATTTTACAGTAAAGACAACAAAATCTCGGTTTCAAGGTAAAGCAGTACTAATTGCGACTGGTCAATCTAAACCAAACCTTAAGATTAAGGGTTTTAAAGAATATATTGGAAAAGGCGTTAGTTTTTGTGCTATCTGCGATGGTTTTATTTATCGCAATAAAAAGATAGGGGTTATCGGTAACGCTGAATTTATGTTAGAAGAACTAGAAGTATTAAGAAACTTTACTCAAGAAATCACAGTCTTTACTAATGGACTTGGACTTCCTTTACATATTGAAGAAGAAATAAAAGAAACATTAATTACTGATCCGTTATGTGAAATTCAAGGGGACGAAGTAGTAAAAAAAGTGGTAACTGAAGAAGAAGAATATGAAGTTGACGGTTTGTTCGTAGCGATAGGAACACCATCTGCTAATGACTTCGCTTTAAGAATAGGTGCTTTTATTGAAAACAATTATATTGTTGTCGATAAGAACCATATGACAAATGTACCTGGTTTATTTGCGGCTGGGGATTGTATCGGTGGGTTATTACAAGTAGTTAAAGCTGCTAGTGATGGCGCTCATGCTGCAATAGCAATTAACAAATATCTGAAGACTATAAAATAAGACTGTTGGAAAAACAGTCCTATTTATTTGAAATTCAAAAATAAGCAATACTTAAAATTAAAAGAAAAAACTAAGAACGAAATAATAGCCTTATTTGAAGGCAAAGAAGTTTCTGTAAAAAAAGCGATTAAATGCTTAATATATAAAGATTCAATTCAAGCTTTAAAACTTGTTAAATTAAAAGGATTCTTAAAAAGAAAAGCTGAGCAACTTTCTGGTGGACACCAACAACCTGTGGCTTTAGCGAGAGCTTTTGTCAACGAACCGCAAATCCTTTTCCTAGATGAACCATTAGCGGCGCTTGTTTTAAAATTATGCTAAAACATGCAATATGAATTAAAAGAAATGTAAATAAACCTAGGTGGCACCTTCTATGTCAAGCCAGGTAATTTTTTGATACTTGATATAATAGGGCTTTTTGATGGTTCAGATTATGATTTAAATTGGAAATTTGTCGATGTTAATTTCACAACAACAAGTTCTCTTACAGCGACTATTTTAAATATTGCTCAAGACAATGTTTCATATTTATTAATATAAACAAGAATAATACACTAATTATTTAATAATACCTTGACAAGCTTTAGGAGTTGAGTTTATAATGATTACAAGTTAATAATAAAAAAGAGAATTGATAGAACGAATACCGAATAAATTGCGGATTTTTTCGTTCTATTTGTTATTTAAAGAGGGTGTTTTAATGGATCGACAGAGAGTAATACCAGCAATATCTAGTCATAAAAAATTAAAAGAATTTCTTGAATCAGATTTGGTTTACGGAATTTTGATGAATTTTCAATTGGCGCAACTAGAAGAATTAGTTAAAACCATGAAAAGTTATCAAAAGAAAGTATTGATTCATTCAGAATTAATTAAGGGATTGGCTAGTGACGAGTATGGAGCGATTTATTTAATTCAAGTCTTGAATGTTGATGGCATCATTTCTTCTAAACCGAAAGTAATTGAGGTTTGCAAGAAAAGAGGGGTTTTAGGAATATACCGTTTCTTCATTAAAGATACCATCTCTTTAGAACAATCTTTAGATATCGGCAGAAGATTAAGACCGGAATACGTAGAAATTTTACCAGCTGCGTGTTACGAATTAATCGGTGATATCAAGAAGGATTTAAATGCTAAAGTTTTAATGGGTGGACTGATTAGAAATAAAGAACAAGCAGAATGCTGCTTCAAACAGGGTGCGATTGCTATTACCGCATCTAATCCAGAATTATGGTTATTGAATTAAAAACAACTTAAGAAAAAATAGAGTCAAAGAGCGAGTAAGGGAATGTTAAAAGCATTTTTTTGCTCGTTTTCATTTAAAAGGAGAAGATAATCTTGTACGACTATATTATTATTGGCGCCGGAGTAGTGGGTACGGCTATTGCTAGAGAATTATCACGTTATCAAGCGAAAACGCTTGTTTTAGAGAAAGAAAATGATGTCGCTAATGTCCAAAGTTTGGCTAATAGTGCCATCGTCCATTCTGGACATAATCCTGAACCTAACTCATTGAAAGCCAGACTTTCTGTTTGGGGAAATAAACTTTATGAAGAAATGGAAAAGGAATTAGAAATTCCGCTTTTAAGAACAGGGGCTTATGTTGTTGCTCATAATGTGGAAGAAGAAAGACAATTAGAAAAATTAGCTGAATTAGCTAGAATTAATCAAGTACCGGAATTTAAAATATTATCTTATGAAGAAGCTTTAAAAGATGAACCTAATTTAAACAAAACCGTTACTAAAGTTTTATCTTTACCAACCACTAAAGTAACTTACCCATGGGAAGTTGCTTTTGCGGCAATGGAAAATGCTTTAATAAATGGCGTTGAATTTATCAAGAACGCTTTTGTTACTGGCATAAAAAAAGAAAATGGTTATTTTGTTGTGACAGTAAATAACCATTCAAAATATCAATGTCGGTACCTAATTAATTCCGCTGGTGTTGCTAGTGACGATATCGCTGGACTGATTGAAAAGAATGTGCCATTTCATATCACTGGTCGCAAGGGTGAATATTTTGTCATAGATAAAAGAGTAAAAGGCTTTGTTAATCATATTCTATATCCATTACCTACAGAATTAGGTAAAGGCGTTTTGATTACACCACAATATCACGGAGAAATTCTTTTAGGACCTAATTCAGAACTTGTTGAAGATAAATATCATCCAACAACCTCATTTGCTGGTTTGGCTTATGTTAAAGAACATGCTTCTATGTTAGCGGGTAATATTCCCTTTAATCAAATTATCAGAAGTTTTGCAGGGATAAGATCAACTGCTGATTATGCTGATTTTTATATTAAAGAATCATTGGAAGTAAAAGGTTTATTCCATTTAGGCGGAATTGATTCTCCGGGATTAACAGCCTGTTTTGCAATCGCTAGATATTTGGTAAATGAAGTTATGAATGTTGATAGTCTCTACAAATTAAACCCTGATTTTAATCAATATCGCAAAAAAAGAGTTATGTTTCATAAACTATTAGACGCTCAAAAACAAGCTCTAATAAAAGAAGAGCCAATGTATGGGAATATCATCTGTAAATGTGAAAAGATTACTGAGAAAGAGATTTTAGAAGCAATGAGAGGTCCTTTAGGATCTAATACGATAAAAGGTATTAAAAAAAGGACAAGAGCAGGAGCAGGATTATGTCAAGGCGGTTATTGCGAAGAAAAGATTGTTAAGATGATTTCTAAAGAATTTAATCTTTCACCTATGGACATTGCTTATGATAAGGAAGATACAAAATTATTTACTGCAGAAACGAAGGTGCTTAGAAAATGATTGTAGATGTAATTGTTATTGGTGGTGGAGCTTCAGGTTTAGC
>JAVVFA010000027.1:0-12693 GCA_032251215.1 Candidatus Izemoplasmatales bacterium
AGAAGGGTATATTAAAACAATTTTTCTGATTGGTAAATCTGTCTTTTTAATATTCATAAAGTCTTCAGCGTCAGATATAAACATCGGCTTGCTTTTTCTAGTCCACTGTAAAGGATTATTATTTACAGTCCATTTATTTGCATTAGTGATGATAAATTCGTATTCTTCACGAGATAAAATAACTTTAATTAAAGTAATTTGATTTTCTTCTTCAATTTGAATTTGATATATGTCTTCACGATCATATAAACTAATGACTCCATAAGGCAAAAACTCTTTTATTTTAGCGCTTATATCCTTGATAGTATTAACATATCTAATCTTAATTAAAACTTTGATAGTAAAGACTAAAATAATAAAAGCAACAAGACTTATTATAAATATATCCCAAAATCCTAACATTTATTCACTTCCTCTCACACCTTTAATATCATAACTTTTTTAACCGCTTAAGTCAATGAAAAAGCGTATATTACATTATAACTATAAGATAAATAAAAAGTAGACACTTTTTTTATGTGTCTACTTTTATGGGTTCAGTTCAATATCTTGACAACTTTAAATTTAATTTTTTATTATGCTGGTAATTTGCTGAAAAGATCAGCTAATAAATCATAATAAGATTGTGAATGAACTGTAACACCAGCTAAATCGTCTAATAGAGTAGTTCCGTCTAATGTTGCACCACGTCCAGCGATAGCTGCTAAATCTTCGTTCCAACCGTTTTCAGTTACATAATCTGTAATTAAAGCTGCTTGTTCGTACCATTCTAATACAGCTGTTTCTCCAGAAGAAACCCATGCTCCATCAACGAATGTATAACCGCCGCCAACTCCTGCCATGCCGTAATCATCGCCTAATTCTTGTTTAGTTTGAGTATTCCAAGCAAATGTAGCTCCATCAGGTGCTCCTTGAAGAACGTCAATAAGTAAGTCTGAGAAATTGCCTTCAGCATCTACAGTCATTGTAGCGATATATAAATCGTCTGCTGAACAAAGAACTGCTTGCATAACACCGTCTTTAGCTAATTGAACCGCTTCAGCTGCTAAAGTTGTATATCCGCCGTCTTTGATTGTAACGCCACTTACATTGTCGATAACGTTATCACCGTCAACTGTAACTGCATCATATCCGTTTTCTAACCAGAAAGCTTCGATTAAAGCTGCTTGTTCGTACCATTCAGCAATAGCTCCACCGAATTCAACCATGTTGTAGTCATCGCCTAATTCTTTTTTAGTTAGTTCATTCCATACATAAGTCCAAGTGTCATCAGTTGTGTCATCAGGTGTATCTGTACCTGCTGTTTGAGTATCGACACCTTGACGTGCATCAATGTAATAACCAACGATTTCATCGTTTTCAATTGTAACAGTTACCATAGTAACTATTGGTGCGTTTGAATGAATTCCAACTAAGTAAGCAGTGAATTCTCCGTCTGCTGCGAATTCTCTAGGCTCTTCTGTAGTTGGAGCTTGTGTAGTTGGTGCTTGTGTTGTTGTGTTGCCGTTACAGCCAGCTACGACTACTAGCGTAACTAAAGCAACTAGTAAAACAAATAATTTTTTCATTTTAAATCTCCTCCATTTCTTTTAATCGTACACTTTGATTATATTATAAGTCAGTCAATAAAACAACCTTTATTTATGTAGTGTAAGCGATTTTTTTATTTTTTTTGTAAACTTTTTTATTACTCATTAAAATTAAACATATTTTTAAAATCGTTATTGTTTTCTAATTAAATAAAAATCAGCAACCTAAATTTTTTAAGTTGCTGAATTTATTATAATTATTTAGCTTTGTGCTTGTTTTTAAAATAATTGTCTAAATATTCTTGAATTATTGGAATTTGTTCTTTCCTTATCGGATTACAATCAGCTGGTTTGTTTTCTTTATTCAGAAGCGCAATTGCCATTTCTTTACAACCAGGATGCCCGCAAGCACCACAATTATACATTGGTAATAATTCAACAACTTCATCAATTGAAGGATCTTCTTCAACGTAGAAAACTTTTGCAATATAATTAATCAATAAACCTAAAACAAATCCTAAAGCTGCCAAAACAAGTGCGGGTAAAATTATTTGCATTAAATAATTCCTCCGAATCTTGAGAAAATAATTGCTAAAATAGCAGCTATTACCAAAGCAATTGGTGCTCCTTTAAAAGCTTTTGGAACTGGAGAATAGTCCAGTTTTTCTCTCATCATTGAGAAAATATACATGACGAATAAGAAACCTAAACCAATAAAAGTAGTATAAACTATCATTTCGACAAAATTGTATCCTTTAGAGATATTAAGAAGAGCTACACCCAACACAGCACAGTTAGTAGTAATTAAAGGTAAATAAATACCTAATGCTTTATATAATGCTGGTGATACTTTCTTTAAGAATGTTTCAACCATTTGCACTAATGAAGCAATTACTAAAATAAAGACAATAGTTCGCATGTATTCTATATCAAATGTTTCAAGAACATATCTGTATAAAACCCAAGTAACAGAACTGGACATCAACATAACAAAAATCACAGCCATACCCATTCCTAAAGCGGAACTTCTTTTTGTTGAAACTCCCATGAAAGGACAGATTCCTAAGAATTGCGTAAGGATAATGTTTTCGATAATAAAGGCTGAGAAAGCAATCATAATTAAATTATCCATTATTTGTCACTTCCTTTGCTAATTTATTTTTGTGATTGTTCGCAATAGCAGTAATTCCTGCTAGAATCAATCCAAAGGTTAAGAAAGCTCCTACTGGTTGGACAAACATTGCTATCGGCTCAATCTTTAAGAAATTAAAGAAGAAAGTAAGATTTAATTGTAAGTCTCCCCAAATTGTCAAAGTTCCTTTTCCTAAAAACTCTCTAAAAATACTGATTAACATGATTGCTGCACCATACCCTAAAGCCATACCAGCACCATCAATTAAAGAGTTTACCGGTTTGTTGCTGGAAGCAAAAGCTTCAGCTCTACCTAAGATAATACAGTTAACAACAATTAATGGAATAAACACACCTAAAGCACGATACAAATCAATTACAAAGGCATGCATAAACATTTCAACGATTGTAACTAAAGTTGCTATAACAACAATATAAACAGGAATTCTAACTGGTTTTACCAGTTCGGCTAGTTTAGGATTACTCATAATTAATGAAATTATTAAGTTAGATAAAACTAGAACAAAAAATACACCCATAGTCATACCGATTGCGTTTTCTAATGAAGTTGTTACTGCAAGAGAAGGACACATTCCTAAAAGTGAAACGAATAATGGGTTTTCTTTTATAAAGCCTTTAACAAAATTTTCTTTCTTATTCACTTAACCCACCTCCTAAATCACTAACTGCTCTTTGGCTAACTAAAGTAAAACATTCTCTAATTGCATTAGAAGTCTTTGTAACTCCTGCAACAGCATCAAAGTCATTTAAATTATCAATTATAGTAACATTAAAATCATTTTCGACAATATCAGCACCGAAACCGGTTGTTTCTTGCTGAGCAACTACTTTGTAGCCTTCAACTGATAAATCATTGTTAACAGCAATTAACATTTGCACTAATTGAGAATCGCTATAGCCTTGAGCACTAACTGTATAAACTAATGCTTCAATATTGTCAGTACCTTTTTCTTTTAAAACATAAATTGTACCGAAAGCTCCCGTACCTTCTACTTCAGATAAATCATAATCTGCTAAAGTATAGAATTCTGCTAGAGCTGCATATTTAATTTTATTTTCTTCTCGAGTAATTATCGGAGCTGTAAAATGATTTACTAAAGAAAGCAAAATACCACAAACAAGTCCAATTGTTAGGAGAACAATACCTGAGATAAAACCTTTATTCATCTTAGTTACCTCCCCATTCAGTAAGTACATTATCCATCAGAGTAAATATTCTTTTCATCGCGTTTGATGTAATTGTCGCACCTGATATGGAATCAAGATAAGATCCATCAAGTAAATATTGGTCGCGATAAGCATTTTCCACTGAAGGTACTGCTCCACCGCTATATCCTTCATTGTAATCCGAATCATAAGATTGAGTTGTCGTGATTGACATTGCTACAACTTGATCTAAAGTTGCGTTAAGTTCGAATTCAACAATAACTGCCTTTCCACCGTAAGCGATAGTCTCAATTGTAATTAATCTTAAAGTTTCATCATAAGCAGTTATAAATGTTTTAACGTCAATAAAACTTGTTTTCGGAAAATCATTCTTAAATAAATCTTTATATGTTTGATCTGGTTCGACACCACTAATAACTTCGACTAAATTGTATTTATTATCGAAATAAGCTTCTAAAACATTATTTTCAGCACCATAAGTTATATTTGCGATAAATGGTTTAGTAAGGAATGTTGCAGAATCATAATTTCTTTCAATCCAGTTTATTGTATAAACAATATAAGGGATTTCAAAACTAAAGTCTCTTGCAAAAAGTTCTCTTGCATATTTCATTCCAGTTTCAAAAGCCTTAGATGAATAAGTTGAACCAGAAACTGCATCAATAGTAAAGACTGCATCATCAAAAGTTTTGTTACTTAACTGTCCAAAGAAAGCTTCATCAAGAGCTACATAATAATTTGGTGTTTCGTTGCTATTCATAACTTTAATATCAATTAAAGTTTTTGTTTCAATATCAATTGCATAAGCAACTTCTAATCCTGCAAATTTTCCATTTGTGGAAATAACATAAATCACAACTACTTCTTCATCGTTTTCCAAAATTTTGTAAGCATTTAATAATTCTGGTTGATAAGTCTCTGTTTTTGATTCTGGTAATAAATATTCTTTTGTTAATTGTTCTACTTCAAAAACAACAACTTCGTCTCCCATACCCGCTAAAGCGATTAAAGATTCATTGAATACTCTTAGTTCTTCAGCTTCAGCGTGAACATCAATTTGATTTGTCATGTAACGAGAGAACATACCCCCGAAAATAAAGATTAATACTATTAACAACGATAAAGTTAATACCGCGTAATTATTTTTTAAATATTTTTTCATTTTATATCACCCATCCTAAGAATGGCAAATAAATTGTGTACATATTACCTGCTTTAACTATTGTATAAACAGTCAGTAAAATTAATAATCCAGTTAATATGCCAAAATATAAGCCGCCAGGTTTGGTAAATCTTTTCGTTCTAATTACCGCAGTGAATTTATCAATCGGTAAAGTGAAAATATTCATGAAAATTAATGAAGTACCGACACCTTCAGGTAGATTACCAACAAATCTAAACAAGACAGTAAAGACACCTAAGAATAAAGCAAAGAAAACTTTACCGATTACATTAGTTGGTGTTGTGACTGGTTCAGTTGCCATAAAGACAGCTGCGAACATTACCCCACCACTAAGAATTGAATAAGTTGGGAACCAAAGTCCTGAATCTCCACTTAAAGCTCCGATAATCCAAGAAAGAACAAATACTGTACCAACATATACAACTGGTGTATACCATTTAATAATTTTCTTAATAACTAAGTATAGACCACCAAAAAGAATTGCTAAAGCACCAGTTTCTCCCATAGCGCCAGGAATGGTTCCGATAAAGAAATCATATAATGTGCCATAAGGTTTAACCAATAAATCATAACTAATTTGTTTTGATGACTCTAATACTCCAAGTGGTGTAGCTCCTGCATATGAATCAACTAAAACTTCAGACGCATTAAATAAACCACCAGCATTATTTATAACTCCCATCAGCGTAAATCCAACTACTGCGTATCCTAACAAAGCAGGATTAAAGATGTTATGTCCAAAACCACCAAAAATCATCTTTCCGATAATCGTTGCTACAAAAGCTGCAAAGATTAATACCCAAATTGGTGTATAAAGCGGTAATAATAATGCTAAGATAATTCCCGGTATTGCCGCAAATGACAATGACAACTTTTGGGAAATATCATGAAAACTTTGGTGCTCCTTATCAGTAACAAAGAAGAATATTCCTTCCATCAATGATGAAAGAATTCCCCCCATCATGATAAAGAACAACGGATAAAGCATTTCTAGGAAAGTAATATTACCATCCATATATACTTGAATACCATTTTTATACCAAGCAAATAAAATTACTGGTAATAAGGCAATAATGAAATCCTTCATTATTACATGTGTGCCGTAATCTTTTTCGTCCGTTTGTCTTAAAAACGGAGCTTTACCGCCAGCAAATCTAGCCATTATTTGCCTCCTTTCAGTAAGAATGTTTTACCTTTTCTTACTGCTTCAGTTATTTCTATATGAGATGGACAAACGTATGAACATAGGCCGCACTCAACACATTTGTTAGCGTTTAAATCACTTAATAATTTTAAATCTTTTCTTTCGAAAGCTTTTTTAATTTCTGTTGGTGTTAAATAAGTAGGACATACATCTGCGCATCTACCACAACCTAAACATTCAGGATATAAACCTTCAATTACCGGTTTAATAACTACTGATCCTAAAGTGTCACTTACGACCAAATCATCAATAAAAATTGCTTTACCTGTCATTGGACCGCCAGCAATATAATTATATTTAAGTGGATCCAAACCGTCAATGTAACCACCACAAATATCAACTAATTCACTTACTTTTGTTCCAATTGGAACAACAAATGCATGTGGTACTTTTACGCCTTCACCAGTAACAACAACTGGTCTAACGATTTGCGGTATGTTCTTTTCAACAATGTCAGCATAGATAATTGCAGTTGCTGCATTATTAACGATAACACCCGCTTCAGCCGGTAGGTTTTTATAAGTTTTTTTAGTAACTTGTTCAACCACATATTTTTCCCAACCTGAAGGATAGACATTCTTTAACGGGAATACTTCAATGTTTGGATAATTTTTTAAATATGGTTGCATTGATTCTCTAATTTCTTTGTAATTTATTTTATAAACAACATAAGCTTTTGCAGCTCCCGCAGCTCTAGCCATGTAAGTAGCACCTTTTAAAAGTTTTTCCGGATAATTAGTTATAAAGTGATAATCACAAGTCAAATAAGGCTCACATTCAACAGCATTAATAATTACTGCATCAATCTTCGCCTTGGTTTTATATTTCACGTGAGTAGGGAAACCCGCTCCGCCTAGACCTGTAAGTCCTGCAAGTTCCATCTTCTCGATAAGTTGTTCTCTTGTTAACTTATCAACATTCTTTTCTTCTTTGATAGTTTCTGCTAATTCATTTTTTAAATCATTTTCAATTTCTATTGCATCTACCATTTTACCGCTACCGTGCCATACTTTTTTGATGGATACTACGGTGCCGCTCACGCTAGCGTGTACTCTAACGCTAAATGGCTTATCAATACTTGCTACTAGTTGTCCTATTTTTACGCAATCGCCAACCTTTACTTCAGGTTTAAGAATTGAAGTTCTTTGAATTAAAGGTATGTATACTTTATTAGGACTTAAATACTCTGTTAGTGGATTTTTCTTACACATTTCTTTTTTTCCGTCAATAAAAATCCCTTTTACTTTTTGAAAAATCATCTACTGTCCTCCGTCTTAAAATTAAACCAAAATAATTATAACATAAGCCTATTTTTTAACCAATACTTTCTATAAAGAAAGTGCTTGCATAAACTTTAGGCAAAGTATTTTTTAACAAGTGTTATTGCTTGTCTTATTTCTTCTTTTGTAACATCAAAATGAGTTACAAACCTAAATGAACCTTCATAAGGAAGAATTTTTACTCCGTTTTTAAACAAATATTCATCTAGTTTATATTTTCTATCATCATCAATATCAAAGAATACCATATTGATGTCTAACTGAGTTTCATCAATGGTAATACCTGGTATTTCTCTTAATAAACTTTCCATATAACGAGCATTTTTATGGTCTTCTTCAAGGCGTTTGCTCATCTCCTTGACAGCAACAAAACCACAAGCTGCTAAAATTCCGACTTGGCGCATTCCTCCGCTCATAATTTTACGATTTAATCTAGCTCTATCAATAAATTCTTTTGAACCTACAAGAATTGTTCCAACTGGAGCACCTAAAGCTTTTGACAAGCAAACACTGACTGTGTCAGCATATTTAGAAATCTCACTTACTTCGACTTTTAAAGCAGTGGCTGCATTAAATATTCTCGCTCCATCTAAATGCACAGCCAAATTATGTTTTTTAGCAATATTGAATACTTTTTCCATATAACTTAAAGGAATAACTCTTCCGTTATATGCATTCTCCATACAAACTAATTTCGTTCTTGTTGTCGAGATGGTTTTAATCTTAATCATTTTTTCAAGTTTTTCTAAATTCCATATCCCATTTTCACTTTCGAGCGTAAATAATTGCACTCCAGAGATAATTGGAGAAGCACCTGATTCATGTTGAACTATATGAGCAAATTGATCAACGATAACCTCATCACCTTGTTTACAATGAGTAAATAAAGCCAATTGATTTGAAAATGTTCCTGACGGAACAAATACTGCAGCTTCTTTTCCAAACAATTTGGCTGTATAATCTTCTAAAGCGTTCATAGTTGGATCATCACTAAAAACATCATCACCAACCTCAGCTTTAATCATCTCTTCTTTCATCTTTGGGGTTAATTTAGTGACGGTATCACTTCTTAAGTCAATATACTTCATTACTTTACTCCTTCATTAATAATTCTTGATATATTTTCGATATCTCCATAACATTAACAATGAACTTAGGATATAAACCAGATATATATTTATCATCAATCTTATTAGTCAATCTTGTTAATATCTCTTGTTCACGATCTTGATTTAAAATTTCTAAACCTTGATTTTTCTTTTCTAGAGCTATCTTCTTTACAATTTCCAATCGTTTAATAAAAAGACTTTGCATCTCATCGTCTATCAAATCGATTTCTTTTCTCAAGTTTTCCATAAAATTTATACCTCACAATCATATTTATTTTACCACAAAATAACCGTTATTTCATCTAAAATTTCAAGTAAAAAAGATGTTTCGAATTACAATCAAAACATCCATCTTAATTATTATTATTTTTTCTTAAATCTTATCCTTCCCAACGTCTAGGATCACCCTTAACTTGATCGAGTATTCCCATGTCTTCTTCATGAATCACAAAATCAACTTCTGAATTTTGAATGATTCTTTCTTCATGAACAGACTTAGGAATTGGCGCCATACCTTTTTGCAATAAATAACGAATGCATATTTGTGCAGGACTTACTTCATACTTTTCCGCAACTTCTTTAATGGTTTCATTAGTCAATAAATAGCCAATACCTAAAGGTGAGTAAGCAATGATAAAGATTTCTCTTTCTTCACAGTATTCGATAAGTTTTGAATGATCAATACCAATGAAATGTCCAATTTGATTTACATGAGGAACAATATCACAGTTTTTGATAATATTTTCTAAATGTTCAATTTCAAAATTACTGACACCAATCGCTCTAATTTTTCCAAGCATATACAACTCTTCCATAGCTTTATATGCCTGAACATTACCTTCATCACAGTTTTTACCAATCTCACTCCATGGCCACGGAGCGTGAATGATGAACAAATCTAAATAATCAGTTCCTAAAGCTTTTAAAGTCTTGTTAAAAGCTTTCTTAGCCCCTTCATATGTTTTTATATGTGATTCGAGTTTAGAGGTAATAAAAACTTCTTCTCTTCTTAATCCGCTATCTTTAATTGCTTTACCTACACTTACTTCATTTTGATATCCTTCAGCGGTATCAATGTGACGATAACCATTTGCCAAGGCTAAACTAACTGCATTATATGCGTCATCTCCTGGTTTGATTTGCCAAGTGCCAAATCCTAATTTTGGTATCTTAACGCCATTGCTTAAGACAAAAAAGCTATTTAATTCTTTCATTTTTCCTTCTCCTTTTACTATCTGAAATACATAGCAACATTTTCTAATTCTTTGATAATTTCAATGTTTTGTGGACAAAGTGGTTCGCAATTCCCACATTGTTGGCACATATCTGCCAATTCTTCTGGTTTCAATTGATTAAAATATTGTTTCTTAAAAAATTCTTTGTCATCAAAAATTGAAGCATTGTTGAATATTGCAAAATTACCAGGTATGTTCACTCCATGCGGACATGGCATACAATATTTGCAATTTGTACAATCAACTTTAATTCTTGATTTATAAATTGCCTTAACTTCATTAATCAAAGACTTTTCTTTTGCAGTTAACATATTCGCTTCAACTAAAGAAGCTTCGTGAATGTTATCATCAATGTGATCAAAATTATTCATTCCACTTAAAATAACTTTAACTTCAGGCTTATCCCAAAGATATCTTAATGCCCATCCAGCTGGAGTATGTTTCTCAGGATAACTATCCCAGAGCACTTGAATTTCTTTTGGACCCTTCGCTAATCTACCACCTCTTAAAGGTTCCATGATAATAACATCTATTCCTTTTGAAGCAGCTAAATAAAGACCTTTTAAACCAGCTTGATATTCTTCATCAAAGTAGTTTAATTGGATTTGACAAAAATTCCAATCATATGCATTGATTATTTCTTCAAAAACTGCAAATTCATCATGAAAAGAAAAGCCAATATTTCTAATTTTTTCACTCTCTAAAGCTTTTTTGATAAAATCAAATACATCATTCTTTAAATAATTATCCCAATATTTTTTATTGAGAGCGTGCAATAAATAAAAATCAATGTGGTCTGTCTGTAAATTCTTGAGTTGGATGTCTAAATATTTATCTAAATCTTCTCTTGATTCAATTAACCAAGAAGGAGATTTAGTTGCTAAAAGAACTTTTTCACGATACCCATCCTTTAAAGCTCGACCGACAAAAGCTTCCGAAGTTCCCCCATGATAAGGATAGGCTGTATCAACGTAATTAACTCCATTATCAATTGCATAACGCAATTGCTTCTTAGCTTCAACCTCATCAATTTGTTCATATTTATCGCCAATCACAGGTAATCGCATGCAACCGAATCCTAAGATTGAAACCTTGTCTTTAAATTTACCTATAGTCCGATATTTCATCTATTATCCACTCCTCATTCTTGTTGTATCTTTATTCTATCATAATAAAGAATATTAATAAATCGACCTTATAAAACTTACCAATAATTTTTTAAGTTAAGCTTTCAACAATTACCATTACTGCACTATAAGCCAAAAGTAAAGACATAATAATATTGTAAATTACTCTATATTTAGTTAGATATTCTTTAAACACCTGTCCAAACAATCCCCAAACAATGACAGATATATAACATAAAACTGCCATCAAAAGTGCAAATAAAATCATGAAATTAGGATCAAAACCTAATTCTAAATAAAAAGTCCCAACCGTTAAACCGAAGATTAAAGTTTTGGCATTAATAAAATTTAACATTATAGCCATAAAAAATAATTTATCTCCAGTTATCAACAATTTATCTTCATCTTTTCTTGAAAGAAACATCTTTAAGGCAAGGTATAAAATAAATAAACCCCCTAAAACACCAATTATCTGTGTCACAATCCTAATATTAGTGTATAAATAGACATTTAATAAACCGGTAATGACAAATACCAAAAAGGTTCCAACTAATATCCCTAACATAAATCTCATCGTCTTTTTAAACCCTATTCGAGCTGATGAAATAGAAGAAAAAATATTATTTGGTCCCGGAGTAAAAACGGAAATTAAAATGTAAGTGATGAATCCAGCCATATGTCTCACCTTGTTATTAATAAGATAAATTAATTATACCTTATTTATCAAAACAAAACTTGATACAATGTAAAAAAAAGAAGGAAATTTTTCCTTCTTTATCTTAAGTTTTTTTAATTCTTCTAACAACGAATGCAATGATTTCAGGACCTGTATGAACTCCTAAAACCGGAGTTAATCTTACAAGGCTTAAATTTCTAACATTAAGAGCATTTTTTAATTTATCAACTAATTCTTTAGCTTCATCTTCATTATCGCCAAAGTGAATGATTAAATCAATTAAGTCATTACCAAATTTTTCCATGAGAATAGATTTCATTTTTAATAATGATCTCTTTAAACCAAATCCTTTGGAAAGTGTTACATAAACACCTTCATCATTAACGGTAATAACTGGTTTAATATGCAATAAATCGCCGATTGTACCTTCGACTTTACCAATTCTTCCACCAGCTTTTAAATACTTCAAAGTATTAATAGTGTAAAAAGCAATACTATCTTTTTTTCTTAGTTCATCAAGTAAAGGAATGATTTTATCAAATGGTTTGTTTGCTTCAACTAATTCTAAAGCATATTCCACAATAAAACCTTCTCCACCGCCTAGTGTCAAAGTGTCATATTGTAAAACTTTTAAATCTTTTTCTTCAGCTAAAGCTAATCTAAAAGAGTTAAAAGTCCCGCTTAAACCAGAGGAGATATTAATCACTAACAAGTGGGTAAATCCTTGTTTTTTAATTTCTTTTAAAGTATCTTGTAAATCCTGTGGTGAAGGTAAAGATGTTGATACTTTATGAGTATCTAGTTTCGCGTAGACATCAGAGGCACTGATTTCTACTTGATCACGATATTCTTTTCCGTCAATAACGATCATTAATGGAATAACAAATAAGTTATTTTTACTTTGAATAAATTCTTTACTTAAATTTGCTCCTGAATCAGTTAAAACTGCTATTTTCATAATATTAATTACTTCCTTTCATGAATTACTCTATCACATAGAGTAGTTTAGCAGTTTTATTTTATTCTGTCAA
>JAVVFA010000028.1:0-12460 GCA_032251215.1 Candidatus Izemoplasmatales bacterium
GAGTGCAACAACCATCTTCGATGTGTTATACCGTTAGTAACATTATTGAATTTAGTCGGATATAAATCATAGAATTTTTTCATTTCAATATTTTTCAATATTTCAGTATGTAACTTAGCGACGCCGTTAACGGAAAAACTAGTAACGATACAAAGATGAGCCATTTTTACCACACCATCATTAATAATCGCTAATTCTCTGATTAAATCATCTTTTTCATAACCGTATTTTTCTAATAAACCCAAACAAAAGCGTCTGTTTATTTCTTCAATCAACTGATAAATTCTCGGTAATAATGGCTGCATGATATCAATCGGCCATTTTTCTAAAGCTTCTGCGAGAATTGTATGATTCGTATAAGCTACTACTTTTGTTACGATATTCCAAGCTTCATCCCATTCCATTAATTCTTCGTCAAGTAAAATTCTCATTAATTCAGGAATAATTAAAGTCGGATGAGTATCATTGATATGTAAAACAACATGATCAGCTATATTCTTCAAGGTTCCATATTTTTCTTTATGTTCATTGGTTATACTTTTAACGCCAGCTGCAGATAAGAAATATTGTTGTTTAATTCTTAATAATTTTCCTTCGTAGGTTGTGTCATCAGGATATAAAAATCCAGAAATTTTTTGTAACTCAGTTTCATAATCAAATGGCGATTTATTCTCAGGATATTTCTTTGCCGGTTCAGCGTTCCAAAGTCTTAAGTAATTAACAATACCATTGTCATCCCCGACTATTGGTACATCATATGGTACAGCCCGAATTACTTCAGAAGGATGATAAACCATCTTTGAATTTTCCCAATTAACATAACCGTTAAAAGGAATGTCAACTGATTTTTCTTGTCTTCTTATTTCCCAAACATAGCCGTCATTCAACCAATTATCAGGACATTCTTCTTGATAACCATTTTTAATTTTTTGACGGAATAAACCATAACGATATCTAATACATTGTCCATACCCTAAAATACCCAAAGATGCCATGGAATCTAAATAGCAAGCAGCTAATCTTCCTAAACCACCATTTCCTAAACCAGGATCAGACTCATAGTCTTCTACTTCGTTTAAATCATAACCCATTTCTTGAAAGCCCTCTTCACAAACATTCCTAATTCCCATATTCATTAAGTTGTTTGTTATAAGTCTTCCTAAAAGAAATTCCATCGAAAAATAATAGACCTTTTTTTCTTCAGTATCAGTTATTAATTTTTCCGTACTTAACCAATCCTTAGATATTTCTTCTTTTACTAGAGTACCTAAAATATTATATCTTTCTCTGATTGTTGATTCAGAAATTTCTTTATAATAAGTTTTTTTAAGTCTTTCTTTAAAGGCTTTAGTAAAACTGTCTTTTGTTTTAAAAACACCTAATCTCATAGTACCACCTCATTTAATATTATACCATTTATCTATAGTTGATAAAAAGTAGGCAAGTGTGACAACGGTTACTTTTTACATCATTTGATACAGTTCGAGATATTTTTTTGCTGAGTCAGCTAAAGAATATCTTGAATTCATAGCGTTGATGATAAGTTGTTGCCAATCTGACTTATTATTTGCATATAAATTGTAAGCATTTTTTAATTGAAACAATAAGTCTCTTGTATCATAATTGAAAAATTTAAAACCGTTACCGCGTTTGCTTGACATATCATAATTATCAACGGTGTCATTTAAACCGCCTGTTTGTCTGACAATTGGAATAGTTCCATATTTAAGGGCTATCATTTGACCAATGCCGCATGGTTCATATCTAGAAGGCATTAAGAAAACATCAGCACCAGCATAAATATATTGGGGTTTTGTTGCATCATACTCTAGATTAAGACTGACTCGATCAGGAAAACGATTTTTAATCGTGTGTAATTTCTCGAGATATACTTCATCTCCACTTCCCAATATGACAAATTCAACATTAGGATTTTCAAGAATTTGATGAAGAGCAGGGATGATAATATCGAAACCTTTTTGTTCGACGATTCTAGTGACCATGCCAATTATAAAGAAATCGCTACCTCTTTGTAAATTAAGTTTCTTTTGCATCTCAAGTTTGTTGATGTTCTTAGCGCTAAAGGCATTGATAAGATTATATTTCATCGCTATTTCTAAGTCAAATTCTGGGTTTACGTCTTCACTTAAACCATTTAAAATTCCATAAAAATCACGGTATCTTTTATTGATAACTTCGACGAGATTTTTAGAGTAGTATTCATATCTTAGTTCATCTTTATAAGTTTCTGAAACTGTTGATATTTTCGTTGAATTGTTTAATCCGATTTCCATAAAATTAAGTTTACTTAAACGTGTGTATTGCAATGGATTTTCAATATCAAGTTTAGAGAGTATATCTAGGTCATATATACCCTGATACTCAATGTTGTGAATTGTCATTAAAGTTTTGATTGGCATATTACGAATCTTTAAAATTAGTGGTAATAATCCGACGTGCCAATCATGAATATGAATAATATCAGGATATTCATCGATATCATCTAGAAAGAAAATTGTAGCTAAAGTGAAGAATGCGAAACGATCACCATCATCTTCATATCCATAGATTTTTTCGCGATCGAAGAAATCATATGATTCAATGAAATAATAAACTGTATTTGTATTTGTAATGCTATAGAGATTGACCTTATAATTCTTATTCCCATAATTCAGGGAATTAGAGACCTTGAGTTCAAGTAATAATTTGTACTTTTCTTTGATTTGTGGATATAGTGGTAATATTACTTGTGATTTTTTTCCCATGTCAGAATATTCTTCAGCTAACGAACCGACAACATCGGCTAAACCACCAGTTTTTATGTATGGATAACATTCAGCGCTAACCTGAAGAATCGCTAATTTTTGGTGAGATGTAACTATTTGTTTTTTTTCAGATACAAAAATTTCATCCTCTTTTCCAGTAACGATAGACCCTTTTAAAACATGAGTTTCTTTATCGAATATTGAATATTCTACAACTGCGTCACTTTCAATTATCGATTGATTCATGATAATTGAGTCAGTCACTTTAGCTCCATAATGAATTTTTACTTTTCGGCCGATAATTGAGTTTGTTACTTCACCTTCAATAACAGCTCCAGAAGCAATAATTGAATTTTTAATTTTCGCAAAATCACCGTATCTAGACGGTGCGGACATTGTTTCTTTTGAGTAAATCGGCCTATTTTCCAAGAATAGTTGTGTTCTTACCCATGGTAATAAAATTTGCATATTTGCTTCATAGAGTTCTGTTGAAGAATTGATGTTATATGAAAATGTATCAATAACGATTGTATGTTTTTTAATTCCAGGTCCATAATCGAAAACATCAGAAAGATTTCTAAAAGCAATTTGATCATAATTTTCAATGTATTCATGTAGTAACTTCTTGGAAATAATATAAGTCTTCAATACTTTTCTTACATCAGATAATACTTCTGTCAAATCAGCATCTTGTTTTAGATGTTCATTTAAAAAATCGTAATAATCAACATTCCAAACCATATTTGCAGGAGTTATTATTGCGTATTCTTGGTTGCTACGATAAAAATATTCTAGATGTTCATACATTCTTTGAAAACTTATTTCATTTTCAATGGTTAAACTTAAATTTTTTGGAGGAAGAATAAAAACACCGTCATGTCTTCTGCTTAAATCCCAACGATCCCCACTACCGATATGGTCTGAAAGGGAGCGATAATTTCCATAAGGAAAAATCGCTACATTGTTAATCCCGGAATTCTTGCAATTTGATAAGGTGAAATCAATTAGTCGATATTTGCCACCGAAAGGAATGGCTCCAGGCACCCTATGTCTAGTAAGTTTTGAAAAATTCCCTCTAGAAGTAGCGTCGACAATTAAAAATAAATCTCTCATTTGATTTCACCTACTTCCATAAGATTCTCGGAAGTAATTAGACAAATTTTATCAGAGATAAACCGATAATTTTCAGGAATGACGACTCCTTGATTGACGATTGCCTTTTTTAAATGTGAATTGTTGCCGATGCTAACACTAGGCATGATAACACTGTCTTCTACCAATGCATTAAACCCAATGCTGACTTGATAAGCGATGGTACTATGAATTACGGTTCCGGCAATAATAGAGCCATCTGCAATCACCGATGTTTTAACTTTACCTGTTTCCAAGACAATGTGTGGAGAAAGATTTAAAGATTTAGAATATATCGGTAAATTTTTAGAAGAATTCAAACCTAAGAAATTAGCATCTTCCAAAAGATCCATATTAGCATCATATAATGATTGAATCGTACCAACATCTCGCCAATAATCTTCAAATACATGAACTGCGATATCACGTTTCATATTGATACAATGAGGAATAATATCTTTACCAAAATCAATTAAATCTTCTTCTATAGTATTAAAAAATAAGTCTTCCAATACTTTATATGAGAAAATGTATACACCCATTGATGCAAGATTGGATATAGAATTTTTTGGTTTTTCAAAAAAATTCAAGAGCTGTCCATTACTGTTAGTTTCTAATATTCCAAAGCGATGAGCTTCTTTGCTGTTAACTTTTGTTGCCGCGATAGTTACTTCTGCCTTTTTAACAATGTGCGTTTCTAACATTTGGTTATAATCCATTTTATATATATGATCTCCAGATAAAATAAGAACATATTCGGGTTGATGATCTTTGATAAAACGAAAATATTGTTTGATTGCGTGAGCAGTACCTTTTTGCCAAAGCACGTCTTCATGCTTTGAATATGGAGTTAAAAATCTAACACCACCATCAATATAATCTAAATCCCAAGAAACTCCCGAGCCAATATAATTCATCAGTTCAAAAGGTTCATATTGGGTGACAATTCCGCAAGTGGAGATATTGCTGTTAGAGATATTGCTTAATGTAAAATCAATAAGGCGATATTTCGCCCCAAAAGAAACAGCTGGTTTAGCTATTTCTTTAGTAATATCGCCTAATCTTGTTCCTCTACCGCCTACAAGGATCATTGCTATCATTTTTTTCAAGAGTTATCACCTTGCTTATATTCAATGATAGAAATCGCTAGTGGTGAAATATTTATGGCAATGGATTGTCTGTAACCATGATTGAATGCATCTGTGGTTTTGATATCAGCCCCATTATAAATATTTGATCCACCATATATTTCTTTATCGGAATTAAGAATTTCTTGATATACTCCTGGTTCTGGAACGCCTATGTGAAAATTGGGATATGCATTTGGTGTCATATTAATGACTACAACACAGAAATTTTTATTATTTTTGCCAAATCTAATAAAGGAGTAAATTGATTGATCATAATTACTTTGATCTATCCATCTAAAACCTTCAGGGTTGTGATCTAGTTCATAAAGTGAAGAATGATGATTGTAAACTTGAATTAAATCTCTGACGAACCTGTTAGCTGCACTATGCATTGGATATTCCAATAAATGCCAGTCAAGTTCTTGTTTATCTTTCCATTCGTGCATTTGCGCAAATTCGCTGCCCATAAAGAGTAGTTTCTTGCCTGGATAAGTGAATTGCAAACCCATCAAAAGTCTATAATTGGCAAATTTTTGCCAATAATCTCCTGGCATTTTATCAACTAAAGATTTCTTTCCATGAACCACTTCATCATGTGATAAAGGCAAAATAAATCTTTCAGAGTAAGCATAAACCATGCCGAAGGTAATTAAATCATGATGGTATTTACGGTAAATAGGATCTTTAGAAAAGTATCTTAATGTGTCATTCATCCAACCCATATTCCATTTATAATCAAAACCAATTCCACCATCTAAAACACTTTTTGTTAAATTTGGATAGGTAGTTGAATCTTCCGCAAACAACAATACTGAATGATCTCTTTCTTTAACTGAATAAGATAGATTTTTCAAAAATTCGACAGCGCCATAATTAGTACCGACATGCATATTGCCAAGATAATAAATGATATTGGATACAGCATCTATTCTAAATCCATCCACGTGAAAATAATCCATCCAAAAGTTTGCGTTAGATATCAAAAAACTTTTGACTATTCCTTTTCCCAAGTCTAGATTGATTGTTCCCCATACTACATTTTCACGAATATTGATATCTTCATATTCATATAATGGTTCACCGTCAAACATATATAATCCATGGGCATCCTTGCAAATATGACCAGGAACCCAATCCATGATGACGCCGATATTATTTTCATGACATTTGTCAATCAAATACATTAAATCTTTTGGTACTCCATATCTGGAAGTTGCACTATAATATCCAGTGCCTTGATAACCCCAACTTTCATCAAGTGGATGTTCTACTAAAGGCATTATTTCGATATGGGAAAAACCATGTTCTTTGATATAGGGAATTAAGAAATCAACTAACTCATTATATTTATGAAAACTGCCGTCAGGTTTAGTCATCCAACTTCCTAAATGCAACTCATAAACAGATAATTTTTCTTCGAAGTGATTTCTTTGTTTTCTTTGGTTGAGATAATCTTGATCATGCCAAAAATAACCATCAATATCATAAACTTTTGAAGATGTTTCTGGACGGTTGTCAGAAAAGAAAGCATAGGGATCGGCTTTAAAAATCGTTTGACCATAAGAAGTCACGATACAATATTTATATCTTGTCCATTCACCTATCTCTGGGATAAAAAGACGATATACACCGAAATTATCTTCTTTTTCCATAACATGAGTACGGGAATCCCAATGATTGAAGTCACCGACAATCGAGACGATTTTAGCGTGAGGTGCATAAACTCTAAAATCAACACCCTTAATTGCGTTTGATTCATCTTTAACTACATGTGCACCAAATAACTTGTAAGCCTCTTTTAATTTACCTTCATTAAATAGAAATAAATCTAATTCGTTCATCTCTTAAAGACTCCCTTCAAGGTGTTTTTTGATAATGCTATATTGATAGCCTTTAGCAAGCAATTTATTGATTAAGTATTGATTTAAACTAACTTTAAGGTCTTTTTGTTGATATTTGGCTGTTAAATATTTAATCTCTTTAATTATTATTTCGTCTTCATTGATTTCTTTTTTGATTTTTTCTTGATTTTGATATACAACCAATGTTACATCTTCATAATCAAAGCCTTTGTTGATGAGAAAATTCATCAACATTTTTTGGGTTTGATAAAACGGTTTGTTGTTTAAGGTCTTTAATTTTTTTTCTAACCAAAACTCAAGATTTTCAAGATGAGTTTCATTCTTAAATTTATTCAGATTATTAATGATTAATTCACTTTTAATACCTTTGAGTTTTAAATCATCCGTAATCTTTCTTGGGCCAACTCGTTTGAAATTAATTGCATCATTGATATAGTTTTCAGCATACAATGAATCATCAATTAACTTAAGTTTTTCTAGTTTGTTTAAATAGTAACCATAATCTTCTATTTTCAGCTTATCTAAATAGGTGAAGATTTCTTTTTTGGTTCTTGATTTAAAAAGTGCGTAATTTAATACTTTTTGATAATATGCATCTTTATTAATGGCATTTACTAAAGAATTAAACTGTTTTTGGTCAAATTCTTTTCCAGCAAGCAAACGATATTCTATTATCAAATCTTCGCTCACCTTGAAGTCATATTCTTTAACTTCTTCTTTAATTGTTATGAGGTAATTCTTGCCTTTTTTAGCAAGATTAGTCACTTTAAACATGTTTTTTACTGTCAACTAAATATGCTAGAATGAATGGATCTAGATATCCGTCCATAACTTTTTCGCCATTACCTGTTTCACAATTTGTTCGATGATCTTTAACCATGGTATATGGATGAAACACATACGAACGGATTTGCGAACCAAAAGCGTTGGCTTTGTAATCATTAAATGAATCTAGTTGATTACGCTTTTTTTCTAATTCCAAATTATATAGTTTACCTTTAAGAACTCTTAACGCAATTTCTCGGTTTTGCATTTGTGATCTTTCATTTTGACATGATATAACTATGTTAGTTGGTATATGAGTGATTCTGACTGCAGAATCGGTTGTATTTACACCTTGACCGCCTTTACCACTCGATCTAAATGTATCAATCCTAAGATCTTCATCATTAATCTCTACATTAATTGAATCATCAATTTCTGGAATAACTGTTACTGAAGCAAAAGAGGTGTGTCTTCTGCTTGAAGAGTCAAATGGAGAAATCCTTACTAAACGATGAACTCCTGATTCGGCTTTCAAATAACCGTAAGCATAAGGACCACTGACTAAAATTGTCGCTGATTTTAAACCAGCTTCATCACCATCAAGATAGTCAAGGATTTTTGTTTTAAAATTCTTTCTATCAGCATATCTTAGGTACATCCTAAATAGCATCTGAGCCCAATCTTGTGATTCAGTTCCACCAGCTCCTGGATGAAATTCAATGATAGCGTTCAATTTATCATATTCTTCGTTAAGTAATACCTTTAGCGTTAATAGTTCGTTGAGTTGGTAAAACTCTGTGATTAACTCTTCAGTATCTTTTTCATTGATAGTTTCGCCTTCTTCTGCTAGAGTTATCGTCAACTCGATTGTTTCATAAATATCCTTCAATCTTTTGTAACTATCTATCAGATCATTTGCTTCATTGATATCAGCAATTATACTTTGTGCTTTTTGAGTATCATTCCAAAAATCTGGAGCCATAGTTAACTGTTCCAGATTTTTGACTTGATTCACTCTTTTAGCAATATCAATGTTATTATTAAGTTTTTTAAATTCTGTGGTCAATTCATGAAACAACTTTTTTAATTCATCAAGAAGCATTTTTGACTCCTAGTTATCATTTCGACCGTGACAATGCTTATATTTCTTACCGCTTCCACACGGACACGGATCATTTCTTCCAACTTTTTGATTGACAGTTCTGGGTTTTCTTTTAACTTCCATATCTTCTTTACCAGAATAAGTACTGACGGGTTTCGCAACTTGAACTCTTTCGGTATTTTGTCTTACTTGAGCTTTCAGTACGTATTTTGTGACATCATCTTGGATATTATAGACCATCGTTTGAAACATATTAAACCCAATCTCTTGGTATTCACGGAAAGGATTGATTTGTCCGTAACTTTGTAACGTTACAGCTTGTCTTAATTCACTCATTGAGTCAATATGTTGAACCCAATAGGTATCAACAACCCTAAGTGTAATGGCTTTAAGGAAATCATTGAACTGTTTTCCGCCTGCCAAAGTCTTTTTATTTTCTACATCTTTTCTATAAGTGTCTAAAACATATTCTAAGACATTAGATTCAGTTTTTAATATTTCTTTGTCAATTGAATCAATTGCAAAATATTTATTTAGGGTTTGGTTTAAATCATCGATATTATCATGACTATTAACAGCTCTTGTTAGCGTATCGGTTAACATGCTATGAATCAATTCTTCAATCGATTCTAAAAATAACACATCAGTTCTTTGTGAATAGATAATTTCTCTTTGTTTTCTTAAAACTTCATCATATTGCAAGACCGTTTTACGTCTATCAAAGTTATTTCCTTCAATTTGGCGTTGAGCTCTTAAAACCATTTTTGAGAACATTTTAAAATCTAGCGGTGTTTCTGATCCGTCGCCTCCTTGAGAGGTAATCATCGAAATCATACTTTTGAATCGGTCGCCACCAAATCTTTTTAATAAATCGTCGTCAGCTGATAAAAAGAAACGACTATATCCAGGATCGCCTTGACGGCCTGAACGTCCTCGTAACTGGTTATCAATACGCCTTGATTCATGTCTTTCTGTACCGATTACCGCTAATCCACCAAGATCTGTGACACCTTCACCTAATTTGATGTCGGTACCTCTACCAGCCATGTTAGTAGCGATTGTAACTGCGTATTTTTGCCCAGCATTAGCGACAATTTCCGCTTCTCTTTCATGTTGTTTAGCATTTAAAACATTATGTTTAACACCATTTTTCTTAAGAAGTGATGATAGTAGTTCAGAACTTTCGATTGAGATAGTACCGACTAATTGTGGTTGACCTAAATTATATCTTTTTGTGATTTCTTCAGCTAAAGCTTTATATTTAGCTTCCATAGTTGCAAAAATCAAATCGTTGTCATCAATTCTAATAACTGGCATATTTGTCGGTATTTCAACGACAAACATGTTATAAATGTTTCTAAATTCTTCTTCTTCAGTTTTGGCTGTACCGGTCATACCGGAAAGTTTTGAATACATTCTAAAGAAATTCTGGAAAGTAATAGTTGCTAAAGTGGTCGTTTCTTTTTTGATTTCCACCGCTTCTTTAGCTTCTAAGGCTTGATGCAATCCTTCTGAAAATTGTCGTCCGTGCATTAAACGACCAGTAAATTGATCAACTATGATAACTTTACCGTCTTGTACAACATAATCAACGTCTTTTGCCATGATGTAATTAGCTCTTAAAGCATTATTAATATGATGCAATAACACAACATTGTTAACATCATAGAGATTTTCTAAATTAAAGAATCTTTCAGCACGTTGTATTCCTGCTTGGGTTAAAGTAATGGACTTATCCTTGATATCAAGTTCAAAGTCATCTTCGCCTAAACCGATTACAAAATAGTTTGCGTGTTTATAAAGATCCGCTGTGTTTTTAGCACCACCAGAAATAATTAATGGTGTTCTCGCTTCATCAATTAAAATCGAATCAACTTCATCGATAATGGCGAAGTTTAAATTTCTTTGAACAATTTGTTCTTTATAGATGACCATGTGATCTCTCAAGTAATCAAAACCCAATTCATTGTTGGTAGAATAGAGAATGTCACATTTATAGACTTCTCTTTTTTCCTCAGGATTCATTTCTCTTGTATTTAAACCGACAGTTAATTGCAAAAATTTAAACAATTCTCCAATTTCACCTTCAGCTTCACGTCTAGCCAAATAATCATTGACGGTAACAATATGAACACCTTCACCATTTAAGGCGTTTAAATATGCAGGCATAACAGCGGTTAAGGTTTTACCTTCACCCGTTTTCATTTCCGCGATATTTCCCTCGTGAATAACAATTGCGCCCATAACTTGCACTTTAAACGGTGTCATTTTTAGAACTCTAGTGGAAGCTTCCCTAACTGTAGCGTAAGCTTCAACTAAAAGACTGTCGAGAGTTTCTCCGTTATTTAAACGACTTTTAAACTCTTCGGTTTTATTTTGTAATTCCTCATCAGTAAATGCTTTATATTCAGTTTCTTTATCAAGAACTTGTTGAGCCATTTTTTCAAGTCTCTTTAAAGCTCTTTTATTGATATTTAAAAAATCAAACAACTTCTTCACCTCTTCATCTTTATCTTATAATAATACCATTTTATCGCCCTTTATTCAATAAAATATAGTTTATCAAATAAAAGATTTATAAAACCATCACACAAAAAATAAGCACTGAGTAAAAGCTACTCAATGCTCAATTTTAATAGGCTTTTGCGTAATAAACTAAGTGTTTGGCTTCATCACCACAAACTGGGCATTTTGTTCCAATCGTTTGTTCTTCTAAAGGCATACATCTAGCAGTTGCTTGCGTATCTTCTTTTACTTTATCCTCACAAGATCTTTTTCCACACCACATCATTTTAATATAGCCTTGTTTTTCCAAAATAATCTTCTTAAATTCATCATATGAAACTGTTTCTCTTGTGTTCTCATTTACATTGTCTAAAGCTTTTAAGTACATTGCTTGATGGATATCTTGTAATAATGAAGGAATCAAGTCAGATAATTCATCAATATTAACAATTATCTTTTCGCGATTATGTCGTTTAACCAAGACACATTGATTATTTTCAATATCTCTTGGGCCAATTTCTAGTCTTAAAGGAATACCTTTCATTTCAGATTCAGCAAATTTCCAACCAGGCGTCTTATCTGAATCATCGATTTCAACGCGAATATTGATTTTTTCTAAAACTGATTTAAGTTCTTGAGCTTTTTCTAAAACACCTTCAACATGTTGCATCACAGGTATGATGTTTACTTGAATTGGCGCTAGATATGGTGGTAAAACCAAACCAGAATCATCACCATGAACCATGATAACTGCACCAATCAGTCTCGTAGACACGCCCCAAGATGTTTGGTGTACTGGTTTAACTTCTCCGTCTTTATCTTGGAAATTGATATTAAACGCTTTTGCAAAACCAGTTCCTAGATAATGTGTCGTACCACTTTGAAGAGCCTTACCATCATGCATTAAAGCTTCAATACTGTATGTATCGACCGCCCCAGCAAATTTCTCTTTTTCAGTTTTTTGACCTACAACAAAAGGGATAGCTAGTAAGTCTCTTCCCAAAGCATTATATATGTCTAGGATATCCATAGTTTCTTTTCTGGCTTCAATCTCATCTTTGTGAACAGTGTGACCTTCTTGCCATAAAAACTCTGATCCTCTTAAAAATGGTCTTGTTGTTTTTTCCCATCTCACTACTGAACACCATTGATTATATTTTTTTGGTAAGTCTCGGTAGGATGTAATTATTTTTTGATAAT
>JAVVFA010000029.1:0-12359 GCA_032251215.1 Candidatus Izemoplasmatales bacterium
AATAATAATTTTTTGATCATAACTAAAGTACTCCTTATAAGCAATTATTATAAATAGAAAAGTTGTTTTTTATTCTTCTACACCTAAACGGTTATAAATAGCAGTTCTTGCGACAGTTAATTCATAATTCGCAATGTTGTTCCAAGATTCTTTAACATCTGCGTAGTTAAGTTGTCCACTACGAACTAAATCAAAGATATCACCTACTGTCCTTTCAGCATCAAAATTAGCTGTCCACCTTGCTTTAATATATCCAGGAACATATTTGTTAGGTTCAATGACAAAATTGACATGAGCGACAACTTTCCTGAATTCAACAAATGTTGGATATATCTCAAAAAACGCATCTAGTAAATCTTCATTAGGTTGTAAAGGTGTCATATTAAGTGGTTCAATACCTTCAACAGTTGTTGAAAGTTCAATTCTCTTCAAGTATCCATCAGATCCAAAACTCATCCACTTAGCCAGTAAATAAGCTGCTTCAGGATTGGTTGTGGTGCTAGATACACAAATCAAATCGAGAATAACTGGAATTTGATGGGCATTTGTTGTACCTGGCGTTCCGATAAAATCAACATCAAAACCTAAATCAGTCATTGAACCAATGATTGGAGTATAATTGAAAAAAGCTGCCAACTGGTTTGATTCCCAAGTGTTAGGTGTTCCAAAAGCAGCCATTTGTTCTTCAGGAGTCAAAGCATCATAAATCAAAGACTTATCTTGCATCAAAGTAGTATAAAGACTCAAAGTATCTTCAAACTCTTGTGAATCAAGATTTAAAACACTACCGTCATATGTATACCAACCTAAACTCGGATTAAGTTGAGCCGGATACCATTCTAACATTCGATCAATACCAACAACACCAGCAATACCAGTCCCATTAGTAACATTTTGATTAGCAATATCAGACACTTTATCTAAAAAAGTATCGAAAGTATCTTCAAATAACGGTATATCACCATTTTGTTCTTCAAATAAACTGGTGTTAATGAAATAACCAAAATAATAAACTGCATAAGGAAGAGCCATTAAATTCCCACCAAAATTAGAAGCTTCACGCAAGTCTTCAGGAACGTTCATAAATTCAGGATCATCATAGGCAATATCAGACATATCTCTAGACCAATTATTCATTATTGTCGTTTCTACTGAATCAGTAAAATAAACATCAGGCAAAGTTCCTCTAGCGGCTCTAGCTCCTAAAAACTCATTCCAATTTTGATCAATTTCGGAAGTTCCTGAGGGATCAGTAACTTTAGGTCTTTCAATAATTTCAACAGTAATCCAAGGATATTCTTCTTCAAATTCTTCAAGCATTAACCTTTCAAGATTAACCGAATCAACAGCACCTAAATTCCAAGCTGCGTAAGTAATCGTAACTGGATCTGGCTGTTCTATAGTCGTAAAAGTATCATCTCCACTTGTAGTTGATGTTGAACTAATAGGATTAGTGGTGGTTGATTGACAACCAACAAAAGCAACTATTAAAAACATAAAAACTAATATACCAATTAATTTTTTCATATCTATCTTCTCTCCTCTTAATATTTATTTTATCTTAACACTTATATGATGTGTTAACCCATCTTGATAATCACTTATGACATTACCAGAAAGTTCTTTCCCATCAACAACAATCTTGCTTTCATTGCCTTTAGAAAATTCAAATACATAAAAAGCGTTTCTAAATTTTCTACGATAAATCACCTTTTCCCAAGCTTTTGGTAAATGTGGTTCAATAACCAGTCCATTAAAACCCGCTTTTACGCCAATTATATCTTGAACTGCAACTCGATGTAACCATTGAGCAGATCCTGTGTACCAACTCCAACCGCCTCTTCCAAAAAGCAAAGATTTTGGACCATCTGAATTCCCACAAGTAACATAAGGTTCACTTAAATAACGGTCAGGATCCTCAGTTCGATTAGGCGGACAAATTCCTCGATATGCTTCATAAGCTAAATCCGGGTATCCAGCCTTCGCAAAAGCCGTTACTGCCCAGGTTGCGGCATGTGTATAAACTCCGCCATTTTCCCTTAACCCCGGAGCATATCTAGTCACGTAACCAATATTTTTTACTGGTTTCGTAAAAGCGGGATAATTAAGTAAAGTTCCAAATTCCTTTAACAAATATTTTTTAATCGAAGAAATTACAATTGATTTTTTTGTTTCCGGAATGATATCAGAAATTATTGCCCAAGCATTAGGCATTAAGAAAATCTTTCCTTCATCATTATCTTTTGAGCCAACTTTATCACCATTATCAGTAGTTCCTTGAAGATACCACTCTCCATCCCAACCATACTTTTCGAAAGTTTTTTTAATCTTCTTTGCATTTTCTAAACAAACATCAACAAATTCTTCGTCTTTTTGATGTCTGGCAATAACGGTAAATTGATTTAATATTAAATAAAGGAATGATGACATCCAGAAGGATTCACCCTTCATCTTATGCCCAACAGCGTTCAATCCATCATTCCAATCATGGCTTCCCATTAAAGGAACTCCACGAACAGAATATCTTGTCAAAGCTTTGTTTATCGCCTTCTTAGAATGTTCATACATTGATTCTTTAGGTCCATCTAAGAAAGGCACTTCTTCTAAAAGAAAATCATAATCCAATGTTTCTTCTAAGTAATAATAAAGAACTAAAGGCATCCATAATAAATCATCACTACAATTACTTCTCGGTCCCCAACCTTGATAAGTCACAAACCAGTGATAAACATCTCCTTCCATAAACTGATGTTGAGCATGAAGCTTTAGTTGTTCTTTAGTAAGTTGGGGCTTAGATTCCAAGAAAATCAAAGAATCCTGTAACTGATCTCTAAAACCATATCCACCACTTGTTTGATAATATGCGGTTTTACCCCACAATCTACAACTTATTGCTTGATACTTAGAAAAAGTATTAGTCATTAAATCAAATGCTTTATCAGGTGTAGAAACTTCATCACCATTTAATAATTCATCCCAAAAAACTTTAAGTTCTTCAAAAACTTGATCGCTAGCTTCTACGTTAGTGTAATTTTTAATTAAAGCATCAACATCTTCTTTTTCTTGATTAATATTGTTAATCTCATTTTTGCCTATGATAGCAGCACCAATTGTAAAGACAATTCGCTTTTCTTCCCCTACATTTAAATTGACTGCGGTTTGAAGCGAAGCAACAGCATCACCATACCGACCTATATTTCCATCTAAAGTCTCTTGATGCATTGACTTTGGATCGGATTCATTTTTATACATTCCAATAAAACTTTCCTTATCAGTATCAAAAGATTTTATCAGCTCGCTACAAGCATGGAATCCAATAAAATCCCAATCAACATTATTACTCAACCCGTCTTTATCTGGAAAACCCCAATGATATTTTTTTAATTTTATTGCCTTTCT
The DNA here is from genome assembly GCA_032251215.1 of Candidatus Izemoplasmatales bacterium. Lineage (GTDB taxonomy): Bacteria > Bacillota_I > Bacilli_A > Izemoplasmatales > Hujiaoplasmataceae > UBA2289. The sequence continues at coordinate 3,400 of JAVVFA010000029.1, forward strand.
TGCTTCATCATACATGGTGTCCATAAAAAGTTTATTGAATTCTCGATGTTCATCCGGATGAATTCCAGCTTCCCATTCAAAATAAGAAGTTAAATCCAATCTCTTAACTTCTTTGCTTTCATTTATTATAGTTATATCAATTATCTCTACTGGTTTATTAGGAACAACAAAAATTTTCATCACTGTACTTATACCTTGATGTTTATATTTAAACACAGAATGACCGATTCCGTGTCTTACTTCAAAATCTTCATAACTAGCTTTAACAGGCATATAAGTTAAAGACCAAAAATCATTATTATCTAGATTTCGCAAATAAAAATATTTACCCCAATTATCTTTAATAATATCCTGATATAACCTCGTTATTCGGTTTTGAGCTGCATTACCACGCCAGGAACATCCACCCCCATTTTGAGAGATCATCAAAGAATAATCACCATTAGAAATAACATTGATCCAAGGCCTAGGTGTTAAAGGAGTTTTGATGACATAAGTCTGTCCGTTATCAGAAAAATATCCGTATTTATTTTCTAACATGTGTACCCCCAAATTTATAGAAACGTTTCGATAGATTTTATATTTAAATTATATCATATGGTTAATACATATACAAGCGTTTACATCAAAATATCCAAATTTACAACTAACTATTTAAAAGGAGTTAGCTTTTCAATATGAGTCTCTTATCTTAAGTTCGCCATGTTCTTTTTTGACAACTATTTTTTCTTTTGTCAAAAGTGATAACATGGTTTTAGCTACTTTTCTTCCCCATTCAAACCTATTTATCCGGACTGAAGATAACTTCGGGCTGAAATAACTTGCTAATTCTATGTCATCAAACCCTGATACACCTATATTTTTTGGTATTTCATATCCCTCAGTTTGTAAAACTTCCATAATACCAATCGCCATTTCATCATTAGCACAAACAATCATTTCTGGCAACTGATTACTCTTAATGAGCTCTTCGGCGATTATCGTTCCTGAAATTTTTGTAAAATTACCGACATATTCTGCAAATATCTCTAAATTTCGATTTTCTAAAGCATCCTTAAAACCTTTAAAGCGGTATTCATTGTCATGAGTTTTTTTGACGCCATGACAAAAAGCTATTTTACGATATCCTTTGATAATAACATCTTCAGTCAAACGATACATTGCATCATAATTATCAATTGTCATGTCGACTAAATCAGTGTTATCAAGTTTCCTATCTAGGATAATAATTGGTTTCAAAATCTTAGATATTTGTTTAAGAGTTTGATTCGAAATATTAATATCAGAAATAATAGTTCCGTCAGCCATCCGCTCTTTTAACAAGTTATCTGTTGAAGAACCGGTTGAGACAATCATCGTGTAACTATGTTTAGTAAGTTCATAATGAATTCCATCCAGCAATTCATGATAAACAGGACCGCCAAAATCAGATATTGCTACCAAAACAGTTCTAGTGTTTTTCTTTTTGAGATTTCTCGCAGCTGCCGATGGCAAATAACCGATATCATTAGCTATCTTTTTAATTCTCAAAGCAGTTACTTCAGGAATTCTCTTATCATCATTTAAAGCATAAGAAACCGTTGAGATTGAACAACCCGCAATTTTCGCTACATCTTTAATATTAGCCAATTTCGTTACCTCGCTTTAAATCCTAATTTTTTTATCGCTTTTAATATATAAGGATGTGACATATATAATTCATACACTGTCCCATGCAAATAATTATCAATCATTACCCCAGTAATCCCTTTATTGATCCCAACATATTCTTTAGCAATCCACAGTTTATTATCAACAAATGTTAAGCCATCATAAAAACCATAAGGTCCAAAAGATTCAGGAAAATCATTAATTAAATGTTGAGCTACACTAACCGATTCTTCACCAACAAAAGGGATTGAACCTAAAGCTCCTGATGGCGGCAAAACTCCATATATGTGGTTTTCATCAGTATTTAAATCATGCGGTTCTACAACTTGATTTCGGTAACCGACAGGAGTTATACAAGCGGTTAACCCCCAAGCGTTCTGGCCCAGTATTGAATATTTTTTCTTCATATCTAAACAATATGCTTTGTTAGCTTTTGTCGCAATCACTGAATTTTTAAACCAATCAAAACCATTTGGGTCTAAATACTTTTTGAAATCAAACCAAGCATGAGAATATTGATAAATGAATAAAGCGTTTGTTGGGCAATAGATATATTCGTATTCTCGATATTTTCCAATATTTCTTTCAAAGCCATTATATAGTTTCAAAGCAGTATCTTGATTAACGTCATCTTTTCCAGCCGCTAAAAAATACATCGACAACTGTTCAGCGTACATGTGCCAATGATAGATCCAAGGTTCTTGATTCTTACCTCGATAATCACCATCTAAATGAGGATTATATGCCATTCTAAATACAAGTTTGTTCTTATATTCCATAATGAAAGGTTTGAAATTAACTCTTCCTACTAATCGATTAAATTTTCCATGAAGTTCTTCATCATTAAAATAAGCGTCACAGACAATTGCTCCATTTAAAAATAGTATTGTATCAATTGTTGAATATTCACTTTTCTTATATGGTGTGCCATCTTCTAAGTTACAGTAATGAACATAAAAGCCATGAATATGACTGATGTGATTCAAGAAAGTATCAAAAGTCCCCTTAACAATCCTTAAAGCTGCTTCTTTTGTTAGATAACCATTTTCAACCCCGATAACATACATTGTTAAGCCGAAGCCTACTGCAGCTATTGAAGCTCTGTTAGGTGTTTTAGTATCATCGCTGATTAAACCGAATCCAGTAGATCCGATTTTTAAATTAGCTTGTTTAAGAAAATATAAAAAACTATGATACAACTCTTTATTTAATATATCACTATTCATAATAACCACCTAATACAATGTTAAAATCTTTACTTAAACAATTATCACTTGATCCGCCAACAAAAATTGCCATTTTACCACTTTCAAGACTAACATTTCCTTCGTTATCATAATAACTTAAATCATCAATACTCAGTTCAAATTCAATGACTTTCTTTGTCTTGCCAAAAAGGTAAACCTTCTTAAATTTCTTAAGTTCTTTTACCGGTCTAACAATATCAGCTACGTAATCTCTAATATAAACCTGTACTACTTCATTACCTGAAAAATCACTTTCATTAGTTATAGTAATTTTAATTTTAAGAGTTTCATTTTCTTTTATTAAATCATTAGATAACTCAAGATTACTATATTTAAAACTTCCATAACTTAAGCCATAGCCAAATGGATAAAGGGGTTCATTTACAACATCTAAATATTTAGATGTGTAGATATTATTATCATTCCCTCTTGTCGGTCTACCGGTATTTAGATGATTGTAATAAACAGGGATTTGCCCAACATTCATCGGAAAACTCATCGGTAATTTTCCTGAAGGACTCTTTAAACCAAATAATAAATCTTTAATCGCTTCAGAAGATGAACTTCCCAAGAACCAACACATCATCATCGCATCAGCTGACTTTAATTCAGACAACAATAAAGGTCTACCACCAAAAACTAATACAATAGTTTTTTTAGAAACCCTTTTGATTTCTTGATAAAAATCTTCTTGATTATCCGGTAAGTGAATATCACTTCTTGAATGAGCTTCACCACTTAATGATGCATCTTCACCAATAGCCATAATACATACATCAGCGGAATTAATAATGTCAAGTTCTTCTTTCGTATACTCGTCAATCTTATACTTATTTGAAACAAAAACTAAATTATTATCTAAAACATCCTTTAAAGACGAATGAATATCACTTCTTCCGCGCCAAGACCAAGGGCCAATCACAGCTTTTGAAGTTGCAAAAGGACCAATAAGGGCAATCTTTACATCTGATTTCAAAGGTAACACACCATTATTTTCTAATAAAACTGTACTTTCTAAAGCTACTTTTTTCGCCGCTTCTAGATGTTCTTTACAAAGAGTCAACTCTTTTTCTTTTCTAATATCAGCCCCACTATAAGGATTATCAAAAATTCCCAGTTTTACTTTTAAAGCTATAATCTTTAAAACTATTTTGTCAATTTCTTCTTTCAAAACTAATTGTTCATTAATTAAACCTTCTAAATAGTTCATATAAACTGATGATGACATTTCAATATCAAGCCCAGCTTTTATTCCTTTTAAAGCCGCATCTTTTTGATTTTCAACTCCCCCGTGTTCAATCACTTGATTTAAAGCATCATAATCAGCGATTGTGATAGCTTCGCTTTTCCATTTATCTCTTAAAACAGTTTTTAATAAAAAAGGATTAATGGTTGCTGGTACACCGTCAAGCGTATTAAATGAAGTCATAACCAAATCAGCCCCAGCATCCAATGCTTTTTTATAAGCTGGCAAATAATCTCTAAAAAGCGATAACCTCGATAAATCGACAGTATTATAATCTCTACCGCTTTCACTAGCCCCATACCCTGCAAAATGCTTGATACAAGAAGCTACTGATCCTTCACCAAACTTACCATTATTAGTATATCCTAAAACGCATGCTTTAGCCATTTCTCCTGATAAATAGACATCTTCGCCAAAACCTTCAACCACTCTACCCCATCTTGGATCTCTGGTTAAATCACACATCGGTGAAAATACAACATGAATCCCAGCTGTAAAGGTTTCTTTAGCAGATACTCTAGCAGCTAAAAAAGCGACATTAGGATTGAACGATGAAGCTAAAGCAATCGGTACAGGAAAAATCGTTTTATATCCATGAATCACATCAGCCATAAACAATAAAGGCACTTTATGAGTTGCATTATCTAAATATAGTTTCTGTAATTCAATCATCTCATCCGGTCCACCAATACCAAGGATACTGCCAGCAGTATAAACTTGTTCTTCGACTAAATCAAGATAACGTAAAGTCCCAGAAACTGCGATTTTTGTTTTATCTAAAAAGAAATTAGGAGGTAATTGTGTCATTTGCCCTATTCTTTCTTTAAGAGTCATATTATTCAATATCTCTTTAGCTTTTTCTATCATTGGATTCATCTATTTCCCTCGCTTAATTGAAACGTTTCGCTTTTAATTATTTTAACCTAAATAATTATAAATTTCAATATGAAATACATATAAACAAGCAAATCTAATTACTTAATTAGTAACAAGTGGTTTTTGGATATTTTTTACTCTCAAATTATCTAAGTTTACAGGTATTTTTTTAAGGTATTTATGATATATTAAAAAAGGTGATTCATTTATGAAAAACAAAAAACTACTACTATCATTCTTATTATTGACAATTATCTATCTAGCCTTTATTGCCTTAGGCTTACCTGATGCATTACTTGGTTCTGATTGGAACTTAGTTAGAGACGATCTATTTGTCTCTTTAGGGACATTAGGTTTTATGACATTGATTATCTATATCATGTCTATTATCTCAAGCTATAACGCCCCCAAGACTTTTAAGATTATTCCAAACAAAATGAATTACTTTTGTTTCGATTACTTTTACTGGTGTTTCCTTAATAGTTATGAGTCAAGTAAATGCTTTTTATCAAATGCTCTACTTTGCGATTCCTCTTGGAATCGGCGCAGGAGCGATTGATGTTTCTCTAAATCATTACCTAGCGAAAAACTATAAAGCTTCACATATGAACTACCTCCACTCCTTCTATGGTATTGGTGTAACTCTAGGTCCTTCAATCATGGCTTATACCTTAACAAAAAACTCCTGGCGCTTAGGTTACATTATCGTCGGTAGCATTCTTGTCTTTATCGCTCTTTTAGTTTTGATATCATTTAAACTCTGGCGCAAAGAAACTACGGAAGAAAAAGAGCATCATGAGCGTATCAAATTAAAGGATGCCTTAAAATTAAAAAAAGCTCTAAATTCAATGTTAATCTTTTTATTCTATGTTCATATTGAATCATTGCTTGGCGTTTGGATTGCTTCTTATATCTATATTGAAAAAAACGTTACTTATGCAATAGCCGCCCTATTCACCACAACTTATTACTTAAGCCTGACATTAGGAAGAATTCTTTCCGGAATCTTCTCTAATAAAATATCTTCTTCTAGCTTAATAAAAATCGGTTTATCAATGATGGTTTTATGAGCTTTACTATTAACAATTAAATTTAACTTTATCCCGATTTATTTCATCATCGTCGGTATCTTGGAAATTGGTTCAAGTCCAATCTTCCCTAACATGATGTTTTTAAACAGTTCCAAATTCCATCATAAACATTTATCAAAAGTCATATCCTTACAAATGGTTATCGGCTATATGGGCTTTGGTATCTTAACACCACTAACAGGTCTTTTATTTGACCGAGTATCAATCTCACTTTATCCATATGTTTTAATCTTTTCTTTATCAATCCTTACAACGATTATTTATCTTTACTTAAGACAAAAGTCCAGTAATCTAATTTTAGAATAAAATGAATCTCTTCTTTAAAAAATAAAAAGAAGGGATTTTTTATTGCTTCTAGTACTCATTAATAAATAAATAGTGTTATAATAAAATTTGATAGGGGGATTAATTATATGAAAAAAATAGGTTTAATCGGTTTAGGAAGAATGGGCTATAACTTAGCTCTAAATATGGTAGATAATAATATTGAAGTCTTGGGATATGATAAATTTGTTACTGAGGAAGTAAAGAATAATAAAGACATTTTAATCTTTAATTCAATTAAAGGATTAATTGCTCAATTACCAAAACCAGCAATCATCTGGTTGATGGTGCCTGCTGGTGAGATTACTGACAATGTTATCCAAGAAGTTTCAAGTTACTTATCAAAATATGATATTATCATTGACGGTGGTAATTCCAACTATAATGACACAATTAAACGTTACCAACTCTTAAAGACAAAACAAATTAACTTCGTTGATTGTGGAACAAGCGGTGGAACTGATGGCGCTAGATATGGTGCCTCTTTAATGGTTGGCGGCGATAAAGCCATAGTAAAAAAAATCGAATGGTTATTTGAAGGAATCGCTACTAAAAACGGGTATGCTTATATCGGTGAATCAGGGAGCGGTCATTTCGTTAAAATGGTCCATAACGGGATTGAATACGGGATGATGCAAGCAATCGGTGAAGGCTTTGATTTATTAGAAAAAAGCGGATTTGACCTTAACTACCAAGACATTTCAAGAGTTTGGGCTAACGGTTCAATTATCCAAGGCCTATTAATGGACACGGCTCATCAAGCTTTAATGAAAGACAAAAGACTTGATCAAATTCTTGGCAGAGTCGACGACTCTGGCGAAGGACAATGGACAATTGAAGCTGCTTTTAAATATAAAGCGTCTATTCCAGTTATTGCACAAGCCTTATTTGCTCGTTATAAATCACGTGATGAAGACCATTTCTCAGAAAAGATTGTTGCGGCTATGAGAAATGAATTTGGTGGCCATAAGGTGTATAAAAAACAATGAGAAAGATTCTAACAATCTTTGGCTCAACCGGTAATTTAATGTACAAAAAGCTGTTTCCAGCACTCGATACATTAATCAAAAAAAATTACCTAGACAAAGATACAAAGATTTATTTAATAGCGAGAAAAGACTGTACTTTGGATGATTATATTGAAGAAGCTAGAAATGAAATCCAAATTACAGTCAACTGGGATAAACTAATTCCTTATCTCACCTATATCAAAATGGATATTAATAATCTTGATGATTATAAGTTCCTTAATGAAACAATCAATAAAAACGATGGCCAACTAGATAAAATGTTTTATCTAGCTGTTCCGCCTAATCTTTTTCCTATCATAGCTAAAGGCATAGCTGAATCAGGATTAATCAAAAAAGGCGATGAATTCGCAAGAATCGTCTTTGAAAAACCTTTTGGAGAAGATTTAAAAACTGCCAAAACAATCAACACTGAACTTTGGAGTTGCTTTGAAGAAAAACAGATTTACAGAATTGATCATTACTTAGGAAAAGAAATGATTCAAAATATCTTAATCGTAAGATTCGCTAACATCATATTTGAACAAGCATGGGACAACAAAACCGTTGAAAGCATTGTAATAATCGCCAAAGAAACCGAAGGCGTTTTAAAGCGCGGTAATTATTATGATAAAGTTGGCGCTTTAAAAGACATGGTTCAAAGCCATTTAATGCAGATGGTATCTTTAATCACTATGGAAAAACCTAAAACTTTCAACTCAGATGATATCAAAGATGAAAAAGTAAAAGTGATTAAAAAACTTAATATCAATAATAAAGATATTATTTTAGGACAATATAAAGGCTATAAAGACGCTATTAAAATCAATGAAGATTCTACTACAGAAACTTTCGTCTATGCCAAAGCTTGCATCGACAATGAAAGATGGAGTGGTGTACCAATCCATCTTCTCACCGGTAAAAGTCTTGATGAAAAAAGATCAGAAATCATCATTAACTTTAAAAATGAAGATTTGAACTTTTCTAATAGCCCTAACAACAAACTTATAATTAGAGTAGCTCCTGAAGAAGGCGTCAACTTTATCTTTAACGTTAAAGAAGCTGGACTAAGCGAAAAGGTAGTTGCGGCTAATCTTGATTATTGTCATAGCTGTACTGCTTTAGGCAATACCCCAGAAGCTTATGAAAAGTTATTACTAGATTTGGTAAATAAACAAAACAGTTTATTTACCAGATGGGATGAAATAGAATCTTCTTGGCAGATTATTGATGGAGTTAAAAAAGGTAAACATGAATTGTTTATCTACGATAATTATCAACAGATTAAAGAAAGAATCATCAAAGGAAATGAGGCATTAAAAAATGATTTATGATATCTCTGTTGCAATCACTCCGGAAATGACTGTCTATAAAAACAAAGAAGAAAAAAAGCCAAAAATAAAACAAGTTAACTTCTTTGATAAACAAGGTAATTATGAAAGTGAAATTTCCCTTAATATGCATACGGGCACTCATATCGATTATCCTTTACATATGTTGGAAAATGGCCATTTTCCAA
>JAVVFA010000030.1:0-12290 GCA_032251215.1 Candidatus Izemoplasmatales bacterium
CTTGTATACTCAAAATAGATAGTTTTATTGTTTTGAGTATACTTATCCTTTCTCTTTTGAATTGATTTTTTAAACAACAAAACTTAATATAATGTTATAGGCGCTGTGAATTTTCTACATAAACTTATAACACATTGATTTTGTGATTATTTAAGGAGAGTAAAATCACAGCTCTATTCTTAATTATCGATTAGTTATCTCCTTCTAAGCGCATACATAAATATTGAAAAAAATATAAATAAAATTAAAAGAGCGAAAATTGTTAAAATATTATAGCATAAATACTAGATAAATACTATAAGATACAAAAAAGTCTTTAACAATTTTCACTCTTTATTTTGATGTTTTTCCTATTTTTAATATGCAAATCTTTATGTCTAATAATATAATCAATTATCAACTCAGTGATTTCGAAAGGAATCTGCCTTATAACTTTTAAATTTTTGTATTCATCAAAATCACCACCACCCGAAGCACGGTAATTATTAACAACCAAAGAAAATATTTGATCATCAAAAACGTTTTTATCTTGATAAGTCAGTGACTTAATTCTCTGTCCAAAAGGTTTAGTAACATCAATTGTATAATCAATGCCATCAAACATATCATAATTATAATGTTGCACCTTAGGATAAGAGAATTTTGGGTTAATTGCAATCTTGCCTTTTTCACAAATAAAATATTCAGCGTTTTTTTCTAATATTTGTCTCAATATTCTACCTGATATTTCTAAAACTGATAAAGTGTTTGCATAAACATAAGTTGATAAAACGTTTCTTACTGTAATTGCTTTAGGGAAACCGGTAACTTCATTAGATAATGAGCTAGCGGAAATCATAGCTTTGGAAAAGTCTAGTTGAACTTGATTTATAAAAGTCACAATCGGGTGTTTGTTTAACCTAGCTTTAAACATATCTTTTACAATTAAGTTATTTAATACAACGTTACCAATTTTTTTATCAAGAAATTTTTGACAATCTTTTTCAATCTTTTTTAAAAGTTTAACTATTGACTCATCTTCAACATATCCTAAAGTTCTAACTAATTCAACGTTTTTTTCAACAACTTTCCATTTATTTTCATAAATAAAATCAATATCAACCATTCCCAAACTATCTGCTTTAGAACCCCCTTGTATAACTGCAACATCATTAATAACTTCTGCAATATAACGATGTTGATGAGCACTAATAAAACAATCGATTCCTGAAATATTCTTGATAATTTTATAGCCTAAGTTTTCACCGGTATCTACGACATAAGGTTGTCCAGTGCGAAGATCTCTTTCGAAACCTCCATGATAAGCTACAATAATTAAATCAACTTGATCTCGTAAGCCTTTGACAATTCTTCTGATCGAATCGAAGGCGTTTTCAAACACTAAATCTTTGATATATGACGGATTTTCCCAATTCGGAATATATTGGGTTGTCGAACCAACTATCGCTATTTTAGGCCCGTTTTCATATTCGATAATCTCATAAGGATACTTAAATAGAAACGAACTATCTTTATTATATATGTTTGAACACAAAGTTTTAGCTTTAATTTTTGTAACAAAATCCTGCAAATAATCTAGCCCATAATTAAAATCGTGATTACCAGGAATAAAATAATCATAAGATAAATAATTCATGACTTCGGCAAAAGGATTATAATATTTATTACGATTCAATTGATGAAAATACATTAAAGGATTCCCTTGCAAATCATCTCCTACATCTAATAGAAGAGTGTTTTTGATTCTTTTTTCCTTAATAATACGACTCAAGATTGATAATCCATAATTCACTTTAGCATTGTCAGCATAGTTTTTTGCCAATAGCGAGCCATGAATATCACTAGTTGAAAGGATTCTTAATTTGAATTTTTTATTCATAGATATAATTTCACTCCTTTCATATTTTATTTTACACTATAATTATAATTTTTTTGTAATTTTCTGTTTTTTTTTATAATATTTGTAGTAAAATATATTTAGTTATAAAAAAAGGGGGAAAATGATTTTATGAAAAAAGTTTTAACAGTTTTAATTGCTTTATTGTTAGCGATTGCTTTATTTGGCTGCGCAAACGCAGGAAAAATCAATCCAGATGTTCTAGAAGTTCAACTTATTCCATCAAGAGATGCAGCGGTCTTAGATGCTCAAAGACAACCTCTTGAAGATTTGCTTGAAGCTGAACTTGATATGGAAGTTAACGTAACAGTTGCTACAGATTACAACGCTTTAATCGAAGCTATGAAATCTGAACAAGTCCATGTTGGATTATTAGCTACAGCTTCTTACGTGTTAGCTCACGATGAAGGTGCTGCTGAAGTAATTCTTAAATCTTTACGTTATGACGTAGATGACGATGGAAACTTACTAACAGACGCTCCATTAGTTGATGGTTATAAATCACAATTAGTAGTAGCTGCTGATTCAGGTATTGATTCATTAGATGATTTAGTTGGAAAAACTATTGCAATCTCATCATTTACTTCTACTTCAGGTTTCGTTTGGCCAGCTAACTTATTAGCTGACAATAACATTGATCCAACTACAGATGTAACTTGGATGAATGCTGGTGGACATGATGCAGCTATTCTTGCTGTTTATAATGGCCAAGCAGATGCAGCTTTTACTTTTAAAGATGCAAGAACTTTAGTTGAGGGAGATTATCCAGATGTATATGATAAAGTAGTTTTCGTAACAAATACTGAAAGTATTCCTAATGATACTATCTCAGTAATTCCTAACTTACATCCTGATTTAATTGAAAAAGTTAAACAAGCATTTATTAACATTGCAAAGACTGAAGCGGGAAGAGCAATCATTAGAGCCGTATATAACCATGAAGGTTATGCAGAGGCTTTAGATAGCGAATATGATATCGTAAGAACATACTTAGAAAGACAAGAAGATTGGACATTTGAATAAAAATTACAAAATTTAAATAATAGCCACCATAAAGGTGGCTATTATACTAAAAGGAGAATTATTTATGATCAAATTTGTTAATGTGTCAAAAACCTATCCGAATGGAACGGTAGCTTTGACCGATATAAATTTAGAGATTAAAGAAGGAGAATTTGTCGCTATTTTAGGTCTTTCAGGTGCTGGAAAATCAACGATGCTTAGGACCATAAATCAAATAATTGATGTTAGTTCTGGCAATATCTATTTTAACAATGTTGATATCAATACTTATGAGATGTATGGCGACGATGTTGAAAGAGAAATAAAGAGACAAAAAGAACTAAATCCTGAATTTGATGAAACCAAGCTTGATTTACAAGAAATTGATATCACCAAAATCAAAGGTAAAAATTTAAGAAAAATGCGTTCTAATATCGGTATGATATTTCAAAACTTCAATATAATCAAAAGAATGTCAGTAATTCAAAATGTGCTTTCTGGAAGAATTTCTTATAATCCTACTTGGAGAACTGTTTTAGGCATATTCCCTAAAAAAGACAAAGAAATTGCTTACGAAGCACTTAATAAAGTGGATATTTTAGAAAAAACTTATCATCGCGCAAGTGACCTTTCTGGTGGACAAATGCAAAGAGTAGCTATCGCTAGATCTTTAGCTCAAAATGCAAAAATATTACTAGCAGATGAACCAGTAGCTTCATTGGATCCTATTACTACTTTTGAAGTAATGAAGTTTTTAAAGAAAATTAACGTTGAAGATGGAATAACAACAATTGCTAACTTGCATCATGTCGACTTAGCTTTAGAATATGCAACAAGAATAGTTGGTGTAAGAGATGGAAAAATAGTCTACGATATTCAAATAAAAGATAAACCAGAAAAACAAATCATCCGTGACTTGGAACAAGTCTACGGAAGACCATTAAGTCATGATGATTTCGTCGGAGATGAATAATGAATCAAGATCTTGCCAATAAACTACCTTTAAGACCAAGTAAGGCCAAATTTTACTCAAATATTGGGTTAATACTTGCTATTCTTATCAGTAGCGCTTGGTTTTCTGGATTTAACGTCTTTGAAATATTTGCTAATCTTAGGTTTGCTTTCCGTCTGTTAAACTCTTTGTTCTTCCCACCAGCTTGGGACTATGCTGATAATGTAATTGGTCCTTTGTTAGAAACTGTGCAAATGGCTATTGTCGGCTCTTTTGTAGGAGCAGTATTAGCTTTTCCTGCAGCTGTTTTAGCAGCTAATAATTTTATAAAAATCAAAGGTCTTAATACAGGAATTAGACTGATGTTAAATTTCTTCAGAACTATTCCTGCTTTAGTATTAGCCTCTTTATTCGTAGCTATTTTTGGTATTGGTAGTTTTGCTGGTATCGTCGCTCTTTCTATATTCTCATTTGGTTTAATTTCTAAAATGACCTATGAATCAATTGAGGCAATTGATTATGGTCAAGTTGAAGCTATTATTTCTCTTGGTGGTAACAAAATGAATATCCTTAGATATGCAATTATACCCCAAGTTTTACCTCAATACATGTCATACACTCTCTATGCATTTGAAGTAAATGTCAGAGCTGCTGCTGTATTAGGTTACGTAGGTGCCGGTGGTGTTGGACAAACATACCAAATTTGGTTGGATTTAAGAAGATTTGATCGCGTTGGCATAATTATTATGATTTCCTTCGTGGCAGTACTAATTATCGACTTCATTTCTAGTTCTATTAGAAGGAGGTTAGTATAATGTCAATTTATGCTAAAGCTATTCCTGACAAGCCAAAAAGTAACGCTGTCAGAAGAATTCTTATCTTTGTAATTGTTTTTTCACTGATTTCATGGGGATTTACCGGACTAGGTTGGAATGGCATCATGCCATCTGCTACAGGTACGATAATTGGGATGTGGAATGGGATAATTCATCCAGATGTTGATTACCTTACTAACTGGACGGTTGATGGATTACCTTATGCAGTTGTTGAAACGATCGCAATTGCAATTAGTGGTACCTTTGTTTCAGGAGTACTTGCAATTCCATTTGCTTTACTCGCATCACAAAATATAGTTGGCCAAAAAGTATCTAAAATCGGTAAGTTTATTATCACGATGATAAGAACTTTCCCTGAATTGATTTTAGCACTAATCTTCATCGGTATTGTTGGCCCTGGTGCTCCAGCAGGTATTTTAGCACTTGGTGTCCACTCCATCGGAATGCTCGGAAAATTGTATTCTGAATCAATTGAAAGTATGGATATCGGTGTTAAAGAAGCATTAGAATCTTGTGGTGGAAACAACATGGAAGTGTTGTTCCGTGCCGTAATTCCTCAAGTCGCTCCAGAATTTTTAAGTTATACATTATTCCGTTTTGAAATCAATATGAGAGCAGCCGCAACCCTAGGTCTAGTAGGTGCAGGTGGTATCGGTGCTCCGTTAATCTTCGCAATTCGCGGACGTTTCTGGGAGAGAGCCGGAATCATCGTCATTGTCTTGATAATTACAGTAACAATCATTGATTTTATCTCAGGAAGAATAAGAAAAAAATTAGTTTAAATAAAAAGGGTCTCAATTTTTTAGATTGAGACCCATTATTTTATTTTTTTTCTGTAACAGTACCTGCTCGATAAGCTTCAAGCAACTGCAATAAATCATTGATGCTTTCTTTAAGTTCCGCACCCTTGTTGGTATCATAGATATAAGTTCTTCTCGTATTCAGTTCTTCAGAACGTGTTACTGATACAATATCTTTCTCTAAATCTATTAATGCCTGATAAGCATCAAATCTCTCATGCGACACTAAGAAATAAGCATGTGAGTCAGATATTAAACTATATCCGCCCATTGTCGTTTTATTAGAATATTCTTTGCTCATTCCACCATCAATGCTATAAATCTTGCGATTAGCAAGTACAACTTGATCGCCCTTTGTAACGTCCAAAGGCACATGACCGTTAATAATTTTTGATTTATTGAAATCCAATTCAAACTCATCATAAATCATTTTTAAAACATCATCTTCAAGTCTGAATTTGTAATATGGATTATTAATTTCTTTATGGGTTTTTTTGTCAATTAAGAAATATCTTTCAAACGTCTTCATCGAATGTTTTCCGAACAAAGGAGAAGAACCACCTTGCCAAAGAATATAAAAATAGTCCTTATCAAAGTTATCTTTTTCATAACGATTTAAAAACGCACTTCTTACTAAACGATCGAATTCATCAAGTAAACTCTTACCATAATACTCTTTCCCATTAATCTCTTGTCTTAAAAACTCGCGTTTTTCCGTTAATGGTATCGCCGCATGAAACAGAAGGTTATTATTGTATTTTAGGTACATACTACCATTTTGCATCATATAGCGAGCATGTTTTTGTAACATTTCATTATGTAAAAACAAGAGAGTAAGATGACTTAACACCTCTTCTTCATCTTTATTTAAAGCATAAGGCTTTTTCGGATTTATCGTCGGGAAATTACTGTCAAGTAAAGGATAATCTTTGTTATCAATTCTGACAGTTTTATTATCAAAGTCAATTTTATCCAGCAACAATCGATCTTCTAAATTAAAACCTGGTTTTCTGGAAATAACTTCTTTTTCCAACTTAAATTGAATAACACTGATTGCTTTATGAATCTTTGCAACAAATGACATGTCTTCTGTTTTATTATAATTAATACTATAACCTTTTGGGATGAACAAACTACAGTCATCATTGTTATAATACTTGACAGCTAATCTAGCGAGTGGAATTAAGTTAATACCATATCCATCTTCGAAACAATCAAGATTATTATAACGAGCTGCAATTCTAATCACATTCGCAACCATTACTCTTGAACCGCTAGCTGCACCTAAGAAAGAAATATCATGATTACCCCATTGAATATCAACATTGTTCATACTCACTAATTTTTCCATAACTAGGTGTGGTAATGGTCCTCTATCAAAGATATCGCCAACGATATGAAGCTGATCAATCGCTAACTTTCTAATGAACCTTGATAGTTGCAAAATAAACTTGTTTTCTCTTTTAGTTAAAAAGATAGCCTCAACTACCGCTTGATAATAACGTTCTTTGTCTTCATGAGAGCTTGACTCATAAATTAATTCTTGAATCACATATGAAAATTCTTCTGGCAAAGCTTTTCTAACTTTGCTTTTTGTATACTTAGTCACGATTTCTTTAGCTAATAAAATCATATAAGTCAATTGTTTGTTAATTAATTTTTGAAAATTTTCACCATTAAGTTTCTGTTTATATTTATTTAACATATCCGTAGGATAATAAATAAAGAAAGCTAAGCGATTTTTTTCTACTTCAGTTAAATCAGGAAAGATTAAATCAATCTTTTCTTTGATAATGCCTGAAGCATTCTTTAAATAATGATTAAAAGCATCAAACTCACCATGAATATCAGTAATAAATATTTCTGTACCTTTAGGTAAATTTAAAATCGCATTAAGATTAATTAATTCTGAAGCCACCATTTGAATAGTTGGATATTCTTTACTTAATAATTCTAAATACTTATTTTGATAATGCATAGTTTTTCCTCCTTGCCTTTAAATCATATATAAAAGCCCCAATAAGACTCCTAGGAAAGTTCCGACTGCGTAACCGATAGAGCCAACGATAAGTCCAGGAACGGTCAAAGAATCATTTTTAAGTTGTTTTGTTATGGCTGGCACGAAGGCTGGACCATAAATTCCTGCAGTTGCACAGACAATCATACAATCAGTATCGATTTTAAAGAAACTGGCAATAAACATATTGAGTAAGAATGAACCCACAGTAACAATTCCGTAAAGCAACAACAATTGTGAAAAATCACCACGGATATCTAAGAAATTAACTGATGAGGCAATCGCGAATGAGAAAACTAAGATCAAATAATGCCCTAAAACATTAGTGCCTTTCGTTTCTCTTATTTTTTTATTAAAGGAAGCAACGATTCCTAAGACTGTAACTCCAATTAGTAATGATGGCACTAACATATCAAACATTCTTCCATCTGGCATTCCTTGAATAATCCAAATTACTATTCCAATAAGAGCACTTAATACTACTATTCCTAAAGCTAACAGAAAAGCTTTAAACAGTGATTTATGAGTTTTAAAATCTTTTAAATTGAAATTTTCAGAATTTTCCATATCGGAATCTTCTTTTAAATATTTATCGGACCTTTTCTTTTTCAAAACTAAATCAACCAAAGGCTTAGCTAGAGTCAATAAGAAAACATAGAAAACTGCACCGATGATAATATCAGAAAGATTTGCTAAAGCAATAGTTTGAGAATCAAGACCAAAAATATTGGTAATAGCATTTAAGTTAGGTGTACCTCCAGTATATAAGCCAATAGCTGCAGCTGATAAAGCTGCCCCATCAGGAATATTCTTCGCAAAAGCATAAAAAACTATTGAAGTAACAACTATTACACTAAAAATCAAAATTCCAAATGACAATAATACCATTTTTGATAGTTTCTTTGCTTCTTTTAAGTTTGAACTAAACAACAATAATGGTATACCAATGCCGATTGCCGCAAATGATGTAATTTCACCGACATCTTTACTTAAAACTAAATTAGCCCCCAATAAATTAACCAACAAAATCAATCCGGCAACTACCAAACCAAGTAAATAAGCCATTCCAATAGTTCCTAACATCTTAGTTAGTTTAAAATCTTTAAATCTAATAATAAAATATGGAACAATAAAAATCGCAAGCATCTGCAATATACTAACTATCATTTTGTTATTTCCTTTCTATAGATGCGATATATTTTTTTAACTTCACCACCAAATTTAGAGAAAACATTAAAAGATTTAGGGTTGGATTCCATCATCGTTCCAGCTTCAAATTTTGTTATCCCTAAACGCTTATAAGCATTATATATTTCAAAATACATATAACCAATTAACCCACTGTTTTGATACTTAGGTACAACATATTGCATCATACCTCTAGAGCGATTAATGTATTTTAATGGTATTAATAACTTAAAAACATTTATCTTACCTTTTGTTAATTTGAATATCTGGTTGTAATCCAAAAGACAAAATGCAAATCCTATCGGTTTCCTGGTCTCCTTTTCTCTAGCAATAATAATAATTTCTGGATTTAAGAATAATTTTAAATTCTTAGCTATTTGCTTAATTAGATCAATTGATGGGGCTTCTTGATAAATATCTTCAGTAGTTGCCTCCATTAATATCTGATGTATATCATTAATTTCTTGATCCATATTCTTTAAATTTATCGGTAATAACTCAACCTCAAATCTTCTTTCAAAGAACTGAGCTAAAAGATTTAATTTCTTATAATTTTCATCACTGGCTTCGGGTTGAAGGGAAAAGGTATCATGCGCTTTGTTAAATCCATAGTTTGTGTACAATTCTTGATAATAAGGATAATTATATGAAGTGAAGATTACTGGATCATCATTAAACCCTTTTACTAAAACACCACGCCGATTATCCGGATCATATGGCGTAAAACAACCTTCAGAATAATCAATATTAGCGTTTATCATGTCATTTTCCATATGCTCTGATAATTCATTGAAAACTTCTTGATTATTAATGAAGTCGAAGTAAGAGAAATAACAAACATCTTTTTTAGTTTTTTCATTGAATTCAAAAGTATATAACAATCTTCCCACTATCTGATTATTTTTATAACAAAGGATTGCTTTATAAGTTTTTTCATCCAAAACTCGCTTTTTAAGTTCCTTAAGTAAAATATAAAAAACAGGATATATATAGTGCGGTTCTCCCTTATATAAATCCTTGATAAAATAAACGAAACTTTTTAAATCCTTTTTATTATTAACTCTAGTAATCATAAAATTCTCCTAATTAACATTTTATCAAATTACAGCGTAATAAACAACTAAACAAGAAAAAAAGCACTACTTTATAGTAATGCCCCGTCAAAAAATTAGTAATTAATGATGTTGACCAGCAATTTTGCCTTCTTTAAATAAATTATCTTTCAACTCTTTATCCAAAACAGGTAATTTTCTTCTCAGCCATTCCAACGCCATAGCCGCATGTTCAACTTCTTCATCTCGGTTATGAATTAGAATTGCTTTTAAATCCTCATCCTTTGTAACATTCACTCTTTGGTTATACCAGTCGATTGCTTCAAATTCTTCGATTAAAGATTTGATAGCTCTTGTGATATTCCGAGTTTCATCGCTTAGAAGTTCATATGGTTCATGATATTGATTCACAATTCATTCCTCCTTTTTTATATCTTTATTATAACATAAAATAAGTCAAAATTAAACACCCTCAGTCTCATTTTCTATTTCCCTTAACTTTTCTTTGCTGATAAATAGTTTCTCAATTGCTAAATTTAAATTATCTTCATCTTTAAGAAAAAGAACACTTAATTTTACAATTTTTTCTTCAAACAAAATTAAACTTAAATAAAGCAAAAACAATATGTTAGAAACAAAAAACCAAATTTCAAAAATACCAGTCTTTCCTAAAAAAATTAACATTAATATCGAGCCAATCCAAACAACGCCTAACCAAACAACAATTACAATCCTAAGCCTTGGATTTTCCCTGCTAACGAATCTAACAAAAGGTATAATAGAAAGTAACAAAAACAAAGCTGTTAAGCCTGAAGTAACAGTGTGAACTGCATGCCAGAATGGTTGATCTTCCAGAACTGCAGGTACAATTCCTGTTGCGATTAAAGAAACAGTAGCTAATGCCACAAAAACCGTACAGGTTTTGCTTTGGTATTCTTCAAGTCTTATGAGCGCAATAATCGCAAACTGAATTGCTAGAGCACATGTAAGTGCCCAAATAATAAATAACAAACGGTACTCAGAATTAAAGTGATTGCCGATATTGCTCAAAGTGTAATCAAAAGGACTCTCTAAAGTACCAAAAACAATCGTGAAAACAAGAGCGAATAATAAAAAACTTATCACAAAAATTCTTATTTTTCTTTGTTTTATCAAGTCTTTTTGCATTTCCAACAAATCAATGTTATTAAGTTCTTGAGGTATTTTTTCTCTATCAATTCTAAACATTACATGTCTCCTTAAAAAAGATATACTTATATTCTAACAAATTTTACTTAATAAAATCAAGTCTACTAAAGATGATTTATCTATAATGCCATTCATTTAGCTAAAAAATATTTCCATATTATTAATAAATTATGATATTTTGTCATCAATCCCTATTTTTAGAGCTTTCCTTTAAACAAAAAGCCACACTAAAAAGTGTGGCTAAAGTTTTAAGCTATTATCAAAGCAATTGCAATAAATATTATGCCGGATATTAACAATGGATATCCTTGAACACTCTCTTTGTCATCATCTTTTTGCAGGAGGTATTCATAGTATGACAAACCTTCTACTTTTCTCGTAAACATCTTTTTAAAGACAAAGCCAACTCCTCTAAATATTCTCGTAGCATTAGTAACTGTCAAGATTCCAGCACTGAACATCACAACACCAACAATAAACAATGAATTAGAATAATTTATTGGTGTTAAGACCCAATCGAATGCTGTATACATTAAGATGAAAACAAATATTGTGCCGCCGACTAAATCCAATAAAAACTTTTTAATCATTATTTTAAAGTACTCTTATATTCTGCTAATTCTTTGTCATTAGCTAAAACAAAGTGACCTTCTTTAATTTCATGAAGTTTTGGTGGATTATTTTTGTAGTCATGCATACGAGGATCATAAGGAACACGCTTACGACTCTTTTCATATCTAGGATCAGGTTGTGGAACCGCTGATAATAAAGAACGAGTATATGGATGAAGTGGATTTAAGAATAGTTCATCTGAACTAGCCATTTCAACCAAATTACCATAGTACATAACGCCAATACGGTCACTAAAATACTTAATAACTGATAAGTCATGGGCAATAAACATAATGGTAATTCCTAATTTATCTCGCAAGTCATTTAACAAGTTAATTACCTGTGCTTGGATAGATACGTCAAGGGCAGAAATCGGTTCATCGGCAATGATAAATTCCGGTGCAACAATTAAAGCTCTAGCAATACCGATACGTTGTCTTTGTCCACCAGAGAATTCATGTGGATAACGTGAAGCATGTTCCGGTAACAAACCAACAGTTTCTAGCACTTCATTAACCTTATGATTTATTTCTTTTTCATTTCTAACTCCCGCTATTCTTAACCCTTCAGCAACAATTTCTTAACTGTCATTCTTGGATTTAAAGAGGCGATTGGATCTTGGAAAATCATCTGCATGCGGCGCCGCATCTTACGCAGACTTTCACCTTTTGTCTGTGTCAGATCGTTGCCTTCAAAAACGACTTCGCCGCTCGTCGGTCGATAGAGCTGGAGAATAGCGCGGCCTG
>JAVVFA010000031.1:0-11967 GCA_032251215.1 Candidatus Izemoplasmatales bacterium
AAATTAGATTTTCTAAAGACTATTCAGATGAATCTTCAAAATATCAATTCTTTGATAGCGAGTGAATTTAACTCAGATCTTTATAATATAATCACACAAATTAAAGAAGAGGATGTATTGATATTAGAGGATATGATACAGGAATATTTGGATTTGAAACCTTTAGAAGCTAGATTTTATCTTCCTGGAAGTGAAAAAACGGAAGGTGGAGCTTATATTGATATCGCTAGAACTGTTGCAAGAAAAGCGGAAAGAAAGCTTAATGCTTTCGTTGAACATGAGCAAAGAGAAGATTTAGAAACTGCGAAAAAGTACTTGAATCGATTAAGTGATTATCTTTTTGTCCTATCATTTAATGTTTAAATTTACACATAAAATTTTATGGTTAATTTCTGAGATTTTTCCTTTAAATCTTATATTTACTATGTTATAATGTTATATGTTATAAAAACGCTTACAAAATACAGGGAGACTAGTTTGAAAACAATAGTAATCGGAGTAATAGGTGCTGATGTTCATGCGGTTGGAAATAAAATAATTGAATATACATTGACTAATTCAGGATATAATGTCATTAATATTGGTGTTCTATCTTCACAAGAAGATTTTATTAACGCAGCTATTGAAACTAACGCGAATATGATTATGGTATCTTCTTTATATGGTCATGGTGAAATTGACTGTCGAGGCATGAGAGATAAGTGTATTGAGTCGGGTATAGAAGAAATATTGCTATATGTTGGAGGAAACATTGTTGTCGGTAAACAAGATTTTTCTGAAGTTAAGAAAAAATTTTTGGAAATGGGATTTAATCGCGTTTATCCACCGGGGACATCAATTGATGAAGCGATAAATGATATCAAAACAGATTTAGGAGAGTAAAATGGCAAATTATTTGCTTATTGATTTCGGCTCAACTTTTACCAAATTATGTGCCGTAGACACTGAAAAACATGAAATATTAGGAACTTCAGCCGATTTCACAACAGTGGAAACAGACATTAATGATGGTTATCAAAGAGCTTTAACTAAGCTCTTTCAAAAAATCGACAAGAAAATTGAATTTGAGCAAATTATTGCTTGTTCCTCAGCTGCTGGCGGCCTAAAAATGGCCGCTATTGGTCTAGTTAAAGAGCTTACTGTTGAAGCTGCTAAACGAGTTTGTTTAGGAGCGGGCGCTAAAGTTGATTTAGTATTTTCTCATCACTTAAATCAAAGTGAGATTGAACAAATTATAGAGAAAAAAATCGATATAATTTTATTAGCCGGTGGTTCAGATGGTGGTAATTCTGAAGCTGTAATTCACAATGCTGAAAAATTAGGTAAAGCAGGCATTAAAATACCAATAGTTTATGCTGGTAACAAATCGGCTCAAGATCGAATAAATGAAATTTTTAAAGAATATAGCATGAATGGACATATTTGCGAAAATGTTATGCCAACTATCAACGTATTGAATATTACTAGTGCTAGAGAAAAAATAAGAGAAATATTTCTGAAACAAATAATTGAAGCTAAAGGAATAAAAAAGATAGAAAGCCAAATTAATCAAGTGATTTTACCAACTCCTTCAGCTGTTTTAGAAGCCGCTAAGTTATTATCGGAAGGCTATTTGGACGAAGAGGGGCTTGGAGAAATTGTTGTTGTTGATATTGGTGGAGCAACAACTGATTTATATTCTATTTGTGGTTCTTCAAAAAGAAGTGATGTAATAATTCAGGGTTTAGAAGAACCTTTCGCCAAAAGAACTGTTGAGGGAGATTTAGGGATGAGATATTCAGCTCCTGGAATAGTCAAGTCTTTATCAGAAAGAGAAATCAATTACATAAATAAAGATAAAGGCGCAGATATTGTTAATGAAGTGAATCGTAGATATAATGATGTAAAGCTCTTACCAGAAAATACACATGATGAATTTATCGATCAATTTTTAGCTGAGATGTGTGCTTATAGAGCTATGCATAGACATTGTGGAAGAATTACTGAAGTTTTAACGCCGATGGGAAAAGTTTTTAATCAAGTAGGAAAAGATTTATCGGAAGTGAATTATGTTATTGGAACTGGTGGAGTAATCATCAATTCTAAAAAACAGTATGAAATATTGAGACAAACAACAAACATTTTAAATAATCCTACAGAATTAAGGCCAAATGATTCGGATTTTTTGATTGATAATGAATATATTATGGCAGCTATGGGTCTTTTATCTAAAATAAAGCCAATGGTCGCTTTGAAAATTATGAAGAAGCATATAAGTCATATTAGGAGCAATCAACATGAAACTAGCAAATAAAAAATTGACAGAAACCGAATTTCTTGAGCAAAGGCAAGAGGTACTAAAGGCTTGGCCATCGGGAAATGATGAAGATTTAGATTTAGAAAAAGTAATTGCTTATTTGAAGTTAGTCCCTGAAGAAAAAAATTTTGCTTTAGTACTTAACAAAGCTAAATTAAATAACGATACTTTAATTCAGCCAAGAGGTGGAGTACCGGTTCTTTCAGAACATATTAAGTTACTAAATTATTTAGCACAATCAGGCGCTGATTTTTTACCGTCAACAATCGATAGTTATACAAGACAAAATCGTTATCAAGAAGCTCAAAGAGGTTTAGAGGAATCTGAACAAAAAAATAGAGCGCTTTTAAATGGATTTCCGGCAGTTAATCATGGTGTAAAAGGTTGTAAAGCAGTTTTTGAAGCGGTTAGTAAACCGATTGAAGCTAGACACGGTACACCTGACGCTAGACTTCTGTCAGAAATTATTCACGCATCCGGATGGACATCTAATGAAGGTGGAGGAATTTCCTATAATATTCCTTACGCTAAATCTATTCCTTTAGAAGTTTCTATAAAGAATTGGCAGTACGTTGACCGATTAGTAGGTTATTATGAAGAAAGAGGAATTAAAATCAATAGAGAACCATTTGGACCTTTAACTGGAACGCTGGTTCCGCCTTCAATATCAAATGCAGTTATGATTATTGAAGCTTTATTAGCAGCTGAACAAGGCGTTAAAAATATTACAGTTGGTTATGGCATGGGAGGGAATTTGATTCAAGACGTGGCGGCTGTACATTCTTTATATGATCAAACTATTGAATATTTAGATATGTTTGGATACAAGGATATGGAAATATCGACAGTTTTCCATCAATGGATGGGTGGGTTCCCGAGTGATGAAGCGGAGGCTATGGCTTTAATATCATATAGTTCATCAGTAGCTGCATTATCTAAAGCTACTAAATTGATTACAAAATCTACTCATGAATCAGTCGGAATACCGACGATGGAAGCTAATGGACTAGGAGTAAAAGCTTCAAAATTCATCGTAAATATGTTGAAAGATCAAAGCATATATGAAAGTGAAGATTTGACTTTAGAGATGAGCCAAATTAAGAAAGAAGTTAAATGCTTAATTGATACAGTTCTTAAAGTTGGGGAAGGCGATTTGGCAGTTGGAACGGTTAGAGCTTTTGAACAAGGCTTATTGGATATTCCTTTCGCTCCAAGTAAATATAATGCTGGAAAAGTTTTCCCAGCAAGAGATAATGAAGGCAGGATTAGAATTTTGGATTTTGGTAATCTAGCCATGGATGATGATTTGAAAATGTTTCACTATAATAAAATTAAACAAAGAGCAGATTCTGAAGGGAGAGATGTTTCTTTTCAGTTGACTGTTGATGACATTTATTCAGTAAGTAAAGGGAAATTAATAGGAAGGCCATTAAGGAATTTAAAATGAAAATAAAAGATGTAATCTTATCAAAATCATATACTGGATTTTTCTTTGATGATCAAAAAGCAATTAAAAATGGAGCCGTTAACGATGGCTTCTTTTATGTAGGAACGCCGATAATAGAAGGGTTTAAGAGTATTAGACAAAGAGGTGAAGCAATCTCTGTTCAATTGGTTTTAGAAAACGATGAAGTAGGAATAGGAGATTGTGCAGCTGTACAATATTCGGGAACTGGTGGTAGAGATCCATTATTTTTAGCTGATTATTACATTCCTTATATCGAAGAAAATATTGTTCCGATGTTAATAGGGTTAGAGGTTAATGAGTTTAGACCTTTAGCAGAAAAATTTGATAAAATTTTAATAGACGGAAAAAAATTACATACGGCAATTAGGTACGGTTTAACTCAAGCGTTCTTATCAGCGGTAGCTAAAAATTCTCGAGTGACTATGGCAGAAGTTATACGTAAAGAGTATAATATTAATGAAAAGGTTTATGAAAAAGTACCAGTGTTTACACAAAGCGGCGATGATAGATACGATAATGTCGATAAAATGATTATAAAGGAAGCTGATGTTTTACCACACGCTTTAATTAATAATGTCGATAAAAAACTGGGAAGACATGGTGAATTATTAAAAGACTATATCAACTGGTTGAGAAATAGAATAATTAAACATAGATCTAGAGAAGATTACAATCCAGTCCTTCATATAGATGTTTATGGGACTATCGGCATAGCGTTTAATAATGATGTAGATAAAATAATTGATTATCTATTGGTACTTGAGAATACAGCTTCACCATTCAAGTTAAGAATTGAAGGACCAATTGATGCTGGAAATAAAGAAGATACAATTGAATATTTAGCTATTTTAACAAGAATGCTCGATGAGAGAAAATCTACAGTTGAGATAGTGGCTGACGAGTGGTGTAATACACTTGAAGATGTAATTGATTTTGCGGATAGAAAAGCTGGACACATGTTACAAATAAAAACACCTGATTTGGGTGGAATAAACAATATTTGTGAAGCAATATTATATTGTAATAAATTAGGAATTGGCAGTTATTGCGGTGGCACATGTAATGAAACAAATATTTCCGCTGAAGTTACTACTAATATAGCAATTGCATGTATGGCTAATCAATGTTTGGCTAAACCAGGTATGGGTGTAGATGCTGGATATATGATAGTTAAAAACGAAATGAATAGAGTTTTAGCAATAACTAAAAAGAGGTAATGAATATGAAGGGTATCGCTGGTAGCAAAGAATCAAGTGACTGTTTAATTACAATTGAAACAAGCAAAAAGACTACAATTGAAATCAATAGCATTGTTGGTCCATTTTTCTATGATCAGATTTTTAAAACTGTTGAAGATACTTTGGAAGAACAAAATATTGAAAATGTTAGTGTAATTGTCGAAGATAAAGGCGCTTTAGACTACACTATCAAGTCAAGGTTATTAACTGCGATTGAAAGGATGAAAGAGGATGTTTAGATCATTGTTATTTATTCCTGGTAATAATCCCTCAATGTTACAAAACGCTGATGTTTTTTTGGCAGACGCTATAATTTTTGATTTAGAAGATGCTATAAGTATAAACGAAAAAAACAATGCTAGAAATTTAGTTAAAAACTATTTGGTAACTTCTAGTGTCTTACCCAACCAAGTCATACTTAGAGTTAATTCGATTAACACAGAATGGTTTAAAAAAGATATAGAATTACTAAAAACAAACAAGATTGATTATTTGTTAATTCCAAAATTAGATAAGCTCAATCTCTTGGGTGTTGAAGAATACTTAAATTCTTTTGAAAAAGATAATAATTTAGAAGAAACAAAAATTATTGCTTTGGTAGAAACAGCTCGAGGAGTTAATGATTTGCCTTTATTTGCCGAAAACAAAAG
This sequence comes from Candidatus Izemoplasmatales bacterium, assembly GCA_032251215.1. Lineage (GTDB taxonomy): Bacteria > Bacillota_I > Bacilli_A > Izemoplasmatales > Hujiaoplasmataceae > UBA2289. The sequence goes on from JAVVFA010000031.1 coordinate 5,653, forward strand.
GATTATCGCCTTGATGTTAGGAGCAGAGGACCTAGCTAGTGATTTACAAATAAAAAGAACTGAAACAGGCGAAGAGATTTTTTATGCAAGATCAAAAATCATTTATGCAGCAGTAGATTATAATCTAATTGCTATCGATACACCTTATACAAACATTAATAATCTTGAAGGATTAATAAAAGACGCTACCTATGCTGCAAATTTAGGAATGAAAGCAAAAGTGTGTATACACCCCAATCAATTGGAAGTAGTTAATAAGGTGTTTTCACCAAGTGAGCAAGAAATTAAATGGGCAAAGGAAGTTATAAAAATATCTCAAGAAAAACCTGGTAGTGGTGCATTTCAATTTCAAGGTAAAATGATTGATAAGCCAATTTTAGATCGGGCTGAAAAGATTTTAGTGAAGGCGAAACAATTTAATTTGATGTAGGTGATTGAATGATTAATGGAGTAGGAAGATTTATACCGGAAGGCATGCAACCTTTTGTCTCTAGCGACAATTTTTTAACTAAGGAAAGAAGATTAATATCTAAAAAAAGAAAACAGTCTAAAACTGTTTTTTTAGATAATATTGAAGAAGTTTTTGATGTTTTAGGAATTGATTCAAATATGACAATATCTTTCCATCACCATTTACGAAATGGCGATAAAGTAATTCAAATGGTTTCGGAAGAAATTGGAAAAAGAGACATTAGAAGTTTAAATTTTGCTCCTAGCTCTATATTTCCTAGTTATACAAAACTTGTTGATTTGATAAAAAATGGTAACGTAAATGAGATTCACACGAATTATTTAAATGGTGAAGTAGCGAGAGTCATTAGTCAAGGACATCTTAAAGGTAAATTAGTAATGAATACTCATGGCGGAAGAGCTAGAGCAATTGAAAGCGGCGATTTAAATATTGATGTAGCATTTATCGCAAGTCCAGTTGTTGATAAATTCGGCAACGGACATGGAGCTATTGGGAAAAGTGCTTGTGGCACTTTAGGATATAGTATAAGCGATCTTCAATATGCAAAAAAAGTAGTTTTAGTAACCGACACTTTGGTAGAAAAATTAGAAAATTATCAACTCGATGGTAAATTTGTTGATTATGTTTTGATTGTAGATTCTATCGGCGATCGAATGGGAATTGTTTCAGGAACTACTGAAATAACAAAAGACCCAATAGGGTTAAAAATCGCAAAAGATTGTGCTGATTTGCTGAATTATATAGGTCTAATTAAAAATAATTTTTCGATGCAAACTGGTGCAGGGAAAACTTCTTTAGCTGTTGTGAAATATGTTGAAGAAATAATGAAAAAAAATCATATTATCGGATCATTTGCTTCAGGCGGGATTACAAAAGCATATGTTGATATGTTAGAAGGCGGGATTTTTAAGCAACTTTATGATGTACAATGTTTTGATTTAGAAGCTGTATCATCATTTGCTAAAAATAAAAATCATATTGCCATGACAGCTAGTGAGTACGGAAATCCATTCGAGAAAGAACCTGTTTGTGATAAATTAGACTTCGTTATTTTAGGCGCTACAGAAATAGATTTGGATTTTAATGTAAATGTAACTACTGATTCTATGGGTAATTTGATTGGCGGGAGCGGTGGTCATGCTGATATTGCTTACGGTTCTAATGTAACCATCATAATATCACCATTAATTAAATCAAGAATACCGATAGTTAAAGAAAAAGTTATGACAGTTACTACTCCAGGTTCAGATGTTGATATACTTATCACTGAAAGAGGGATAGCAATTAATCCGAAAAGAACAGATTTACGAGAAAAGTTAACAAATAGTCAGTTTCCTATTTTTGAAATTGCTGAATTGCTTGAAATTTCTCATAAAATAACAGGTGTTCCTAATAAAATCGAAACTGACGAACAAATTATTGGCTACGTTGAATATCGTGATGGGACATACCTCGATTGTATAAGAAAAGTTAAAAATGGATATTAAAGAAAAAGTTTTAAAAGGAAGAGAAGAAAGAGCTCTTCTAATTAATGGATATCTCATTGATTTTTCAACCGTAATTTCTATAAAAGCTAATATAGCTGGTTATGATAAAAAAAATTTTCTATCATATATGATTATCAACGCTTTTACTTTTTTGATTAATGAATTTAAAGATTCTAAGCACTATTATCATTCAAATGATGATGGACCATTTATTATTATTGTTTGTAAAGAAAGAAACGCCTTGAGTATTAAAAATAAAATTCTTGAGATTGAAGAAAAGCATGAACTTGGTAGGTTAGTTGATATTGATGTTTATAATAAAAAAGGCAAAATATCAAGAAATGTAAAAAGAAAATGTTACATTTGTGATGATAATGCATTCAATTGTGTAAGAACAAACAAGCATAAATATGAAGAAGTTATGGAATATATTACCGATAAAACAAATGAATATTATCAAAAAAGAATATATGAGTTAATTGATTTTAGTATTTTATCGGAATTGAATTTAGATCCTAAATTTGGTTTAGTGACACCAGTTTCTTCTGGCAGCCATAAAGATATGGACTATTTTTTAATGATTGAGGCAAAGAATGCGATTATACATTATTTAATTGAGATGTTTTTCGTGTCTTGCCAAATTAAAGACATAAATAAATTAATTCACGCCTTACAAGAAATTGGATTAAGGGCTGAAACAGATATGTTTTCAATCACTAAAGGTGTCAACGCTTATAAGGGTTTGATATTTAATTTAGGATTAATGGTTTCTTGCTTTGGTTATAAAATTTCACAATTCACAACAAAAAACATTTTTGATTTGAGCAAAGATTTTTCAAATATACTATTTAAAGACTATAAATATGAAACTAGTAGTTATGGAGATATATTTTATAGAAAGTACCAGTTATCTGGTATAAAAGGAGAGGCTCTAGCAGGGTTTATTCATGTTCAAGAAGGATTAGAAATATTAAAAGATTTTTCTTGGAACAGTAGAATTAATACTCTTGTTTATTATATAATTAATATAGAAGATACTTCTTTTTTGAAAAGAGCGAAGAGTTTGGAATATTATTATTCGGTCAAGGATATGTTCACTAAATTAAATACCGATAACATTGATGAAATTAAATCTTTGAATGATTATTGTATAAAAAACCAATTAACATTTGGAGGCAGTGCAGACCTACTGGTTTTAACTGTTTTTACAAAAAAAATCAAAGACTTTTGGCTCAAATTTACAGGATGAATTCAATTGCATAAAAATTATTTTTTTAAAAATTTTTTTCTTGACAATAAAACTAATAAATAGTAAAATCTTTATGCGAGTGAAAAATGGAGGTTTAGCTCAGCTGGGAGAGCATCTGCCTTACAAGCAGAGGGTCGGCGGTTCGAGCCCGTCAATCTCCACCATGCCGAAATAGCTCAATCTGGTAGAGCAACTGACTTGTAATCAGTAGGTTGCGGGTTCAATTCCTGCTTTCGGCACCACTTACAACAATTATGCTTTAAGCATTCTAGTGGCGTACTGATTTAACAGTACGCCACAATTGATTTTTAAGGGTAAAAATATGAACGCAAAAATTGATCAAAAAACACAAATAATTTTATATAAAGACCCGATTTGGAAAGGATTACTTTACCTTAGTTTTCCTGTTTTTTTGGTTAATATCTTAAAAACATTACATGATGTAGTTGATGGTATTTTTCTTGGACAAGTAAAAGGAGCAGAAATAGCTACTTCAATGCAAAGTGCCGTCGCATTGACTTGGCCAATCTTCTTTATATTTATTTCCTTTGGAATGGGGTTAAGTGTAGCGGGTAATGCGTTAATCGGTCAATATGTAGGTAAAGGTGATTATGTAAGTGCTAAAAAGTATTCTAATAATACAGTTTATATCGCTTTATTCTTAGGAGTTATTTTCGCTTTATTAGCATTCATTCTGGCTCCATATATATTGAGACTCATGGGCGCTCAAGGGTCAGACCTGGAATACGCAATTACTTACTTAAGAATAAGAAGCTTTGAGTTACCAATCTTGTTTCTTATATTCGCTTTTGAAGCGGTTAGAAGAGCAACGGGAGATACTACAACTCCAGTTATAATTAATGCAGTGGGGATTGTTTTAAATATTATTTTAACTCCGATTTTAGTACTTGTTCTTGAAATGGGTGTTACAGGAGCTGCTTTATCAACTGTAATAGCTCATGTGGCAATTTTACCTGCAGTAATATATTTCTTATTAAGATCCAAAAAAAGTATTACGGTTAATTTTAGTATAAAGCAACTCAATAAAACTATTATTAAAGATATATTCGATATTGGAATACCAGCTTCAACTGGGCAATCAATCCAAGCAGTTGGTTTTGTTATTTTAAATTCTTTGATATACGCTTATGGAACTGATGTTTCTGCAGCATTCTTTATTGGTAATAGAATAAATTCTTTGGTAATGTTTCCTGTTTCAGCGATATCGTCAATTGTAGCAATTTATATTGCCCAAAATGTTGGCGCAGAAAATATTAAAAGAGCGAAAAGATCAGTTAGAGAAGGTGCTATTCTTTCAGTTATTATGATGGCTTTAGGTATTAGTCTTTTGTTACCATTTAGTGCAAGTATCGTTAAATTGTTCAGTCATGATCCGGATACTATTCAACATGCAATTACTTATGTATTTTATATTGGTATCGGGTTGCCTTTGATGGCGTTGTTCCAGAATTATCTATCAGCTTTCCAAGGAAGTGGAGAAACAAAAAAGTCTTTCGTTTTAGCGATTGCAAGACTTTGGGTATTTAGACTACCTATGATTCTTCTAGCTAACAAATATACGGATTTAGGACCAATGGGTATATGGTATGCAATGTTAGCGAGTAATGTTTTAGCGGCATTTTTAGGAGCATATCTTTATAGTAAAGTTAAATTTTTACCAAAAACTAGAAAGGTGGTTTAATATGAAAAAACTTGTTTTCCCTGACTATGATCATTCTTTACTGAATATTACCAGTTCAATACTGAAAAAATATAATATTGATTCTGGTTATAAAACATTAAACAATTTGGATGATATTCTTAAAAGTGACTACAGAAATATTGTTTTTTATCTGATTGACGCTATGGGAAGTGAGATATTAAAGAAACACCTTGAACAAGTTCGATTTTTAACTAAAAATAAAATTGATGAATTAACAACAGTCTTTCCATCAACAACTGTTGCGGCTACCACGACAGCTATCACTGGTTTACCTCCAGTAGTAACTGGTTGGATTGGTTGGCAGCAGTATGTCTTAGAGGAGGACAAGAACGTTATTTTCTTTCTTAATCAAGATTATTACGATGAAAATTTCAAATTCAATTATAATGTTTCTGAAAAATATGCAAGCATTACTTATATCTATGATAAAATAACTAAAAAAAATCCTAGTGTAAATACATATGAAATTTTTCCTGAGTTTAGAATTAAAGAACACAAGACAATTCAAAACCAAGTTGATACTATTTTAAAAACAATCAATAATAAGGAGAAAAATTTTGTTTACTCGTATTGGGATAAATTAGACACATTTCTTCATGAATATGGAACTACTTCGGAAGTTATTTCCAATCATTTGAATGAAATAGATAATGCGATAAAAGCATTATATGATGGGATTGATGAAGATACTTTAGTTATTATTACAGCAGATCATGGTCAAGTTGATATAGAAGGAATCAATTTATGGGAATATGAAGATTTGACTTCGATGTTCAAACATCAACCGGCCATAGAAGCTAGAGCCACAGCTTTTTATATAAACGAGAATCAATTTGAAGATTTTGAAAAAACGTTTAACAATTACTTCAAAAGTAAGTTTGTTTTATATAAAAGCGAAGAAGTTTTAGAAATGAATTTGTTTGGAAAAGGCAAAAAAAGCCCTAGAACAAAAGGCTTTTTAGGTGATTTCTTTGCGATAGCAATTGACAAATATAGTTTTAGATTACAAAATGCTAAGCATATACATAAAGCTACTCATGCAGGTCTTTTAAAAGATGAAATGATGATACCTTTGATTATATTAAACAAAAGACTCTTAAAATGAGAGTCTTTATTCTAGAGCGTGAGCTATTAATTCTGCTGTAGATATATTTGTTGCCAAAGGAATTTTATAAACATCTGATAATCTTAATAACGCTGAAACATCTGGCTCGTGTGGTTGAGCTGTTAGCGGATCACGAAAGAAAAAGATTAGGTCGATTTTCCCATTCGCTACTTCAGCTCCAATTTCTTGATCGCCGCCAAGAGGTCCTGATCTAAAGCATCTTATGTTTAGTCCGGTTGCTTCAATAATCTTGTGTCCGGTCGTTCCGGTCGCTACTAG
>JAVVFA010000032.1:0-11736 GCA_032251215.1 Candidatus Izemoplasmatales bacterium
CCTCTATGATTGATAAACACAAAATTGTTATCTTTCTCACTTCTTACTTTTAATATTGGTCTTGCTTCTAAAAGATATTGTTTTATCGTACTAATAGCTAGGTTATGAATCGGTACTATTCTTTCTACCGAACCCTTACCATGAACTAATAGTTCTTGTTTCACAAAATCAATTTCATTTATTTTTATATTCGTTAATTCCGATACACGCAAACCGCATCCATATAATAGTTCAAAGATTGTTTTGTTCCTAAAACCTATCGGTTTGTCAGTATTGATATTATTTAAAAAATCAATCATTTCATCTTCATAGATAAATTTCGGTAATTTCTTACCTACTTTAGGTAAAACAACGTTTTTAAACGGATTATCTTTTACTATTCCTTCATCTAATAAATAGTTAAATAAGGTTTTAACACTGGATATTTTCCTCCTAATTGATTTAGGATCATAATTATTATGTAAATAAGCGATATAAAATTTAGCAATTCGGTTGGTAGTAAACTTTAATTCACCCAAGTCTTCATTATTAAGAAAGTTAATTAGAGAAGTAATATCATTCATATACGAAATAACAGTATTTTCTGAATACTGTTTTTCGTTTTGTAAATAATCACGATAAAATTCAATAATTTCTTGATTATTCAATATAGCCACCCTTTATAAATTCATCAAGTCTTTCAAGCGATCTCTTTGAATAAAGCTCTTTTCTTTGTCCCTTATTATGCTTAATATTAAGGTCAGGAAATATACCAAAATTAGTGTTCATTGGTTGAAACTCATCAACCGGTGCATTAGCAATATAAAAAGCTTGTGACCCAATTGCTGATTCTAATGGGAATTCAACCAAATCCAAACCTCTAATAAGTCTGCTCATATTAATTCCGGCTACTAACCCTGAAGCTATTGATTCGACATAACCTTCTACTCCGCTTATTTGTCCAGCAAAAAATAGATCATTTCTATTTTTTGCTTGATAAAAACTATTGATTGTATTAGGAGCATTTATAAATGTATTTCGATGCATTATACCATAACGAATTATACTTGCGTTCTCTAACCCGGGAATTAATCTAATAATTCTTTTTTGTTCCGCAAAAGTCAAATGCGTTTGAAAACCAACGATATTATACATTGTTTTTCTTAAATCATCTTGTCTAAGTTGTACAACAGCGAAAGGTCTTTTTTCTCCTTCTTTACCAAGACCAACAGGCTTCATCGGTCCATATAATAAAGTTTTGTATCCTCTTTTTGCCATTTCTTCAAATGGCATACAACCTTCAAATACTTTTAACTCAAAATCTTTTATTTTAGCGGTTTTAGCGTTTATCAGCTCATTATACCAAAAATCATATTCATCCTTAGTCATCGGGCAATTGATATAATCGGCACTGCCTTTATCATACCTGCTTTTAAAATAGGCTTTGTTCATATCAATAGAGTCAAATTCGATTATCGGAGCTATTGCATCATAAAAATAAAGCATATCATCACCGATAAATTCTTGAATATCATTAGCTAAGTTTTCCGTTGTTAAAGGTCCACTAGCAATGATAGTAAAACCTTTTGGAATACTCTTAATCTCTTCTTCAATTATATTGATTAAAGGATTACTTTTAAGTATTTCCGTTATCTTGTTTGAAAAACCTTCTCTGTCAACTGCTAAAGCACTTCCAGCTGGAACTTGAAATTCATCAGCTACTTTTATCAATAAAGAATTTAGTCTTCTTAACTCTTCTTTCATTAAACCAGCTGCGTTTAATACATCATTTGATCTTAAAGAATTAGAACAAACTAATTCTGCTAAGGAGTCATAATTTTGAGCTTCATTCTTCTTAATTGTTTTAACTTCATAGAGATTAACTTTTATATTTCTTTTGGCCAATTGATAAGCTGCTTCAGACCCTGCTAATCCTCCACCAATTATATTGACTTCATTAATCAAAGTAACACATCCTTTGTAGTTTATTATATCATTATGTCAAAAAAACAGAAACACCATAGTTTCTGTTTTTAATATAAATTATTTTCTAAATTTTATAATTATTGGATCTTCGGATAATTTAACTAAACTATCCTTGACAGTAACATATTTATTAGTTAGGTAGTTTCTATATTTTCCATCAGGTAAATTAGTTTTAATAAATCCCGTAGATAAACCAACATTGAAGATGCCGTGATATTCTTCTATTTGATCCGCAAAGGTTTGATAAGCTACGCCATCAACTTCAGGAATATTAATTGAGTAAATACCACTAGCGAAGATTTTTCTTTTTTTAAGTTTCACTAATTTAGTTACAAATTCAGTCAAATCAGTATTTTTGTTATATAGTTCTTTATCAAACAAACTCGGTTTAATATCAGCTGCGTATTCTTGACCCATATAAAGCATCGCCGCACCTTTTTGCATAAACATAAAAGCATTCCAGTTTTTTATCTTAGAAATATTGCCATCTACTTGTTTTGCGATTCTTTCAATGTCATGGTTTTCGATATTATGCATTTTGATATAATTTTCAGGATAAATTTCATCTTGTCTTTTTAAACCTTCTAGATAAGGTTTAAGTGTAGATTCACCATGTAAAAAGCCTTGCATATAAGGTTCGATATCATAATCATAAGCCATATCAAAAGCTTGATAAATTTCTGACTCAGAAGCACATTCAAAGCCTTGGTCTCTCAAATATTTACAATGTCCGCCATGAACAGATTCACTTAACCACATAAACTTAGGGTTAACTTTTTTAACTTGTTTTCTAGCTAGTTTCCAAAAATCAATCGGAACCATACTTGCGACATCACATCTATAGCCGTCTACACCCATTCTTGCATAATATACCAAAACATTCAAAAGTTCAAACCACAGGTTTTTACTTTTAGAGTAATCCAAATCAACTACATCCCACCAATCGCCGACACGATTGGCAATAACTCCTTGTTCATTATGATAAAACCATTCCGGATGGTCTTTTAGAAGAACTGAGTCTCTAGATGTATGATTAAAGACTATATCCATCATAACCTTGAGTTTCTTTCCGTGCGCTTCTTCTAGTAATCTTTTAAACTCAGATAATCCACCAAGATCTTCATCGACCTTATTGTAATCTCTGATAGAATAAGGACAACCCAAAGAACCTTTTTTATTCTTTTCGCCAATTGGATGTATTGGTAACAAGTAGATTACATCTACGCCTAAACTCTTAATTCTATCTAAATCGTCAATTATTGCTTGGAAATTTCCTTCTTTGCTGAAATTTCTAACATATATTTGGTATATAACCAAATTTCTTAATTTTGTACTAGTTTTTTTCATAATAACGCTCCTTCTATCTACTGTATTTTACTATATTTACCACTGAATGTCCATTAATGAAGTACTATTAACGATAAAGAGGTTAGATAAATCTTTAAAATACAGATGTTATGTAACAAGTTACATGTTTTTAAGTAAATCGCTTTTAAAAATGTGATAAAGTATGTATAATTTAAAGTATCAAATAAAGGAAGTGATAGGATGGCGACAATTAAAGATGTAGCTAAGAAAGCTCACGTTAGTGTTGCGACAGTATCCAGAGTAATCAACCAAAAAGGATATGTGAATGAAGAAACAAGAAAATTAGTTCTTCAAGCAATCGAAGAACTAAATTATGTTCCTAATGAACTAGCAAGATCATTGTTCCAAAAAAAATCGCATATAATAGCTGTAGTTATGCCTCACTTAACTTCTTACTATTTTTCTGATTTATTAGAGGTTATCGAAGATGAAACGATAAATGCGAATTATCGTTTGATGATTTGTAATTCTAAAGATGACCCAGAAAAAGAAACCAAATACTTAAAAATTTTCGATCAATATAATGTAGACGGCATCATTTTAATTTCCAATACCAATCGCATTGATGATTATTTGAGATTAAAAATTCCGATGATTGAAATTGATCACAATTTAAGTGATGACATTCCTTCAATTACTTCTAATAATTTTTTAGGCGGTAAGTTAGCGGCTGAAAAGTTAGTTAACAGCGGTTGTAAGAGAATTTTACATTTCAGAGGTCCTTCTGGATTGGTTACAGTTCAAGATAGAACCTCCGGATTCCAGTCAATTCTCAAAGAAAAAGGAATTGAGAATTATACTTATGACTTAGCGTTTTTATCGCCAGACCCAGATGATATTGAAAATAAAATCTTTAATCATCTAGACGTTGACGGAATATTCTGTGATTCAGATGTAATTGCTATGCTAGCCATTCAATCACTAAAGAGAGCTAATAAAAGAATACCTGAAGATGTTCAAGTAGTTGGCTTTGATAATATTCAACTTGCTAGTATGTTAGAACCTAAAATTACAACAATCGAGCAATCGACAGATGCTATCGGTAAAACTGTAGTAAAAACAATAATGAAATTAATCAATGGCGAAAATCTAGATTATTTTCACCAAACCATCGATGTAAAACTTATTGAAAGAGCAACGACAAAATAAGCCTTCCTAATTGGAAGACTTTTTTTCTAGATTAAGAAGATATTGTTTTAATTCTACTCCACCATTAAAATTACCAATTAATCCGTCTTTTTTAATGACTCTATGGCACGGAATTATTAAGGGTAGGGGATTATTTTTACAAACTGTTCCTACTGCTCTAACAGCTTTACTATATCCAGATTTTTCCGCTAGTTTTGAATAGCTATAGGTAGTTCCGTAAGGAATTTGTTTCATACTAAAGAGCACTTTTTTGAAAAAATCTGACCCTTCTAGTTCAATCGGGAAAGAAAATGATGTAGTTTTATTATCAAGATAATCTAAAATTTCTTTTTCTGCAAGAAGCATTGCTTCATTCGGAGGATCATTATATATTTCCTCGGATTTCAAAATAATCTTTATAATTTTCTCATTTTTTGAAAACAGGGTTATATACCCCAGTTTAGACTTAAAACTATATTTTTTCATCAACGTTTTCCTCTAAGAATTTCTTAACAACATTTTTATATTCAGCAGTATCGCTAAAATATGAATAAGCATGTGTTGCTTGATTTTTCGCGATGAATAATGCCTTTTTCCCACCATATGATTCATACATATCTACTGTATGATGATATTTAATAAATTTGTCCTGCTCTCCATGAATAAAAAGTATAGGTTTAGTTGAATTTTTAATACTAGTTATTGGCGATACTTCTTTTAGATTTATTCCTGTGATGACTTTAACAAACAAATCCACAAAAATATAAATGAAGCTAGGCAAATGATAAGACTTGATTTGTTCTTTAATCAATAATTTTAAATCTGAGAAAGCACAGTCGCTGATACAAAATTTAACTCTTTTGTCTAAAGCTTGTTCTAAAAGAATGGTAGCGGCTCCCATGGATTCACCATAGGTTCCGATAAAAATGTCTTCACCGAATTCCTGAGTAATTTTATTTATAATATCATCAAGATCAAATTTTTCATAAAAACCTAAGGTTGTGTTCTTACCACCGCTATCACCATGATATCTTTGATCATATGTTATTACGTTATATCCATACTCATACATCATTCTCGCATACTTTACACATCCGTGATGAGTGTAAGTATGACCATGAACTATAACAATGTATTTATTGAATTCCGAATTTATAAAGTAATATAATTTTAATGAGTAACCGAACCTAGATTTAAGATAATCTTCTTTTGTTAATGAAGAATTATAAAATTCAAACAGTGTTTTGTCTTTTTCAATCTCCAGTCTTTTTGTGGTCTCTAATTTTCTTGTTTTAGGCATAACAATACTAAATGCAATTTGCAAACAAGCAAATAAAAATATTAATATAACAAAACTTATAATAATTGCATACCACATAAAAACATCTCCTATTTTTGTGAAGAATTTAATAAAACTTCTCTTTTATATTTCTTGAAATAAACCTTCCTTTGGTTTCTTAATAACTAATCTATTATTTTTAATATCCTCTAAATGTCTAATTATGTAAATGAAGAAAACAATCATAAACAAGGCTTTGAAAATTGATGAAATATTTACAGACCACCAAATACCTTCTTCGAAAAATTGAACAGTTAAGAAAATAACTAAGACTACTCTTAAAGAATTTCCGATGATACCAACTACTGATGGAATATATGATTTTCCTATTCCATTAAAGAACCCTGCACCAATACCTTCTATAATCATAAATATTTGGCTTAGACTGATTATCTGCAAATACCTTATACCATACCTTACGGTTATATCATCATCGATAAATATCCTAAGTAAAGTTTCTGGGATAAACAGTAATAGCAATGAAATAATTAAAGCGTAAGGAACTAATATACTTGAGATATGCCAAATACTTCTTTTAATCCTACTATATTCTTTTGCGCCAAAGTTTTGTCCAACAAAAACGGTAATCGCTGTTTGAAAACCACTGGCAATCATCCAAGTTAATTGTTCAATTTGCACACCAATTCTTTGTGCCGCCACAACATTAGGTCCAAAAACAAATACTTGTCTAGCGATATAGATAGATATTATTGTAAAAAACATCGATTGAATACCTACAGGTACCCCGACGGAAATAATTTGTTTTGTCGCAACTAAATTAAAGTTTTTGACTCTAAATACTCTTAAATTAGGATTATGCTTTTTATAAACGATAATGAATATCGTCAAAGTTACTATTTGAGCACTTACAGTCGCGATTGCTGCTCCAGAAATACCAAGTTTAAATACAATTATCAATAGTGGATCTAAAATCATATTAAATAGAAAACCAATTGCTAAAATTGATAAATTAACTCTTGTTTGTCCTAATCCTTCATTAACAGCTATAAAACCATTAACGATAAATTGAATAAATAAAAACCCACCAATTATTGGAATATACATTAACGCATATTCAATAATTTGCGGAGTACTAATATTGAATATTGCTAAAAATTCTTCTTTGAATAGAATTACAGAAACTGAGAACAAGATACCAAAAAAAGCTTCTAACAATAAGCCGTTTGTCGCAAAAACATTAACATTTTGAAGTTCTTTGCGCCCAACTGCATGAGATACTTTAACGCTTGTTCCAATCTTAGCGATTAAGATAAATCCAAATGCAAACCAAGTTATGTAAGAAGCGGTTCCTATCGCAGCTACTGCACTAGTTTCAATCATACCAATTTGATCTACTCGACCAATCCAAAAAATATCAGTTAAATTGTAAGCTATTTGCGAAAGGGTTGTAAGTAAGATTGGAAATGCTAATATAAGCATTTTCTTTAATATTGGGCCTTCAGTAACGTTAAAAACCTTGGTCATAAATTTTCCTCATCATTTTAGAAAAGAACCTTTCAATAGGTTCTTTTAATTTATTTTTCTATAAAATATGTTGCTTCCATGTCGGCTGTTGATAAAGCGAATGCTAGTGGGAACTTACTAAAAGCTTCGCCGACATTTCTTATGTTCTCTGTATCAGAAAATCCCATATGGTATCTAATAGCAAAAGCTTCATCTCTCGATAATCTCATAAAACCAGAGATGATGTAAACAGATTTTTCGCCATGTCCATATGGCAAATCATCTTGAAAATCGTAACTTGGAACTTGAATCCATTTACCAGTTTCATCTTTGACATTTCTCGTGGTTTTTTTATAAACGTTAATTTTGCATAAATCATGCAAAAGCGCCACAATAGCAACACTTTCATCATTATAATCTAAACCGTAAGTTTCTTTAACTCGTGGTCTATTAAGATAAGCTTTTAGACATTCATAAACATTAATTGAATGTTCTACTAAGCCTCCATCACGAGATAAATGAAATCTAGTTGAACAAGGGGCATCAAAAAAGTCACTTTTGTTTGACAATAAAAAATCTAGCAATTCATTAGAACCTTCTCGTTTTATATATTTTTTATACAAGTCGATAAATTCTTGTTTTTTGTTCATAGCATTGTACCGTACGCAGCTGTACCATCAACCTCATAATCATTGTTTTCAAAAGTTACAGTTACTTTGACCATAGTGATTTCTTTAACTTTATATAATGTTTCATCACTTAAATCTTTTATGATATAACCTTCTTTTATGTCATTATCAGAAATACTGCCATAAAAAATAAATATATCGTCTTCATTGTATCTTTTAGCATGTTTAGGTAATATTTCGTTGATGAATGAAGTTTTTTCCATACTGTCCATAATTATGAACTTATAAGGATTTTCGAGGTTGAATCTTCTTCTCAAAGAATCATTAAGAAGATTTTGCTCCAATGAATCGCGAGCGGTTTTATAACCGCTTTTAGCTTTTTCGGCAATTTCTAAACCAAGATTTTTTAATTTTTCTTTTAAATTTTGAACACTTTTCATAGTTAACCTCCAATATTAAAATAATCCAATTATTTTTTGATCGATTAAATCCATATTCTCATAAGCACCATGTTTAGGTAACCCAGGCATTGTCATTACCGCACCTGTTAAGGCAACAATGAATCCTGCACCAATCGATGGTTTAAATTCTCTAACCGTAATTTTAAAATCATTAGGTCTTCCTTTAACATTTGCGTCATCAGATAATGATAATGGTGTTTTTGCCATACAGATAGATAACTTATCCCAACCCAATTCATTAAATCGGGCAATTTGTTCTTCAGCCTTATCAGTATAATTTACACCTTTTGCTCCATAGATTTTTTGAGCGATTTTTTCAATTTTATCTTTTATTCCCAAATCAAGTTTATAAAGTGGTAGATTCTTGTTCATTTCAATAGCTTTTTTTACTACTTTATTTGCTAAATCAAGTCCGCCTTCACTACCTTTTGCAAATACTTCAGAAAGTGAAATTTCATGATTATTCTTTTTAGCCCAATCCATAACAGCATCAATTTCTTTGTCAGTATCCGTATAAAACTTGTTTAAAGCTATTACGTAAGGAACCTTATAGTTTTGGACGCTTTCAATATGTTTCTTTAAATTGGCAATACCAATTTTCACAGCCTCAACATTTTCTTCATTCATTTCTTTGTCGCTGACACCGCCATGAATTTTAAGCGCTCTAATTGAAACCACGATAACAACTGCACTAGGCATAGTATCCATAGTTCGCATTTTAATATCCATAAATTTTTCCATACCCAAATCAACACCAAACCCTGCTTCAGTCACAACAAAATCCGTAGCTCTAGACGCAAAATCCGTGGCAATAATCGAGTTACATCCATGTGCGATATTAGCAAAAGGACCACCGTGGATTAACGCTGGAGTACCTTCTAGAGTTTGAACAATATTTGGTTTTATCGCCTCTTTCAACAACATAGCAACTGCACCAGTCACTTTTAAGTCGCCGACAGTTACTGGTTCATCTTTAGCGTTATAAGCTACTACCATGCTGGAAATTCTTGTTTTCAAATCTTCAATATCTTTTGATAAACATAAAACTGCCATAACTTCAGAAGCAACACTTATATCAAAAGCATCAAATCTCGGTGTTTCTTTTTTCATCGATAATCCTACTTGGATTCTTCTTAAAGAACGGTCGTTCATGTCCATAGCTCTTTTCCAGATAACTTTTTTTGGATCGATATTTAGTTCATTACCATGGAACAAATGATTATCAATTACAGCGCTTATCAAATTATTCGCTGCTGTTATTGCGTGAATATCCCCGGTGAAATGGAGATTAATGTCTTCCATTGGTACTACTTGAGCATAACCGCCACCAGCAGCTCCACCTTTAACTCCCATCACGGGTCCTAATGATGGTTCTCTTAAAGCAATCATTGTTGAAAAACCTAGTTTTGCTATTGAATCTCCTAAACCTATCGTCGTTGTTGATTTGCCTTCACCAGCTTTTGTAGGGGTAATAGCAGTCACAAGAATAATTTTTCCTCTAGGGTTATCTTTATAGCGATTAATCGCTTCAAAGCTAACCTTAGCTTTATAATTTCCGTACAACTCCAAATCGTCAGTTTTCAACCCGATTTTTTCGGCAATCCTATCAATTTTCTGCATTTTCGCTTTTTGAGCAATTTCTAAATCAGTTAACATCTGCATATCCTCCTCTTATTTTAATTCCAGTAAAGTTAAGCTTTCGACACTTGCAGTTTGCGGAAACATATCAATAGGATTTATGCTTATCACTCGGTATTTATCAGTTAGATCACTGATATTTTTCGCAAGAGTTGATGGATTACACGATACATATATAATTTGTTTTGGTAAAACCTGACGAACCGTATCAATTACGGCATCACTCATACCACTTCTCGGTGGATCGAGTACTAATATGTCTGGTTTAATATTTCTTGAAATAAGTTTTGGTAAAGCTCCTTCTACATGATCTTGGATATATTGAATATTTTTAACGCCATTAATTTTTGCATTAATCCAAGCATTTTCAATTGAACTTTCTGAATAATCAATTGCATAAACCCTCTTTGCTTGTTCAGATAATAATATTGATGTAATGTCTATACCTGAATACAAATCAAATATTGTCATATGTTTTTCTATATTAGCTAAATCAATTATAAGTTTATACATTTTATCAATTTGTAAAGTGTTCATCTGATGAAATGCATCAGGCGAAATCTTAAAATTATATTTTTCATACTTTTCATCAATTTTATCTTCTCCAGCTAATATATGAACTTTATCGCTGATGACAAGATTACTTTTTGGATTGTGAATACTGAAACTTACAGATTTTATTGTTTTTATATCGCTGATTAATTCTTTGGCGATAGTATTTAAGATTTTATCTGGCTTTTTAACAATAAATAAGACACTTGCACTTTCTGTTTTTTCTAAATATCTTACAACCAAATAATAAAGTATTCCTTCTTTATTTCGTAAGTCAAAAGCTTTTTGATGATATTTTCTCATTAATTTAAGTACATGTCGATTGATTTTGTTGATTTCTTCACTATGGACAATGCACTCATCAACAAAGACAAAATGATTGGAATTCGGTTTAAAAAAACCTAAGGCTAATCCAAAATTTGTGTTTCTGAAAGGCATTTGCGATTTATTTCGATAATAAAATGGATTGTCCATTCCTATAGTTTTATTAATGTTGATTTTATTGATGTCAACATTGGTATATCTTCTTAAGGATTGTTTGATAATTGATTGTTTAATCTTCAACTGTTCTTTATAATCGATGTGTTGAAGATGACAACCTCCACAATCTTCATAATACTTACAAGGAGGTGTTATACGGCGATTAGAAATACGTTCAATATCAATTATTTTGGCTATAGCGTAATTATCGAAGCTGTTTACTACTTCTACATTGACTATTTCTTTAAGAATCGCTCCAGGAACAAAAACGGCTACTTTTTGATAATAGCCTATACCTTCTCCGTTTATTCCTTGCTTTCTTATATCAAGTTTTAACTTATCGCCTACATTTAATTTCATATCAAATCTCCTATTAGTTATTATAACAAATATTCAAGAAAAATAATAGTTTAACCATCAAGAAAAAACAAGGCAATTTGAATGCCTTGTTATTGTTTTTCATCAACAGTATAAGTCGTAACGAATTTCTTTAATAAGTACTTAACTTCTAAATTATTTAATTCTTCAAAGCTATTTAATAGCTCATTGGTTTCATCTTCAATATTCTTACCATTATCTAATTTCTCTATGTAAATCATTTTATTTTTAGTCTTTATATTACTCTCTTTATCAACTAATAATTCTTCAAAAAGTTTTTCTCCCGGTCTTAATCCGGTGATTTTTATTGGAATATCAACATATGGCTTAAGCC
>JAVVFA010000033.1:0-11689 GCA_032251215.1 Candidatus Izemoplasmatales bacterium
GTAATATTTGACCTAGATGGTACCTTGTTAGATACGATAGAAGATATTAAAGAAACATTAAATCAGGTTTTAAGGAAATATAATTATTCAGAATTTTCTACAGAAGAATATAAATATTTTGTCGGTAAAGGTGTTGATAACTTAATTAAGCAAGTCATTAATGTTGGAAATATCGATTCTGAAGCATTTTATAAATTAAAGTCAGGTTATTATGATGTCTATGTTAAGCAATCAACTGTAAATACAAAAATATACGAAGGAATAACTGAGCTTTTAACAGAATTAAAACAAATTGGTATTTCCCTCAATGTTTTATCTAATAAACCTCACAGCCAAACAATCGAAGTCATCAAACATTATTTTGGCGACGATATTTTCGATTTAGTTTACGGGAAAAAAGAAGAGTTTTTACCTAAACCTCATCCCGATTCGGCCAGTGATTTAATTGCTAATCTAAAGCTTAACCCTGAGGAAATATTGTATGTTGGCGATACTGAAACCGATATGTTTACCGCTAATAATGCTGGGTTTTATAGTGTTGGCGTCTTATGGGGATTCAGAAAAGAAGAAGAACTTATTAATGCTGGGGCTAATAAGATAGTAGAAAATCCTTTGGAGATTTTAGAATTATTTTAAAAGGAGTAAAATCATGATACTTAATACTAGTAATTATTTAGATATTAATTTAAAAGGCAAAATCATTATCTTTCCAACCGATACCGTTTATGGGATTGGATGCCTTTATGATGATTTAGAAGCGGTAAAACGAATTTTTGAAATTAAACAAAGAGATTACTCAAAACCGATGGCAATTCTATGTTCTACCATAGGAATGGTTAAGAATGTTGTTGATGAAGATACCGTTTTGGATAAAAAACTTATTGAATATTGGCCAGGCAAGTTGACTTTAATTTTCAAAAAAAACAAAAATATTTCTGATATCATAACTGCCAATAAAGATAGTGTTGGTGTGAGAATTCCCAATCACGAAATTAGCCTTAATTTACTAAAAAAGTTTGGACCGATGGTAGTGACCAGTTTGAATCTAAGTTCAGAACCAGCAATTATTAAATTCGATAATGTCTTAAAATACGAAACCCGAGTTGACTATATTGTTGATGGAGGAGATTTGAATTCTGAGGCTTCAACTGTCTATGATACAATCAATAAAATAACTTTAAGACAAGGAGATATTATCATTAAATAACGATAATTTTCTTTTTTTAGTATAACAATATTATAATTGTAATTAACTTTCAAATTTGCTATAATTGTTATGGTATAAATTTAGTGAAGGAGTGATGAATTTATGAAGATAGCTATAGGTGCTGATCATGCGGGTTTTGAGTATAAACAAGCTATAGTCAGTTATTTACAAGAACAAAGTTTTGAAGTGATGGATTTTGGAACCGATTCAAGTGAAGCGTCAGATTATCCGGATTTTGCTGTATTAGTTGCAAAAGCTGTAAGTATGGAAAAAGTTGAATTTGGAATTCTTATTTGCGGAACCGGAATTGGCATGAGTATTGCAGCTAACAAAGTTAAAGGTGTTAGAGCCGCAGTAGTCTCTACTAATTTTACTGCTGAATCTTCTAAAACACATAATCACGCAAATGTTATCACTTTTGGTTCGCGAGTTAATTCGATTGAAGAAGTCTTAGGTTTCTTAAAAATCTTTATGGAAACTTCTAAATCTTCTGAGGAAAGACATCAAACTCGTGTTGATAAAATAAGAAAGTATGAGGATGCCGAATGAGTAAAGTTGTAGTTTTTGATCACCCATTAATCCAACATAAGATGAGTATTATTCGCGATAAAAATACCGATACAAAGACATTCAGAGAAAATGTTAATGAAATCGGATCTTTGGTAACTTTTGAAATCACTAGAGATTTAGAAACCAAAGAAATAGAAATTGAAACACCAATTGCCAAAACCAAGGCGCAAATATTAGCAAAAGACGTGGTTATTGTTCCAATATTAAGAGCTGGACTTGGCATGGTTGATGGAATACAAAAAGTTATTCCTACTGCTAAAGTTGGGCATATCGGTCTTTATAGAGATGAAGAAACTTTGATGCCGCATGAATATTATTCTAAATTTCCTAAAGAAATTGTTAATGCGACAGTTTTAGTGGTCGATCCAATGCTAGCAACTGGCGGTTCTGTTATAGCAGCTATTGACAGAGTAAAATTAGCGGGTGCTAAGGACATCAGATATGTCGGGATTGTAGGATGTCCTGAAGGTGTTAAAGCTTTACAAGAAAAACATCCTGATGTTGATATCTATATGGTATCGATTGATTCTGGGTTAAATAAAGTTGGTTATATTGTTCCTGGTTTAGGTGATTGTGGCGATCGACTTTTTGGAACAAAATAAATATGAGTAACAAACAAGATAAATCGACTTTTTTTATCTTTAATTTGGTTATTCAATTTTTTATTGAAACTTTTGTAGCTATGGTTATTGGCTATTTTATTGGTAAATATTTAGACCAATGGCTATTTAGCGACAAAGTGCTTTTTGTTTACATTTTTGTTGTTATCGGTATATTTGCCGGTGTTAGCAACTTCATTAAGAGAGCTTTAAAATATAGTAAAGGAGAAGAAGAAAATGAAGAAAAAAGATCTGATTGAAAAAATATTTTTATTTTCATGGCCTTATGCCATTTTGTTCTCCTTAATTTTATATCTTGTTACACAAAACATTGATTGGGTACTTAGTTTTATTCTTGGTACAGCGAGTAGTTTATTGATGAATTCACTAAACTACCGTTTGATGAAAAACATCTACAAGAATAGACCTGAAAAAATAAAATCAAGGCATATCATCATGTATTTTGTTAAATTTCTATTTTTCGCTCTAATCTTGTTTATAGCTTATCAAAATCCAGAAGAATGGAATATCTACTTTACTTTCATCGGTTTGCTTACATTTAGAATAATTTCATTCCCTGTAACTTTAATCTTTGCGAATAAGGAGAATCAAGAAGATGATTAAGTTTACGTTTTTTGAGAATCTATCTCCTCAAGTAATATCTACTTTAATTGTCGTAACTTTTCTAGCAATTGTATTTATAATTGTCGGCTTAAAGGTCAAAAAACTTGACCCTCATAAAATGCCTAAAGGCTTCTTATTGTTTTGCATCTTAGTAGTAGAAGCGTTTAATAAAATGGTGAAAAGTTATGTACAAGAAAAACCATATCGGTTTTTTGCTCCATACTTATTTACAATCATTGTCTTTTTAGCTTTTGCTAATACAATATCTTTGTTTGGCTTGAATGCACCACTTTCTAATTTAGGGGTAGCACTTTCCTTCTCGGTTATGACCTTTTTCGTTTTAAAAATAGCTGAATTTAAGTATCTTGGTGTAATTAAAAAGGTTGATGGTTTGTTAGGTCCAGTAAAACCGATGGCAATATTAATGCTACCGATTAATTTGGTAGGTGAAATAGCAACACCGTTTTCAATGGGATTACGTTTATTCGTCAATTTGATGGGTGGAGCGGTTATAGCCACAATGGTTTATGCAGCTTTACATTGGACTTTAGGAATTATAGCTGGATTATTCTTACATGCAATTTTTGATATATTCTTTGGATTAATTCAAGCTTTTGTATTTTTTATGTTAACAACAGTAAATATTTCTATGGCGACAGATGCTTAGAAAAAAATAGGAGGAATTAATATGTTTGGAATGATTTTTGATTCAGTATTACGTTTTGCAACAGAGTATAATCAATATTTTTCTAGTGGTATGGCTTATTTAGGTGCTGGTGTAGCGGTTGTAGCTGGCCTAGGACCTGGGATTGGACAAGGATTCGCAGCTGGTAAAGCTGCTGAAGCAGTTGGACGTCAACCAGAAGCTCAAGGAAAGATTCTTGTGACAACTTTAGTTACTCAAGCGGTTGCTGAAACTACCGGTCTTTATGCATTGCTAGTTGCGTTTATATTGATTGGAAAATAATAAAGACTCTAGATTTATAGGAGGGCGATTATGCCTGTAATTGATAGAATGGTGGAAGCTGTCCAAGAAATCATAGATGTTGCATTAGGAGTTAATCTTTTAGATATGATTATTCAAATTGCTGCAACGTTGATTTTAGTTGTGATAGTAAAATATTTCTTTTGGGGGAAAATTACCGACTTTTTAGACAAAAGAAAAAACATCATGGATCAGGAAATGGAATCAGCTAAGAATGAATTAATCGAAGCTAAGACCTTAAAAGAAAAACGGGAAACCGAATACAATGAACTTAAAATAAAGTCTAAAGGATATTTAGATTCAGCGAAAGAAAAAGCTGAGCAAGAACATTTAAGAATTGTTGAAAAAGCTAAAGAAATTTCTGATCAAATGATGGAACGCGCTAAAAAAGAAATTGAAGCTGAAAGAATTAAAGCTGAAGCCTCTTTACAAAAAGAAACTGTTGATTTAGCTGCTTTAATGGCTGAAAAGATTATTAGAAAAGAAGTCGATGAAACGAAATATCAAGATATGCTTGTCGATGACTTAGAAAGAAGTGGAAAATCATGACCGATGTTGAAAGACAGTATGCTCGGGCAGTTTTTTTGCTAGCTTTAGAACGCGAAGAAATTGATGAAGTATATCAAGAACTTAAAAGTTTTACTGAATCACTTTCTGGAGAAACCAGACAGTTTTTTCTTCATCCCAGAATTGATGATGAAGATAAACATAATGTAATCGATAAAGTTTGTAAAAATAAATTACTAATCAACTTCTTAAAAGTAGTTATTGATAATGATCGTATGGAGCTAATCGAAACAATTACCTATGCTTACCTTGATTTAATTCATGATATGAATCAAGTAGTTGAAGTTAATGTTTCTAGTAATGTTGAATTATCAGAATTAAACATTAAAAAAATAAAAAAGAGTTTGGAACTAAAGCTCTTAAAAAAAATAAAAATTAACCAAACAATTGATTCATCAATTATCGGTGGAATTAAATTAGAATATCAAGACAATGTCATAGATCAAACCATCAATTCTTCTCTAGAATCGATGAAACAAACATTATTAGGAGGTAACTAACTTGAAAATAGATGCTTTGGAAATCAGTTCTTTACTCAAAGAGCAGATTAAAAAATATGAAAAACAAATTAAAACTGAACAAGTAGGCTCTGTTATCTCCGTTGGTGATGGTATCGCTTTGGTATATGGTATTGACAAAGCGATGTCAGGAGAATTACTCATTTTTCCTAATGGAGTATTTGGCTTAGTCCAAAATTTAGAGAAAAATCACGTTGGTGCTATTCTTCTTAATGACTCTACTTTAGTAAAAGAAGGTATGGAAGTAAAAGCCACTGGAAAAATCCTAGAAATTGGCGTTGGTGAAGAAATAATCGGCAGAGTAATCAATCCTTTGGGTCAAGCTTTGGATGGCTTAGGAAAAATTGATACTAAAAAAACAAGATCAATCGAAAGAAAAGCTACGGGTGTAATCGAACGTCAATCAGTTAACCAACCATTAGAAACTGGTATTAAGGTTCTTGATGCTTTGGTTCCAATCGGACGTGGACAAAGAGAATTAATCATTGGTGATAGGCAAACTGGTAAAACATCAATTGCTGTCGATACAATTATCAATCAAAAAGGTAAAGACGTTATTTGTATCTATGTCGCTATTGGCCAAAAACAATCAACCGTTTTAAATGTTTATGAAACATTAAAACAATTCGGAGCGATGGAATACTCAATTATTGTTGCCGCTAGTGCCTCAGATCCTGCACCTCTTCTTTATTTAGCTCCTTATTCAGGAGTTTCAATTGCTGAAGAATTCATGTTTGCTGGCAAACATGTTCTAATAATATATGATGATTTAACTAAACACGCGATAGCTTATCGTGAGTTATCCTTGTTATTGAGAAGACCGCCAGGTAGAGAAGCTTTCCCTGGAGATGTTTTCTATTTGCATTCTCGTCTTTTAGAAAGAGCAGCGAAATTAAGTGATGAATTAGGTGGAGGTTCTATTACAGCCTTACCGATAATTGAAACTCAAGAAGGCGACATCTCAGCTTATATTCCTACCAATGTAATATCTATCACAGACGGACAAATCTTCTTGCAATCTCAACTGTTCTACTCTGGCATTCGTCCAGCGATTAGCGCTGGTTTATCCGTATCTAGAGTAGGTGGAGCTGCACAACATAAAGCAATTAAAAAAGTTAGTGGTACTTTAAGACTTGACTTGGCAAGTTATCGTGAACTTGAAGCATTTACTCAATTTGGCTCTGACTTAGATGATGCAACAAAATCAAAATTAGATCGTGGAGAAAGAACTGTAGAAATTTTGAAACAAGGTCTTCATGAAACAATGCCTTTTGAATTTCAAGCTCTAAGTATTTTTGCTTTAGCTAATGGTTATTTAGATCAAGTGAAAATTACAGACGTCAAACGTTATGAAGAAGAACTTCATCAATTTTTTACAACTGACAAAGAAGCTAAAGTTTTACTAAAAGAAATTCAAGACACTAAAGATTTGACAAATCGCGAAGAACTTGAAAAAACAATCGATAAATTCACTCAAGATTTCTTGTAATCAAGGAGGAAAAATATGGCTTCATTAAGAGATATTAAGAAGCGTATTGAAGCAACTAAAAAAACTTCACAGATTACAAAAGCTATGAATATGGTTTCTGCTTCTAAGTTAAGAAAAGTAGAAAAGAAATTCAAAGCATTTCAACCGATAAAAAATAAAATTAAACAACTTTTAGAACATGTTATATCAACTAACCCAGAATATAATCACCCTTTATTAGAGACTAGAGAAATTAAAAAAGTGGGATATATTTTAGTCACAAGTGACAGAGGTTTAGCTGGTCCTTATAACAGTCAAATCCTTAAATATTTTGAGAATTTGATTAAACAAGATGAACATGAATTCATAGTCGGTACTATCGGTTACAAAGCTTATAGCTATTGTAAGAAAAAACGTTATTCAATGTTGAATAAAGAATCAATTAACTCTAGAGACGATATTAAATTCATTGATTTTCAAGCTATGTCTAGAGCTTTTATAAATCTTTATTTATCTCGTGAAGTGGATAAAATTGTTATGATTTTCTCCGATTATATCAATACTATAACTCAAGTAGTAAGGGATGAAGTCTTGTTGCCAATTACGGATTTAATAAAAGAAAAAAACATGGTTTCAAACTATATATTTGAACCTTCAACTGAAGATGTTATCAATCAGTTATTACCGATTTATCTTGAGAATACACTTTATGGCATTATTCTTGATGCAAAAACAGCTGAGCATGCTTCTAGAATGACAGCGATGAAAAACGCTACAGATAATGCTAAAGAAATTATTCACAAGCAAAATTTAATTTATAATCGAGCTAGACAAGCTCAAATTACCATTGAACTCACCGATATTATTGGTGGGGCTAATGCAGTTAATTAGGAGGATGTATGCCTAACAAGGGAAAAATAGTACAAGTAATGGGTCCTGTGGTTGACGTCGAGTTCAATCAAGAGATGCCACAAATCAATAACGCTTTAGAAATAAAAGTTCCTGCTAAAGATAATCACGGGGTTAAAATTAATTTGACTCTTGAAGTATCTTTGTTTTTAGGTGGTGGAATTTTACGTACCATAGCAATGGATTCAACAGACGGTCTAACAAGAGGCATGGAAGTAATTGACACGGGAAAACCGATTTCAGTTCCTGTTGGCAAAATTACTTTAGGTAGAATTTTTAACGTTCTTGGTCAGCCGATTGACGGGCAACCGCTCGAAGGTGATTATGAGACGTTACCAATTCACCGACCAGCTCCTAAACTGGAAGATTTGAATGCGACAACAGAGATATTAGAAACAGGTATTAAAGTTGTTGATTTATTAGCTCCTTATATCAAGGGTGGTAAAATCGGATTATTCGGTGGAGCCGGAGTTGGGAAAACGGTTTTAATTCAAGAATTAATCAATAACGTTGCTCAAGAACATGGCGGTATTTCCGTTTTTGCCGGAGTTGGTGAAAGAACCAGAGAAGGTAATGACTTATATTACGAAATGAAAGCATCTGGAGTTATCAAGAAAACCGCAATGGTTTTTGGTCAAATGAATGAACCACCTGGAGCAAGAATGAGAGTAGGACTTTCAGGACTTACTATGGCGGAATACTTCCGCGATAGTGAACAACAAGACGTGTTGTTGTTTATTGATAATATCTTTAGGTTTACTCAAGCAGGATCAGAAGTTTCTGCACTTTTGGGTAGAATGCCTTCAGCGGTTGGTTATCAACCAACTCTAGCTACTGATATGGGGCTATTACAAGAAAGAATTACCTCAACTAAATCAGGTTCAATTACTTCAATTCAAGCAGTTTATGTTCCTGCAGATGATTATACTGACCCTGCACCTGCTACAACATTTACTCATCTTGATGCTACAACCAACCTTTCAAGAAAGATTTCTGAAGAAGGGATTTATCCTGCGGTTGATCCATTAGCATCAACCTCAAGAGCATTGACCCCAGAAATTGTTGGTGAAGAACATTATCAAGTAGCCCGTGAAGTTCAAAGAACCTTACAAAGATATAACGACTTATTAGATATTATTGCTATCTTGGGTATGGACGAACTTAGTGAAGAAGATAAGTTAGTTGTTCATCGCGCAAGAAGAATTAGATTATTCCTTTCACAAAACTTCCATGTGGCAGAACAATTCACTAGTCAAAAAGGTAGTTTTGTTAAAGTAAGTGATACAATTAAAGGTTTTAAAGAGTTACTTTCAGGTAAATATGATCATTTGCCTGAAGATGCTTTCCGCCTTGTCGGTAGCATTGAGGAAGCGGTAAAAAAAGCTGAAAAAATGAAATAGAGGTGGTTAAATCATGAAAATTTCCATAGTTACCCCTGATGGCGAACTTTATAACGAAACTGTTAATTCAATCATAGTTTCGGCTTCTAATAATGGCGACTATGCGATTTTAACCGACCATCTTCCAATTATTTCAACTATTGATACAGGCTATATAAAATTAGCCCAAGATAATTTAGTTTATTATGTAGTTGTTATTAATGGTGTGGTTGAAAATCATCATAATACAATTACTGTAATTGCCCAAGATGCTTTTATCGGAGATTCAAAAGAAAGTGCGATGGAGAATCTGATGGAGATTCGAAAAAATCGCATGGAAGAAAATCGCGAAAGAAACATTGAACTAGCAAAAGCGGAAAAAGAGTTGCAAAAACAAATTAAACAGACCGGTGCTGGCCATCTATAGGAGGATTTTGAATATGAAAACACGTGGATTTGAAATAGTTAGCAAATATTATAATCAAGATATCTTATTGCCAGAACGAAAAACTATGGGCAGTGCTGGTTATGATATAGCTTGTGCTAAAGATACTGTCATTGAACCGAACAATTTTAAATTTGTTCCGACTGGCATCAAGGCTTTCATGGGTAAAGATGAAGTCTTACAGGTTTATCCTAGGAGTTCGTTATCCTTTAAAAAACATCTAGTTAAGTTGAATTCTGTTGGAATTATCGATTCAGATTACTATAATAATCTTGATAATGAAGGTGAGATTATGCTAATCTTATATAACTATGGAACTGAAAAAGTTTTGCTTAAAAAACACGAAAGAATTGCTCAAGGATTATTCATGAAATACTTAACAATCGACAATGATGAAACTGAAGTTAAAAGATTAGGCGGATTAGGTTCTACAGGAAACTAATCCTTTTTCTTGAAATGTTTGATAAAACAAAAATAATGTCATATAACAGATCAACACCAGTAAATAATACTTGATTTTAATAGGAAAATTTGATAAAATACAAGAGCCGTAAAAAATACACACACTTATGAATTATCTACTCTAGAGCCACAATTTGTGGTGGGTAGTAATGTAGAGTAAGTGGAGGCTAAAAAAATCAAAAAGGAGGAAACAAAAAATGGGAGTTATTTCAATGAAAGCCTTGCTTGAAGCAGGGGTGCACTTCGGACATCAAACAAGAAGATGGAATCCTAAGATGGCTAAATACATCTACACTTCTAGAAATGGTATTCACATTATCGATTTGCAAAAAACTAGCGATCTAATCGATACAGCTTACAAAGCTTTATTCGATATTGTAGCTGAAGGTGGAAAGGTGTTGTTTGTAGGAACTAAAAAGCAAACTCAAGATCCTATCAAAGAAGCCGCAGAACGTTCAGGGCAATACTACGTTAACCAAAGATGGTTAGGTGGAACGCTAACAAACTTCAAAACTATCAAAAAGTCAATTAAGAAACTTCATGATCTTTACAAGATGGAACAAGATGGTACTTTTGATGTTTTACCGAAAAAAGAAGTTATCAATCTCAAAAAAGAAATGGCACGTTTAGAAAAATTCTTAGGTGGAATCAAAGATATGCGTAAAACGCCAGAAGCTTTGTTTATCATCGACCCAAGAAAAGAAAGAAATGCTATTTTAGAAGCTAGAAGATTAGATATTCCAGTATTCGGTATTGTTGATACAAACTGTGATCCAGATGAAGTAGATTATATTATTCCAGCTAATGATGACGCTTTACGTTCAGTAAGATTAATCGTTAACAAATTAGCTGATGCAGTTATCGAAGCTTCAGGTGGTCAAAGCGTAATCGCCAGTGAAAATGAAGAAAACACTACTTCGAAAGATACAAATATTGAAGAAGTTGAAGAAGTTATTGAAAACAAAAAACCAGTTGTTAAGCCAGTTGTTAAGCCAGTTGTTAAGCCAGTTGTTAAGCCAGTTGCTAAGCCAGCTGCTAAACCAGTTGTGGTAAAAGTTACTTCTCAACCTAAAAAAGAAGAAACTAAACCAGCGCCAAAGGCAGAAGTTAAGCCTGAAGTAGCTGCTCCAAGTAAATTAACACAAGAAGATTTGGAAGCAAAAACTGTTGTAGAACTTAAAGAATTAGCTAAAGAACATAACCTTAGTGGCTACTCAAGTTTAAGAAAAGCAGAATTAATCGAACTTATAAAAACAGCACTTTAATAATTATGGGAGCAAGCAAAAATGCTCCCTTTTTAAAGAGTTAACCTGTTGTAAAGATAATTAAAATATGATATATTAAATATGTGTAAATCAGGAGGAATAGATATGGATATTAGTGCTAAATTAGTAAAAGAACTAAGAGACAAAACCGGAGCCGGATTAATGGATTGTAAAAAAGCATTAGTCGAAACTAACGGTGACATAGATAAAGCAGTTGATTGGTTAAGAGAAAAAGGAATCGCCAAAGCTGCTAAAAAAGCATCAAGAATAGCTGCTGAAGGAGCTTGTGACGTTAAAGTTGATAGCAACACTGCGATTATCTTCGAACTTAACTCTGAAACGGACTTCGTTGCTAAAAACGATAAATTCTTAGCTTTAGTAGATTTAATTGGTGACGCTTTGCTTAAAAGCAAACCGGAAACTAATGAATTAGCTTTAGCGACAAATGTTAATGGAAAACCATTACAAGAACTTCTTTTCGAACAAGTTTCTACTATCGGTGAAAATTTAACTTTCAGAAGATATGAATTAGTTGAAAAAAATGACAACCAAACTTTTGGAGCTTATGTACATATGGGCGGAAAAATTGCTTCTTTAGCTCTTATCAATGGTGATAACGCTGAAGTTGCAAAAAACATCGCTATGCATGTTGCTGCTTCAAACCCTAAATATGTGAGTCGCGATGAAGTTT
>JAVVFA010000034.1:0-11650 GCA_032251215.1 Candidatus Izemoplasmatales bacterium
CAAGAAAACCTTCATTATTTCTTCAACAATATTAATGTTAGCAACAACTCTTGGATTAAATAAAAAGCCAAAATTATAAATGTAAATTAAGTATAGAGCAAAGTAAATTAAAAGGACGATTGTCGCCGGTAAATACCCAACACGATTTTCACGTTTGATATAATAGGTCGATTCCGAAGGATTTTTTAAATAAGTAAATAAGTACAAGCATTCGTCTATAATCCTTGATTTTGACCTCAAATATCTAACGGCTTTTTTTACTGGTGCGAAAATGTATTTTGAATAACGCACTTTTAAATTGACAACATAAGCAACAAGGAATGTAAAGAAGAAAACTAAAATTATCCAAACATTATCAATTAGATAAGCATTTCTAACTTCCCAGAAGGCATCGCTATAGCCAGTTTGATCCATCGCTTTTTCGTATTCAGCCATTGCTAAATCATATTCACCTAAACTGTAATACGCATTACCTAAACCTTTATGCGCTAAGTCAAACATATCATTCATTTTTAAGACTTCAAGCCAAGGATCTCTACTTTCAATATAACGTCCGTCTTGATAAAGATATAGAGCATAATGGACCATGTCTGCAAAATCAGTTGGTGTAAAGATTTGCAGTTCGTTACTAGCTCCATCTAATACATAAAGGTTATATGCATCATCAACTGCGATAGCTGAAGGTACATTAAACAATCCTTGAATCTGATTACTTTCATCCTGACCACCAAAAGCAAACAGTAAATTGCCTTCAATATCATATTCGTAAATATATCCAGATTTTGTAATGGTATAAATATTGCCAATAGGTCCGACATAGACATCTTGGAGATCTGGAAGGTTATAAACTTCTCCTAACAAATTATCGCCGTTGATGTTTAAACGTTTAACACCAGTTGATTCTTCCCCTAAGGTAACGGTATGAATCAAGCCGCGATCATCAATTGCGACATTGGAAATTTCCGCTGGTGATAAAAGATAAAGATTATCTCTTTGTTCTTTTGTAAAGAAGATGAATTGTAAAACCGTTCTAAAAGAAGGTTGAATTGAGTTAGTACCAAAATAACCTAAAAATTCATTATCTTGAGTGAATTGAGCAAGGCCCCTAGAGCCATTATTTAAAATATATACGTTATCACTATTATCGGTAACTATCTTCTTTGGTTGGAATTCATCATTACCAAACAATGGTGAATTTGGTTTTGTGAATTCTTGAACGATTGCACCTGACGGATCTAATTTATACGCTTTTCCGCCACCGCGGTCAGCGACATAGATGAAACCGGAATCATCAACGTAAACACCGGTTGGATTAATTAGATAATCTGCACCAAAAACTGTGACATCTTGATTTTGCAAACTGAATTTAATGATTTTACCAGTTGCTGTATCGGTGTTTGTTGCCGCAATGTAAACATAATTATCTTTATCGATAAAGATATCGTTTGGTTTATTTAAAGGTTCATCGTATACTTCGGTACGATTAGTCAAAGCCATATAAGCAGTTTGTGTAGGAACAAACCGCCCATTAGAAATTGTAAATGTATCGTATCTTACTCCTGATTCAGCTCCAACAGTTATACCGAACGAACAACTGATAATTAGGAACATAACCAGGACAATCATTAACTTCTTCATTATTTGATACCTGAATGAGCCATAGTATTCATGACTTTACCTTGTAAGATTATAAAGATAATAATGTTCGGTAAGAAACTTATTAATGATGCCGCAGCCATTATCCCTTGACCAGCTACCGTATTACCAGTTCTTGAAGCTAAGGTCGAAAAGTAAAAGGCTAAAGTTTTCAATGATTCATCATTAACATAAAGAGTTGATCCCAAGGTATCATTCCAGATTAACTGGAATGACAAAATTCCGACTGTAGCTAATGCTGGAGCAATAATTGGAACAATAATTTTTATAAATATCTGCATTTCACTTGCCCCATCAATTTTCGCTGATTCAATCAGCTCGTTTGGAGTTTGATCAATAAATTGCTTAACCAGGAATAAGCCAACTGGCATCGCAATTAAAGGTAAAACTAATACTAAGTAATTATCGATTAACCCTACTTTAGCAATCGTCAAATATCTCGGTATTGTGACAGCAATTGGCACGAACATCAAAGCTAAGTTATTGATTTCAAAGAGAACTTTTTTCCCTTTAAATTTTAATTTAGACATTGAGTAAGCTGCTAAAGAGGTAATTAAAACACTTAAGAAAACACCGATAACAGTAACTAAAACACTATTAAATAAATAACGACTGAATGGTATTCCTGATTCAGATGCTAAAAAGAATAAATCTCTAAAATTATCGAATGTCGGTACTCTAACAAAAAACTTAGGTGGATATGCGTACAATTCATTACTTGGTTTAAAAGCATGAGAAATAATAAAGATAATTGGTAAAGCTACAAATAAAGTCATCGGGATAATAAAGGCATAGAACTTTAGTTGGCTTTTATGATATCTTGAAGGGTTAATCTTCATTCCTTGAAATGATGCCATAATTATCGCCCCCTAATCTCTTTCTCCGAAGAGACTCCAAGTCGCCTTCGAAATTGAATAGATTAAGATTAACAATACGACGCTAATCGCTGATGCATAACCCATCAAATAACGAATAAAACCAAAGTCTTCGATGTGATTTACCAGTAATTGTCCGGCATATTGTGGTGTTGGGTTAGCTCCCGATAATTGCACCCCAATCGCTCCAACTTGGAACGTTCCTACAACCGCCATAACCGCACCAAAAAGCATTTGCGGTTTCATAGATGGTATTGTTATATAAAATATTTCTTGCCAACGGTTTCTTAAACCATCGACATAAGCTGCTTCATATAAAGACGGATCGATATTTAATATCCCCGCTAACATCGCTAAAAATCCTACACCCATACTTCCCCATAGACTAACGATAATCATAATTGTCATTAAATAATCTGGTGAAGTTAAAAATTGGATAGGTTCTTCGATAAAGCCGATATTAAGCAGTAAACTATTTAAATATCCCGTTGAATCTCCTGAGAAAAGTACAGTCCAAATAACCCCCATGGCAATACCTGCGGTCATGGAAGGACTATATAAAATGATTGCTAAAATAGTACGGTGTTTATGTGGAATTTGCGCTAACATCCATGCTAGCAAGAAGCTCATCATATAACCGACTGGTCCAACGATAAATGCAAATTTAAAAGTATTAGGTAAAACATACTGCATAAAGACTTCGTCTCTTGTGAGTAATTCGATATAATTCTTTAAACCAATTAAATCAGGTGTTTGAATCGTATTAAAATAGGTAAATGATAAAACAATTGCGATTATTACGGGAATAATGATAAATGTTGTAAACAAGACAACATATGGCGTGAAAAACCACGCCGGATGGTTCATTCGTCTAATCATTGTTATCACGTCCCACTAGCCAATCATCAATATTGTAGATGGTCGGCACCTTATAGTCTTTAACTACCACCCCATCGACAACATAGCCGAATTCTTCCATTTTATATAAAATTTCGCGATTTGAAGTTTTAGCTGCTTCATCAAGAGCAATACGTGGATTTTCATCATCAAAAACAATTGTATTCCAAGCGTTGCTAATCTCTCTTTCAACCATATAAGCGCCTGGAATTCTTGATGCTTCTAAAGCATATTCCCATTGCGCTAAAATCACATTTATATGTTCTTGTGGTAATGGTAATTCCGCAAAAGCTTCTAGATTTGCAGTGTTCCATAAATATTCAAAACCATAAGTTGTCTGCAGACGCATCGCAAATTGTGATTGAATCTCTGTTGACATCCACCATTGTAAGAACTTCCAAGCATCTTCTGGTTGATCGGTATTGGAAAGTATCATTGAAGCTTGAGCACCACTCGCTGCCCATCGAACGACTTCTCCACCCTCTTTTTCAACTCCAGGATGTAAGGCGATATTCCATTTTCCAGCAATTTCAGGAGCGGCAATCGTCAATTGTAAATATGTCGCTAAATCACTAATTCCGATTGGCAATGTACCATAACGGAAATGTTGATAAAAGTTAGGTATTTCTTTTGGCATGTTATAAACAGTAAATAAATCTGTCATCAATCTCATACCAGCTAAAGATTCTTCACTATTTATTTCTGTAGAGATACCATCTTCACTGTATAATCTACCATCAAATTGGTAGATAAATGGCATCGTCGCAACAAAAGGTTTAAAACCTCTAAATAAAGCTAAAGGTTCATAGTAATTCATACCATATCTTTGTAGTTGCGGTAAAATTTCTATTACTTCATCCCAAGTATCAGGAACTTCTAAACCTAAACCATCGATGTAGATATCTTCTCTATAAAAAGTAACCCAAAAGTTTTGCGTTTCTGGAATACCAAACATACCGTCTTCAAAAGCATAAGGTATCAGTGCTCCTTTAGCAAATAAACCAACAGTTTCTTCATAACCGTCAAAGCTTCTTAAGTCAAGACTAGCACCACGAATAGCAAATTCGTATGGTATCCAGTGATTAACTCCAAGCGCAACATCAGGAGCGTTACCGGCAGCGTTCGCTAAAATTAATTTGTTCTCATCAGGCATTAAAGATAATTGGACTTGAATACCCGTATTTTCTGTAAAATCACTATCTACCATTAACTGCATTATTTCGATATATTGACGCGGATGGTTTACCCAAACATCAATCACACCAGATGTAGATTCAGTAACTTGATAGTTAGTTTTGCTAAAACTCAAAAAGAATCTTTTAATTGATTCACTGCTTCTAACAAAAATATTTGCCTTTGGTTTCGGCAAGTCTTCTTCACCAGTTAAATAGATTGTTTGAACGTCTAAACCATTTTGCAAGAAAGTTTGAATAATACTGCCAAGCATTTGTGCAGCGGAAGTGTTTCCATCAGCTAAAAGTAACATTTTACTTGGAATTAAATCAACGTCTTCTCTTAGTTTTTCCAATTGATCTTTAGCTAAGTTTATATTAGTCAATACCCCGGGATTATCATGATGGCTATAAGTCTTTAAGTGTTCTGAAACTTGATTTAATAAACTTAACCACTTATCCATTCTATCTTCGATATCAGGAATATAATCAACCAATTTCCATGTACGGTATTGGTCAGGGTTATTTCCTGTTAATTTTTTGATTTCTAAACTTAAATCCGTAATTTCTTCCATGATGCCTATCAGTGTTTCATAAGCGTCACGATAAGGTTCTAAAACTACTCTTAATGAAATTTCGTGTGTACCAGCTTCAAAATAAAACATAAAAGGCTCTTCGTTTTGGAAGAGTAGATTTCGATATTCTTTTGTATAATGGAAAGCTAGCATTGAAGCTTCTTCAAAAGGTATTTCTCCATCTATAGATAGTTCTCTAAAAACTGGCATTTGCATCATGTAATCTTGTCGATATTTAATGCCCAAATTATAATACCCAGTTTCTGGAACTGTAATTTCATAAGTAATTGTGCTGTCGCCATTTCTAAAACTATAACCATCAATCGCATTCAGTTGCATAGACCTTGTGTCATAGACAACAGCAGCTGGATCAGCTTCTGATCTTAGTCTGATTGAAGGCGTATTTTTATATTTCAATTCACTAGCAGAGATAATTATTTGTTCTGCTTGCAAATCACCTTGATGAAGATTTAAATATTCATCATAAGTTGCCAATTCTCTTGGCGGTACTAATCTAATAGTGCCGATAAAAATATCACCTGATATCATCTTTAAAGTAATTTCATTATTACCAGCATTTAATTGATATATCAATGGCTCTTGATTTAAACCCGTTGTATCAAATAGTCTAGTAGTTTGAACTGAATCCACTTTCACAGAACTAGGCATTACTTCATTACCATATCGGTCAATGATAAATTCTGTTGATTCAAACTCCCATAAAGCAGATAATTTTATTGCTCTTGATTCTTCAAAAGGTAAACCATCATTTACTCTGAGGCTTACTTCTGAAGGTAAGATAGTTGGTGATACATCTAAAAAGTCTATTTCAATATTGTAAAGCCCTGCTTCGGGCAAATTTACATTAAAACTTATTTCTTCATTTGTTTGAAGATTTCCTAACGGCTGAAAATAGCCATAGCCATCGCCACTAATAACATCGTTAAAAACAGTATCAGCTGTAAAAACGATACTCTCAGTTGCATTATTTGCACTATAATTATTTTTGATTTGAACATACTTGTTTATCGCATAATCATCATCTAAATTCATCTCAGTCGAAAATTCTAAATAATCGATATTTTCGTTTCGATTTCCTATTAGTAACATTATTATCGCCACAATAAATATTGAGGCGATAATAATTTTTTTGACTATGGCTCTATTTCCTGCCATTAAGATTCCCCCTTAAATTAACAAAGTTTGCCTTATAAAAGAGTCAAACTTTGTTAAATCTATATATTATTCTTGCTCTTCCTGTAATGCTTGAGTCACCATCATATTAATTTGTGCTTCCCATTCAGAAGCAAACACTTCAGGTGTAACTAATCCTTCATTAATTCTTGTCCAATAATCATTTTCTTCATTACCAACCCATTCCCAGAATTGTTTGTATCCTGGTAACCATTTATCAGTGTCAGGTTTTCCATAAGGCAATAAAGCAACGTTTTCTGCTAACCCTTCAATTAAATATGTAAAATATTCAATTTCTTCCCATACTTCAGGAATGTCTGATACAGGGAAACGGTCTAGATATAAATCGCCTCTTTCTTTCATAGCTCCAATTCTTGCCATCCAACCTTCTCTGCCGAAAGTCATCCATTTAGCAAGCAAATATGCTTCTTCTGGATTTTCAGTTTGTGAAGATACAACTTGATAATCAAGAATAGTAGGTGGGAATTGACCAGCAGCTCCACCTGGGTAAGGCCAGAATCCAACTTCGATATTGTTGTCGGCGAACATATTTTCAACCATCCAAAGATTCCATGAACCATCGATTTTCATACCGATATACCCTTCATACCATGGCCAAATGTCAGCTCCGATAATATTCATTTCTTCTTCAGTAAATGCAGCCACAACATTTTCTTCCATTAAATCTAACTTAAGATTGTATGCATCAATCCATGCTTGAGAAGTAAAATTAAATCGTGTTCCATCCCAAGTGTTATATCCAACATCTGCAAAATCTTGCATTGGGAATGTTGTTTCAAAATCCAAAGAACCATACCAAGGATCGATACCATAAATATAATCGTTTTTACCAACTTGACGAATTTGTCTTGCAATCGCCACAAATTCATTATAGTCCCAATTCTTATCAGGAACAGGAATATTATAAGTTGTAAAGATGTTTAAGTTGATATAAATACCTTTGATGAATTGGAAAGAAGGAACCGCATAACGTTTACCATTATAAACACCAGTTTCTGCGATGTTAGGGTAAACCAAATCTGTTTCAGGATCATTATCCCAATATTCGGAAATATCCAATAACATACCGTTAACATAACCTGTAGGAACATTATCGATTGCAAAAACGTCTGGTAATACCCCAGCTGCTTGAGCATTTAATAGATTACCAGTAAATTCAGCTCCAGAACCAGTAATGTCTTGACGCAATTCAACGGTGATATTAGGGTATGCAGCTTCAAATGCATCGATTAAAACTTGATTCAATTCAGGGTCGCCCCAGTCAGCGTAAGAAAGTACAATCTCTTTGACAGGATCTTTAGAAGTTGTTGATTGAGTCGTACCAGCTTCAGTAGTTGTAGCCGCTGTTGTCGTAGTAGTAGTAGTTTTATCGCAAGCGACAACTCCAAATACAACTAGAACAAAAGCGAATAAAATTAATATTTTTTTCATACTAACTTCCTTTCTTTTTAAATGGTAAAAATCCTAATTCTACCATTTTTTTGAATGACCAACCTGGATTTTTTTCCGTTGATTGATCGCTTAACTTATAATTCCAGAAAAACCAACCATCAGCTTCTTCGAACGCCAATAACAATATATTAGCTAAAACATGATGATAGGCTTCTTTTTGCACAAAATCATTTGCATAAGATAAAGTAACGGGTGATATACCTACTGACCATTCGCCGATAATAATCGGCACTAGTTTTTTTATTTCTCTAATAACTTTCATTCTCTTTTTAATCACAAAATTCGTCAAATCAAAGATATTAGCTTCTTTTGATATTTCCCCGAAAACTTGATACATATGTGTGTCTAAATAAATATTGACAAATTGATTGTTGGTAAAGAAATCTTCCCATTCATCTAAACGAAAAGCATCGTGAAAAATAACAAATATTTCCCTTCCTAATTTGTCTCTTATAATATTGTATCCCCTTGAATAAAAATCTTGAATTATCTTCATCTCAATTGTTCGATGTGGTTCATTTAAAAGTTCTATTCCTACAAGGCTTTTTTCTTTACCATAATTATCGCATAACTTAGAAATGAAATCTAGAGTTTCGTCGATATTCTTCGGATCTTTATGCCAATCAATAACTCCTGATAAACCACCGTTATCAAAACCGTTTTGACACCCCTTTGCTGCATGAACATCAATCACTACATCGAGTTCATGTTTGTTTGCCCAAACAAAAGCTTTGTCAAGATATTCTTTTGCTTGAAAATATGGTTCATTAGCCGCAAACAACCAATGACCGACTGGGATTCTAACTGTATTAATACCGTGTTCTTTAATCCATAAGAAATCATCTTCAGTAATAAAGTGATTTCTATGATTTAATAACATGGTTTCAGGATCTTCTAATTCTTTAAGTAAATGAAATTCATCTTCTGCGTTTGTTGCTTCAAAGAGTTTTGGCGTCATCCATTTTTCTAGAACTAACCAACTCCCTAAATTTAATCCTCTTATTTTTTTCATAAAAACCCCTAAGAGAGAAGGGGCATAGGCATGCCCTATGCCCTAAAAATAATTAAGTAAAAAATATTAATAATTCGTTATCTCTTATTCAGGAACGAATGGATTAAAACTTCTATAGAAATAGATGTTATCCATAGTAATTAATGCCGGAACAGAATCTACACTGATATTACCAAATTCGAAATCTAGTTTACCAGTTGAAGCAGTTCCATTATATAAGAATGTAAATGTGAATGTTTGCATATCTGTTGTTAAATTGAATGTTTGTCTAAATTCAACACCATTTCCATCAATAAATACAACACTGAAATCTCTAGCAACATCAGCTTTAGCTTGGAATGATATTGTGTAAACATTACCGTTAGCTACTTCAATACCTTCTTGGAATAATTGCACTGACCAGAATTGTTCACTAACTGCTGTTACATTAGCGTTTAATTGTTGATCTACAATTGAAATATCGATAGCACCAGTAGCACCCCAATCTTGAGCCCATGTGTTCCAACCAATAACTTGATCAAAAGTACCATTAACAATCGTAACAGGATTAGTTCCATCTGTCATCGCAATGTTATCAAATGTTACAATCGATGGAACTGATGCAGCACTAATGTTTCCTAATTCGAAATCAATCTTGCCTGTTGTAGCTTTTCCATTGTATGTAAATGTGAATGTGAATGTTTGCATTTCTGTTGTTAGATTGAATGTTTGTCTGTTTTCAACATCTGTAATTAGAACTAAACTCATATCTCTAGCAACTGATGATTTTGCATCAAAAGTAATAGTGTATTCAGTTCCAGGAACTAACACGATTCCTTCTTGGAATAATTGTACTGACCAGAATTGTTCACTAACTGAAGTAACATCAGCTACTAATTGACCATTAACAACGTCAATCGAGATTCCGCCAACAGCTCCCAAATCTTGAGCCCATGTGTTCCAACCAGTTACATCAAATAAACCATTAACCAATAATGGATCTTGTTGTAAAACACTAACTTCTACATCATCAATTGTTACAACACCAGCTGCATAATTTGCAGTTTTACCTAATAAGAACATAACTCTAGCCATATCAGTGTTTTCACCTGTATATGTAAAGATAAATTCATAAGTAGTTGCTGTTGTATTAATTGAGAAAGTGCCAGCGTAGAAATCTGTAACTTTTGCAACGATATCTCTAGCAACTGTTGCGCTTGCTGTAAATGATAATTTGTAAGTTTCGCCTTGTACTAAACTAATGCCTTTTTGTTTTAACATTATACCCCAGTCATTGTTGCCTGATGCTGTAATGTCGATTACTGCTGCTGCATCAGTGACTGCAAAGCTTGCTACTGCTCCATCCCAACCTGCAACATAATTATACCAAATGTCAGGAGCTGTAATGTCTGCATAACCATTTTCTGGAGTATCTTGAACTTCAGCAACGATTTCAGTTGTAGTGTCAAATGTTCCATCAATGATTTCTGTAGTAGGATTAAAAATTAAATCAACAACTGTTACTGTAATTGATTTACTAGCAATGTTACCTGCTGTATCCCAAACAACATACGTAATTGTATATTCACCAGGAGTGTTAGTATTAATAGATCCATTAACGATTATCTTGTCAGTTACATCTCCATCTAAATTATCAACTGCGGTTACACCTTCAAGTGGATCAAATGGTGTTCCAGTTTCTAATGTAAGGTTAGTAGCGCCAAGAATAGTTGGAGCAGTTGCATCTGGGTCAGGATCTGCTTCAACGATAACTACATTGTCTAAATAAACTGTAGTTAGTAAGTTTTCAGTTCCCACTGTACCAAATTCAAATATTAATGATCCGTTTTCATTTGTTGCTTCTGTCATGTTGAATTTGAAAGAATAAGTAGTCATTGTAGTAGTCAAATCAAAAATAGTAGTTTGACCTTCTTTAAAGTTATCGAACCAAGGTGCACTAGATAATAATTCTCCTACTTGAACATGTACAGAACGAGGAGCTACTGCTCTAGCATCAAAACTTACTTGATATGTTTTTCCTTGTTCAAATGCAATACCTTGATTTTCTAAACGAGGTTCCCATAAACCACCAGAAACGCTTGTGATTTCAATTTCCAATTCTCCATCTACAACTGCAAAATTAGCGTTTCCACCTTCAAGCCCTGTAGTAGTTGTCCAGATTGTCCAACCTAATGAAAAATCACCATTCGGAACCATTTCATCGCCGATAAGGGCTGGGTCAACTTCAACATAAACGTAACGTGTTACTTCTCTTTTATTTCCAGCTGCATCTGTGACGCTGTACTTCAAGAAGTAAGTTCCTGTTGCTGAAGTATCGAATGTCCCAGTAATTGTGATACTGCTAGTAATGTCGCCATCGACATTATCTGTAGCTGTAACACCTGTTAATGGGTTAAAATCTGTGCCTACATAAACTGTGATATTGTCTGCACCAGTTATTACTGGAGCTTCGGTGTCATCCACAGCTGTTGTAGGTGCTGCTGTTGTAGGAGCTTGAGTTGTCGGGGCTTGTGTCGTTGTTACGCCACCGCAAGCTACTACAGATAATACTGTTAAAGCCATTAAAAACATAAATACTACTTTTTTCATAATTTCCTCCATCTAAATTTTTTTATTTCAAATATATGTTAATTTTTTTGTAGTGCCCATCTCTAATTTTTACTGCTAGGTCCCCTATTACTGAGGAACCCTTTACTACTTTTGTTTCATTTAAATCTTTTTGTAATTCATATTTGTAAATCTCGCAATCATCATAAGTGTTTTTGATAGAATCAATATAATAAGTAATTTCTGTGT
>JAVVFA010000035.1:0-10979 GCA_032251215.1 Candidatus Izemoplasmatales bacterium
AGAATGGAAGTTATTGAATTAAGTTCTTACACAGAAATTGAAAAGTTTTATATTGCTAAACAATTCCTAATTAACAAACAAGTTGAAAATCATGGTTTAGACATTAAAAAATTACAAATTACCGATGCAGCAATTAAAATCATCATCCGTGATTACACACGCGAAGCCGGCGTTAGACAGTTAGAACGTTTAATTGGTTCGATTGTAAGAAAAGCAATTAAACAAATCCTTACTAAAAATCTTGATTCAATAGTTATTAAACAAGATAACTTAAGTAAATTTTTAGGTAAACCGCTATTTAAAAACAATCAAATATCTAAAACTGATATGGTTGGTATTGTGACCGGTTTAGCATACACAATGGCTGGTGGCGATACTTTAGAGGTGGAAGCTACTTATTACGAAGGTAAGAATAATCTTGTGCTTACTGGTAATCTTGGTGATGTCATGAAAGAATCAGCGATGGCAGCACTTTCCTATGTCAAAAGCAATGCTGAGAAATTAAAAATTAAATCTGATTTATTAGAAAAGAATGATTTCCACATTCATGTACCAGAAGGAGCGATTCCAAAAGATGGTCCTTCAGCCGGTGTAACAATAGCTACAGCACTTATTTCAGTACTGACAAACCGTAAAGTTAATCGTTTTGTGGGTATGACTGGAGAAATCACACTTAACGGACGTGT
This sequence comes from Candidatus Izemoplasmatales bacterium, assembly GCA_032251215.1. GTDB lineage: Bacteria > Bacillota_I > Bacilli_A > Izemoplasmatales > Hujiaoplasmataceae > UBA2289. Next base: position 687 of record JAVVFA010000035.1, read on the forward strand.
CTTACCAATAGGTGGACTAAAGGAAAAAGCCATAGCTGCTTCCAGAACAGGTCTTAAAGAGATTATTATTCCTGAGGGAAATGAGAAAGATGTTGAAGACATCCCTAAGGAAGTTCAAGATGTACTAAAGATTCATTTTGCTAAAAAAATAGATGATGTTATAAAGATTGCATTGCTTGATTAAAGCTATCGCTCGATAGCTTTTTCAGCTTGACTTAAAACAGTGAGGACATATGAAAAAACTTAAAAAACCAATTGTATACATACTAGGCTTATCTGTTTTAGGATTAAGCGTGTCACTATTTCAAAATACTTACTTAGGGATGGGTTCATGGGATGCATTGAACCGAAACTTTTATGAAGGAATCCCGTTAGATTACCGATATTTGACTCCAATTATGGCAATGATACTAATTAGTTTAGCTTATTTGATTGAAAAGAAAAAACCGAACCTAATGATGTTTTTTCCTCTTGTTATCAGTTTTTACATCGGCTTAGTAATAGACTTGTTACTTTTGGTAGTTCCTAATGTCAGCGAATTAGGGATAATATATAATTTACTTTATGTATTTTTAGCATTAGTTTTTGTTTCAATTGGACTTAATATGATTGTACTTTGCAATTATCCATTACCAGCATTAGACCAATTTTGTTTAGCCATCGCCAATAAGTTTCACTTAAGTTTTGGTAAGGGTAAATTAATAGGAGAAGCAATAGCTTTAGTAAGTGCTATTATTGCTGGTTTGGCTTTTTCTCATGAAGAACATTACTTCTATATCGGTGTAACGACTTTTATAACTTTAGCATTCATCGGTGTTTGCGTCGATTTCTTTGCTAAACCAGTAAAAAGAATTTTAGGAGAAATAGATGTTAATCGAAATATACTCTGATAATTTAAACAAAAAAGATATTAGCAAAAACTTACATCGCTCTGCTAGAGCGATTATTGTTGTTGACAATCAAGTATTGCTACTTCACACCAAGACTTTAGATTATTTCATGCTTCCTGGTGGAGGTATAAAAGAAAATGAAACCCCAGAATTATCCGTAATTCGCGAAATTAAGGAAGAAACCGGTTATTTTGGAGAAATCATTAAGAAAACCGTTATTATTAAGGAATTTTTTCCAGAAGCGACTTGGGAAACTCATTATTTTCTTGTAAAAATTGATAAAAACAAATTTACTTCCGTTAAATTTACTGAAGAAGAAAAAATGCAAGATCTACACCAAAAATGGTTTAAAGTTGATGAAGCGTTAATCCTTTTGGATAACCATGAGTCCAACTTTAAAAATGCCTATAATATTATGCAAAGAGAGTTTATCGCCCTTATCAATTCAAAAGAGAAAGGATAAGTATACTCAAAACAATAAAACTATCTATTTTGAGTATACAAGATTTTATGTTAGTTAATACCAGTGCCGTATTAAATTATAACCGCTGTCGTCGTTTTGCTGCGCTTAATGACCCTTTCACAGCTTCATATGTTAATGGTGAATTTTCCGATAAAAATTCTCTGTTTCGTGATATTTTTCTTAGTCACATATATCACCCTAACCATGAAATCAAAAAAAATGTCAAATTAACATATGAGTTTGAACATGAGGTAACCCTTACAGAAGATTATGATTTTATCGTCAATGATCAAAAAATGTATTGCTTATTACCGTTTACCGCAACTGATCTTCTTAATCTGAAATTCAAAGATGGTCAACATAAATATCAAGTTTTTACCAAAGGTTCAGATGGAGTTTATTCAATAAGAACCTCAAATTTAACAAACAAGAATTTCCAAGAAAAGTTAGAAAAGCTTTATTCCCATTTTGAGTCTGTTGGTCGAATAGTATTTAGCTATGCTTTGAAAAGTTATATTTTAAAAAAAGTTTATCCCAAAAAAAAATATCAATTATATTTTATAATTCTAAATTCCGACTATAAATATGACGGAATCTCTTACACAGATAAACTTTATCATACATTTAACTTTTCCGATTTAAAAGATTTAAATGAACTAGTGGAAATAGCCTTATTTAGAATGATAAACCATATGGAACTAAATGATTTTACTCCATGTAAACTAGTGAAAAAAGCTTGTGGTAAGGGTAAACCGAGTGAATGTAAATTTGTAAAATTTTGTTATTCCCACTTACCTGAAAACATCTCGATTCTCGATTATTTCAATTCTCAATATGATTTTAACGAAATAACAGATGAAGGAACAATTCATCATGATACATATGATCTTTTGAACGAAGGGTATGTATCTATGCAAGACTTACCAATCTCTTGGCTCAAAGATCAAAATCACTTGATGCAAAGATATTGTGTTGATAATCAAACTATTTATTATCACCGAGAAAAAATCTCTAAAGGTTTAGCAGTTTTAAAGTATCCGCTCTATTATTTAGATTTTGAAGCATTACCAACCCCAATCCCTAAGTTTAAGGGAGAAAGTCCATATACTCAATCTGTATTTCAATATTCAATCCATGTCGAAGAAACTGAAAATGATTTAGAAACAATTAATAAAAATCATTATAGTTTTATCGCTAATCCCAATAAAGATGAACGAGAAAATTTACTTAAGAACATGATAAAGATTTTAAACAAAACCGACTCATCAATCATCGTTTACAATAAGACGTTCGAAAAAACTAGGCTTGAGGAGTTAAAGAAAATTTATCCTGCTTATAAAAAAGCTTTGGATAGAATCATCAATCGCTTGTTTGATTTGCTTGACGTTGTGAAAATGAATAAAGCATTCTATTCTGACATAGGATTTAAGAGTAAAGATCTTGATTCATACAATCTTTATCATCCTGATTTGGGGGGCTCTTATTCATTAAAAAAAGTTATTAAAATATTTAAAGAAGATGCTTATGAAGACTTAATCATAAAAGACGGCATCAAAGCTTTTAAAGCCTATCAGAAAATACCTGATTCTAGTCCAATTGAAGTTGAAAATATAAGAAATAATTTGTTTCTATATTGTCGCCAAGATACTTATTCCATGTATCAAATCATTCAAGGTTTAAAACAATTAATTGACTTTGAATTTACGATAAAAAATTCTTGATAATCTTTACCCACTATGATATAATACGTTGTGCGCCTATTTCTGGATATTTGCGACACTCCGACGCTGTTTTTCGGACTTAGGTAAGAATATAATAAAGGAGGTTATGACAATGGCATTATCAAAAGAAAGAACTAGAGAAATCGTCGTTGAACATCAATTGAAAGAAGGAGACACGGGTTCTCCAGAAATTCAAATTGCATTATTGACAGAAGAAATCAGTCTTCTCAACGAACATCTTAAGGTTCATAAACACGATCATCATTCTCGTAGAGGTCTTTTAATGAAGGTTGGTAAACGTAGAAGTTTACTTAACTACTTAAAAACAGTCTCGTTTGAAAGATATGCTAATTTGATTAAAAAATTAGGTTTAAGAAGATAAGTTATCTGCACCCGGATTTTGGGTGCTATTTCTTTGATTTTCTTTCAAAAAAATCAAAAATATGTTATAATAACTAGTTAAGCAAGTAATAATGAAAAATCGAAATGGGGTAAATAAATGAAAAAAGTATTTAAAAAAGATTTCTATGGAACTAACCTGATAGTAGAAGTTGGTCAATTAGCAAAACAAGCAACTGGTGCTTGTTTAGTAAGATACGGAGAAACAGCTGTTTTATCAGCGTCTGTTTTGAGTAAAGAACCTACTAATCAAAACTTCTTTCCTTTGCTGGTAATCTATCAAGAGAAATTATATTCGGCAGGGAAAATTCCTGGAGGATTTTTAAGAAGAGAAGGTAGGCCAACAGAACATGAAACATTAATTTCACGAGCCATCGATAGAACTTTAAGACCATTGTTTGCGGAGGGATTTAGAAATGAAGTTCAAGTTATCAATACTGTCTTAAGTGCAAACCCAAATAAAACGCCAGAAATGACCGCAATGTTTGGTGCATCTTTATCGTTAGCTTTCGGTGGCGCTCCTTTTAACGGACCTATCGCTGGAGTTATGGTTGGTTTAATCAATGGTGAATTTATCTTAAATCCTAATCCAGAACAACTTCTTGAATCTGACTTAGATTTGATTGTTGCTGGAACAAAAGACGCAATAAACATGGTGGAAGCAGGAGCTAAAGAAGTTGATGAAGACACGATGCTTAACGCTTTGATGTTCGCTCATGATAAAATCAAAGAATTAGTGGCTTTCCAAGAGGAAATAGTTAAGGAAGTTGGAAAAGAAAGAATTGAAGTTGAATTAATCACCGTTCCTGATGCTATTGACGAAAGAGTTAAAGCAATTGAAGCTTGCAGAATTACTAAAGCTGTTTCAATTCATGAAAAACTAGAAAGACAAAATACCATTGAAGATATTGAAAATGAAATTTTAGAAAATCTTGAAAAAGAATATAAAAATGATCATCTCGAAAAAGATGAAATTGAAACAAATATTAGTTTTGCTAAGAAAGTTTTAGAAGAAATCCAAGTTAAGGAAGTTAGAAGACTTATTACAGTCGATAAAATCAGACCTGACGGAAGAAGAACTGATGAAATCAGACCTTTAGACTCTGAAATTGACCTATTGGCTAGAACTCATGGATCTGCATTATTTACCAGAGGACAAACTCAAGCGTTAGCTACTGTTACTTTAGGCGCTTTAAGAGAAGCCCAAATAATTGATGGCGTTAGCGTTGAAGACGGTAAGAGATTTATGTTGCACTATAATTTCCCGCAATTTTCAGTTGGATCAACCGGAAGATATGGTTTTATTGGTCGTAGAGAAGTTGGTCATGGAGCTTTAGGCGAAAGAGCGCTTCTCCAAGTTTTACCAAACGAAGAAGAATTCCCTTATGCTATTAGAGTCGTTTCTGAGGTTTTAGAATCAAACGGTTCTTCATCTCAAGCAACTATCTGTGCTGGTTCAATGGCTTTAATGGCTGCTGGTGTACCTTTAAAATCACAAGTAGCCGGTATCGCTATGGGATTAGTTAAAGAGAAAGACAAATATACAATTTTAACTGATATTCAAGGATTAGAAGATCATTTCGGAGACATGGATTTCAAAGTAGCCGGAACAAGAAAAGGAATTTGTTCTTTGCAAATGGATATTAAGATTTCTGGTATCACAAAAGAAATTTTTAAAGAATCACTACGTCAAGCAAAAGCTGCGAGAATGGAAATTCTTGATAACATGGATTCGGTAATTCCTGAACCTAAAAAAGAATTATCTAAATATGCACCTAAGGTTAAACTTATGCAAGTTTCTCCAGATAAGATTAGAGATATTATCGGTGGTGGCGGTAAAACTATTACAGCTATTATCGAACAATGTAATAATGTTAAAATCGATATTGAACAAGATGGTCGTATCATCTTGATGCATGAAGAAACATATTTTATTGATAAAGCGATGAAATTGATCGAAGATATCATTAGAGAAGTTGAAATTGGCACTAAGTATTTTGGCAAAGTAGTAAGAATTGAAAAATTTGGTGCTTTTGTCGAATTATGGCCTGGCCAAGACGGTTTAGTTCATATCTCTAAATTAGATACAAAACATATTAAAAATGTTGAAGACGTAGTTAAAATCGGAGATGTTATTGAAGTTAAGGTAATTGGCGTCGATGACAAAGGCCGCGTTGATTTATCAAGAAAAGCTATTTTAGAAGAAGTAAAACAATGATATAATAAAATTAATCAAATTATCGGGTAATCGAGCGTGAAAGTTAAATCTTGCGTTAGGAAAGTCCATGCTAGCACAGGCTGAGATGCCTGTAGTGTTTGTGCTAAACGAAAAAATAAGTTTAGGCACTCTTGCAAAAGAGTGACGGCGAAGAAATGGATGTAAAAGGCCAAAGTATTCATAAATGTGCCACAGTGACGAACCACATAAAATATATGTGGTGTGAAACGGGTAAACCCCTCAAGCTAGAAACCCAAATTATGGTAGGGGCACGGTTAAGGGAGAAATGAATCCACTTAACTGACAGCTTTAAAACTGTAGATAAATGATTACCGACTTTTTAATTAAAGTTACAGAACATGGCTTATAGATAATTTGGCTTTTCAAAGCATATAATTTATTTTTTATATGCTTTTTTTTAAAAATGAAAGAGGTGAATTGTATGAGTGATGAATTATTAAAAAATCGCCAAACGAGAATCAGAAATTTCTCGATTATTGCCCATATAGATCACGGAAAATCAACTCTTGCAGATAGAATTTTAGAAATGACACACTCCGTTGAACAACGAGATATGAAAAATCAAATACTTGATTCAATGGATTTGGAGAGAGAACGAGGAATTACCATTAAGTTGAATTCAGTAGAATTAAAATACGATAGTCTTGATGGTAATCAATATATTTTTCATTTGATTGATACACCAGGGCATGTTGATTTTACTTATGAAGTATCAAGATCTTTAGCAGCTTGTGAAGGTGCTATTTTAGTTGTTGATGCAACCCAAGGTATCGAAGCACAAACTTTAGCGAATGTTTACTTGGCTCTAGATAACAATTTAGAAATAATTCCAATAATTAATAAAATTGATTTGGAAAGTGCTGATATTGAAGGTGTTAAGAAAGAACTAGCTGACACAATCGGTTTAGACCCCGATGACTGTGTTTTGGTTTCTGCCAAAACCGGACAAGGAGTTGATCAGGTCCTTGAAGCGATAGTTAAAAGAATTCCTGCCCCTAGTGGTGAAATCGATAATAATCTCGAAGCCTTAATCTTTGATTCCTTCTATGATAGTTATCGTGGTGTTATTCCTTTGGTTAGGGTAATGAACGGTATTTTACATATCGGTGATGAAATAAAAATGATTGCAACTGGAGCAAAACACGAAATTATTGATTTAGGCGTTTATTTGCCTAAAGAAGTAAGTCGGGACTATTTAACCACTGGTGATGTAGGTTGGATTAGTGCTTCGATAAAAGATATTGGTAGAATTCATGTTGGTGATACCATCACCAACGCGTTAAAACCAGCAAAGAAACCTTTGCCAGGATATCGTCTATTAACACCTATGGTATATTCTGGAGTGTATCCGGTAGAGGCTGATGATTATAGTGATTTAAAAGATGCAATTGAAAAGATGAAACTTAGTGACGCTTCCTTAATTTATGAACCAGAAACTTCCAATGCTTTAGGCTTTGGTTTTAGAGTTGGTTTTTTAGGAATGCTGCACATGGAAATTTTCCAAGAACGTCTTGAAAGAGAATTTGATCAAAACTTAATAACAACCGCTCCATCAGTTAATTACCGAGTTTTTCTGGAAAATGGGGACGTGATTGACATTGATAATCCAGCTTTAATGCCGAAAAATCAAGTGGTAAAGAAAATAGAAGAACCTTATGTTCTAGCTACCATCATTACTCCAAGTGATTATGTGGGTAATGTCATGGAATTATGTCAATATAAACGTGGTTTATTCAAGGATATGAAATATATATCCGATGCCAGAGTGGAAATAATGTATGAATTACCATTATCAGAAATAATTTATGGTTTCTTTAATCGCCTCAAATCAAGTACTAAAGGCTATGCATCGTTTGACTATGAACTTATCGGTCAAAGAGAATCAAAATTAGTTAAAATTGATATTCTTCTCAATTCAGAACCAGTTGATGCCTTAGCATTTTTGGTGCATCAAGATTTCGCAAGACAAAGAGGTTTAAAAATCTGTCAAAAATTAAAGGAATTAATCCCCCGTCAATTGTTTGAAATTCCGATACAGGCAGCTATAGGATCTAAAGTCATCGCTAGAACTAACATCAAAGCTTTAAGAAAAGATGTTTTAGCCAAATGTTATGGCGGGGATATCTCGAGAAAGAAAAAATTACTTGAAAAACAAAAACAAGGAAAAAAACGCATGAAAAATGTTGGTTCAGTCGAGATACCTCAAGAAGCTTTTATGTCCGTTTTATCTTTAGAAGATGACAACTAAGCACTCTCAATCGAGTGCTTATTTTTTTATATAATGATAAATTAGGACTAATCACTTTAATTTATTAAGATATTATGTTAACATAATACTGGTGATATTATGATAAAAGGTTTATATATTCATATTCCTTTTTGTGATCAAATCTGCACTTATTGCGATTTCACAAAAATGGTCGCTGATGACGATCTCAAAATCGAATACATGAGAGCTTTAGTAAGAGAACTTGAATATTTCAGTGATTTAACTGAAAAATGCGAAACTATCTATATTGGTGGCGGTACACCTTCATCATTAGAACTCGATTTACTCGAGGCTTTTTTGATTGAGTTTGCTTCGGTTGTCAATCTGGAAAAAATCGTTGAATTCACTTTTGAGACTAATCCTGGAGACGTAAATGAGGATTTATTAAATCTATTAAAGAAATATCATGTCAGCCGCATCAGTATGGGCGTTCAAGCCTTAAATGATAAATTACTGAAGTTTTTAGGTAGAACTCATACCAAAGAAGTAGTTGTCTCGGCAGTTGAATTAATTAAAAAACATAATTTTGCTTTAAATTTAGACTTTTTATACGCAATCCCCGGTCAAACCAAGGCGATGCTGATGAAAGACTTAGAATATATCAAAACCTTTAATCCTGAACATATCTCTTATTACTCGTTGATAGTTGAGGATAAAACAATCTTAAATTATTTGATAAACAACCATAAAGTTGCTGATTTTCCTGATGATAAAGCTAGAGATTATGCTGATATAGTGGATTTTACTTTGAAAGAATACGGTTTTATCAAATATGAAGTATCAAATTATTCAAAGCCAGGTTTTGCTTCGAAACATAATTTATTGTATTGGAATCTTGAAGAATATCTAGGAATCGGCTTAAATGCCAGTTCACAATACAATTACGTTAGAATGAAAAACCCTAGAAGTGTAAAAGAATATATTGAAGGTACAAAAAAACATGCATTCAATATGCATGAACTAGAAGAATATAATCCTAAACTTGAAATTCTTTTGATGGGTTTAAGGAAAACTGCTGGCGTTAGTCTAGATTTTTACAAACAAAAAACAAAAAAAGATATTTTTGAAGTTTATCCACAATTACAAAAACATCTTGATAATAATCTCTTAGAAATTGCGGATGGTTATCTGCGTTTTACTAATGAAGGAATGTATTTAGCTAATCAAGTTTATCTTGATATTATTTAGGTGAAGTAAATGTTAGAAGCGTATTTAAAGGAGTATTTATACTATCTTAAAGTTACTAAGAATCTTGCTAAAAACACAATTCTATCCTATGAAAGAGATTTATTGGATTATTTGGATTTTATTGTCAAAAACTATGAAATTAAAGATTATGATAAGGTTAAGCCTGATCATATCAAAAATTATGTAAAAAGTTTGACTAGACGGGATATTAAAGCCACAAGCATCACCAGAAAAATTAGTTCAATTCATTCGTTTCACAAGTACTTATCTAATGAAAATCTAGTCAATCGAGATGTCAGTGAAAAGGTAAAAAAACCAAAAACTAAAAAAACTTTACCAGTCGTCTTAAATATTCAAGAAATAAATGCTATAATAAATCTCACCTATAAAAGTCAAGAGCCTTTAGAAATGCGCAATAGGGCGCTATTAGAGCTTGCTTATGGTTCTGGATTGAGAGTCACTGAGTTGTTGACTTTAGAAATAGGTGATTTACATTTGAATAAAGGACTTGTGACTGTCACTGGTAAGGGGAATAAAGAAAGAATCATCCCTTTAGGAGAAGAAGCGGTTGAAGCGCTCAAGGACTACATTATCAGCGCAAGGTTGAAACTAAATCCTAAAATGCAAAACACACTTTTCGTCAATAAGTTTGGAGACAAACTTAGTCGCATCGGTTTTTATAAAATTGTTCAAACTTTAGCTGACAAAGCTAATATAAATAAAAAGATTTCACCACATACATTCAGGCATACATTTGCGACTCATTTGCTTGAAAATGGTGCGAATCTTCGTTCGGTTCAAGAACTTTTAGGGCATGAAGATATTATGACTACAGAAAATTATACTCATGTCTCTAAAGCCCACTTAAAGAATGTATACAATGAAGCACATCCACGTGCAGATGGAAAAGAGGAATAAAAATGAAATTTAAAAGAATATTTTTAATAGTTATCGATTCTGTGGGTGTTGGTGAAATGCCTGACGCTGATAAATTCGGTGACGTTGGCGCCAATACGATTGGTAATTTAGCTAAGGAAGCAGGAGGCATAAAGTTACCTGTTTTAGAATCTTTTGGTTATGGGAATTTAACCGATATCCTAGGTGTAAAACCAGTTAATCAACCA
>JAVVFA010000036.1:0-10353 GCA_032251215.1 Candidatus Izemoplasmatales bacterium
TATCGCTGCCAATGAAAAAAGTAAAAGAGACCTGCGTGGATATGTCAAATGTAAACTGGGAACTGACACTCAGGAATATTTACGGGATACTGATACAACCGGTCATATTGCTTTAGAATTCTTTGATGAAAGAAAAGAACAATACTTCACTATTGGTACAGTTATCGATGTTTTTGGCGATATCATCACTCCAAAGGTAATTTTCTATGAATATCAAGATGCGATGCAAGAATCACTATTTATTGATGATGAAGGCCGAATTTTAACAACTGTTAACTTTAAAAAAACCAAACAAGCTAAGAAAATCTTCCTAACAAGAAGAGAAGCAAAGTTAGCTTTTAGATCACTATTTGGCTCAATCAACGAAAATTACTTTTCTCTTTTACCGAAAGCCTTAGCTTTTAAACCAATTCCCGATGTAAAAGACTTTATTTATCGCTATTTACTAGAAGAAAGAGAACTTGACGTTGAACCGATAAAAGAATCGATTCATGCTTATAGAGATTTAGAAGCCACTTTAAAGATAATTAAAGAAAAAGTGAATGATCTTGACCAAATCAAACATCTTTATGAAGAAATCAAAAATAACCAAGATCAAAAACATTTCTATGAATACTTTTTACAATTGCTCGAAGTAGAATCTTTAAAGAATAAGATTGATCAAATCAACAAAAAACAAGAAAAGATTACAATCGCTAAAGAGCAAAACCAAGTGCTAATTAATGAAATCAATGCACAATTAGATATCCTTGAAGAAAGATCTCGTGAGATCTATTCAATGCTCAAAAATAATGACAGTTTCAAAGCTGCAGAGATATACGATAAAGAAATAGCAGAGTTGACGAAAAAAATTGATCACCAAGTTGAATTGAGAAATTATTCTATAACCAAAGTCAAAAAGATGAAACAAGTCATGAATGAACTAAAAAGCGAGCATAACAACAAGGTATACAATGAACTCATTAAAATAGACTTAGATAAAATCGATGATAATAATTATGAAGATCAAAAACTAAAACTGATCACCATTAACAAAACTTTAAATGAAGTAGAAGACTCAAATAAAGTTAATCTCGGTAGATATCAACAAGTAAGAGATGACATTGTTAAAGAAATTAATGAAGTTTATTTAACTTTAAAAGATTTAGAAAACAATCAATTAAGATATAACCCAATGATTAAACGCCTTCAAAAAAAAATTGAAGAAGGAGTTTTAAAAAGATATGGTAAAGAAGTAAAAGTCCATATCCTTTGCGAGCTATTAGAAATCACTGATAGTAATTGGGCTAATACCATCGAAGATTATTTAGGACAACAACGGTTTAATTTGATTGTCGAACCAAGATACTTTGATGAAGCTTTAAATGTTTACAATCAAATTAAAGATACTTTGAATATATATGGAATTGGTTTGGTTAATACCAAGAAAATTCAACATTTTACTAATTTTAGAGATAATTCTTTAGCTTCTATTATCACATCAGACAATATTGATGCTGAACATTATATTAATATGATTTGTGGTAACTTGATAATGGTAGATGAGGTTCAAGATTTAGAAAAGTATCCACAAGCAATCACTAAAAGCGGTATGATTTACCGTTCTTATACAGTTAGATCTTTATACAACAAAACCGAAAAACCTTTTATTGGTAAGAAAGCAAAGAATTTTCAGTTAGAAAACTGGCGAGCTAAAGCTAAAGAATTAAAGGATAAACATCAAGATGTATCAGACAAAATACAAATGATAAATGAAGAAAACAATGCTTTAGCAGCATTGAATTTAGAAGGATTCATCAATATGCTCAAAACTTATTATTCTCTTGATACTTTAAAAGAAAAACGCAAAGCTTTAGCATTAAAGAAAAAGAATGTACCTCAAGAGGATTTAAGTCAATTAAGACAAGAATACGAAGAGGTCAAAGATGAAATTAGAGACTATAATGCTAATCGTCAAAAAGCATATCAAAAACAAGGCAAACTCGAAAGTGATGAATTAAAATCTCATGAAGAACTATTAGAAGTTGAAAACTCAATTAAAGAGCTTGTAGTTGTCCTTGAAAAAAATGATAATTTAGTCGTTAAAAAAGAAGCTAGAGATCTTTATAAAATAGAACTAAAGAAATCTTCAAATATCACAAATATCTTTGAAGAATATCAAAACAAGATTCAATCAGAACTTAATAATATTATCAATCTAGAAGATTCTTTAAAATCAAAACAAATCCGTTATACTTCAAAATATAACTTAAGTTACAAATACGGAATTGAGTTCATGCAAGAATATTTAGATGAACTAGATAAATTAGTTAAGTCAGAATTAGTTAAATATGAAACAAAAGTTAGAGAAGCAAGAGAAACGGCCGAAAAATTATTTAAAGAAGATTTTATCGCTAAATTAAGGAATTATATTGTTTCTGCTCAAGAAGAAATTTCTAAGATTAATGAAACATTAAAATCAATTCATTTCGGTGAAGATACATATGAATTCATATTCCCCAAATCAAAAGAATATGGCGAATATTATGATATGGTTTTAAGTGATGAATCCATGAAAACCGGCGAAGAAATCTTTAACTATGATTTTGAAATGAAGTATCAAAGACAACTGGAAGAATTGTTTATTAATCTAGCATCGGAAGATTTAAATTCTCAAGGTTCAGTAAATAAATTTACTGATTATCGTACTTATATGGATTATGATATATCCATCTCAAACACAGTTGGAGAACGTTATCTTTACTCTAAAGTCTTTAAAGAAAAGAGTGGTGGAGAAACTCAAGTTCCGTTCTACGTAGCTACCCTCGCTTCATTCGTAAGAGTATTTGAACAAGCCGCTAGAGGTGTGGGACATGATTCTATCGGTTTAATCTTATTCGATGAAGTATTCGATAAAATGGATACATCAAGAATTAAAGCGATGATGAAATTCATCAAACAATTACCAGTGCAAATTCTCTTAGCTACTCCACCTCAAAAAATGGAAGTGTTATCAAAGTATACTGATACGACCATTGTTACCTTAAGAGACGGAAAAATTGCTAGAGCATATGAAGTAATCAAAACAGATTTATAAAACAACCGATTTCGGTTGTTTTTTTTCTTGTTTTACTAAATTTTATGTTATGATATTAATGGTGATAAAATGCAAAGATACTTTGTGAAAGCAAATCAAATTAATAATAATTTAATTACAATAATCGATAAAGACGCACACCACATCAAAGATGTGATGCGTTTTAAAAATGGAGATTTAGTAATTATAAATACTGAAGCAGGATATTTATACCAAGCTAAAATTATCAAATTCACTAAAAAGGAAGTCATATTGGAAATAACTTCTAAGATGGATAATGATTATAAACCTCTAAATTTAGATTTAGGGATGAGCTTAATCAAGAAAGATAATTTTGAACTAGTCTTACAAAAAACGACAGAATTAGGTATAAGGAAAATAATTCCTCTTAAGACAGAAAGGTCGATTATCAAAATTGATGATTTTGATAAGAAAAAAATACGTTATCAAACAATCGTTAAAGAAGCTTCTGAACAATCAGAAAGAACGATTCTACCGATAATAGCGGATGAAACAGAGATTGCAAATATTGATTTGTCTAAGTATGATTATAAATTTATTTGTTTTGCTAGAGAAGATAGTAATTTAATTAACGATGAACTAAAGAGTTATCAACCTAATAAAAAAGCTTTGGTTTTAATTGGACCTGAAGGTGGTTTCTCAACAAGTGAAATAACTAAATATCTTAAATTAGGTTTTACTACCGTCTCCTTAGGAAAGACTATCTTACGTGCTGAAACGGCAGCTATTTATGTAACATCGCTATTCAGATATCTCGAGGAGGCAAATAAATGAAAGTAGCTTTTCACACCTTGGGATGCAAGGTTAATTCTTATGAAACTGAAGCGGTCATGGAAAAATTCATCGCAAAAGGATATGAGATTGTTAATTATGATGATTTTAGTGATGTGTATGTTGTCAACTCATGTATGGTTACTAATGCAGGCGAAAAAAAATCTAAACAGATAATTAGAAGACCTCATAACTATAATCCTAAAGCAATTATTATCGTTATGGGGTGTTTAACTCAACTGAAAGCAGAAGAAATTCTTGAAATTGAAGGAGTCAAGATTGTATTAGGCACTAAAAATCGAGATTTAATTGTCGATTATCTTGAGACTTATTTAAAAGAGAAAAAACCTCTTAACATGGTTTCGCCTTTAGAAACAAAAGAAAATTACGATCCTTTAGCAATCATCGATTTCAAGACCCAAAAGCGTGCTTTTTTAAAGATCCAGGATGGCTGTAATAATTTCTGTACATATTGCATCATTCCTTATACTAGAGGTAGAATACGGTCAAAAACAAAGGATGTTATTCTAGAAGAAGTAAAACACTTGGTTGAAAACGGCCATATAGAAGTTGTGTTAACCGGAATACATACCGGAGGGTATGGTGAGGATTTAAATGATTATAGTTTTGCGGAACTTTTAAAAGACTTAGAATCGATTTCTGGTTTAAAAAGAATTAGAATTTCATCAATCGAAATTACAGAAATTGATGATGAAATCTTATCTGTCATTGCTAAATCCCATAAAATAGTTCATCACTTGCATGTTCCATTGCAAAGTGGTGCCAACCGGATTTTAAAATTAATGAACCGAAAATATACGACAAAAGAATACCAAAGTATTATTGAAACAATTAGAAATAAAATACCAGACGTTGCCTTTACAACAGATGTTATTGTCGGTTTCCCTGGTGAAACGGATGAAGACTTTGAAGAAGCATATAACTTTATTAAAAATATAAAATTCCAAGAGTTACATGTTTTCCCTTATTCAAGAAGACAGGGAACAATCGCTGATAAAATGCCTAATCAAGTTGATGGACGCCTGAAGAAAGACCGAGTCCACAGACTGATTGAATTAAGCGATAAGCTGATGGAAATACATGTTAAAAAAAGCATTGGTTCTATTCACTATGTAATAGCTGAACAAGTCAAAGAAGGTTTTTTAGTAGGACATTCGCGAGATTACATTGCCTTAAAGTTTATTGGCAATGAAAATCTCCTTGGCCAAGAAGTTAAAGTTAAAATTATCAGCGCTGATAAACCATATAATAACGCAATATTGACGTAAAAAAATCCTCTTTTCGAAAGAGGATTTATTTTTTCTTATTTTTCTTATCTTTTTTTCTTATTTTAGATGGTTTGAATTTCTTTTGAACTTTTTTAGAATTCTTTACAATGTCATAAGCAAGTATATTGTCATTTTCATGATTAACTAAACGATATGGATTGCTTTCGTTGATATTTAGTGGTAATTCATAAAGAAAAGCAATCATAGGCGTCAACATTTGATATTTATTGATAGCTTTAATTAAGCCCTTAACTTTTTTGGATTTTTCCCATTGATATAAAACTCGTTCGTTATTATCTAAAACTAAAAGTATTAGTTCGCTTTTATTTTTATCAGCTGAAGTGTAACTTCTCAGCAAGACTTGTTCTGGTAAATTTTTATAGAAATATTCCAAATATCTCTTAGTTAAATTTTTCCCTTTTCTTTTTAGAGATTTATAAGTATTGGTATTATCAACAGTATACTTGTTTATCAAATCTTCTATCAACATATTGCCATTGTATTTTTTATTGATAGTTTTATCGAATCTCTTGTAAAAACGGTGGTATCTAACTTTATATTTACGTCTTGTAATGATTATTCCCAGTAAACTCAAGGCAAGAATTCCAGCAACAACAATAATTATTATGCCGGTTATATCTAATGCTAAAAATCGTAAAATGCTGTTCATAATCATTTCCTTTCTTTATTCTTTGATTTCATTATCTCTAAATTTAATTTCTTGTTTAATTTTATCATAAATACGCAGTTAAATAAATATATTTTCAAAAAAAATGAGTTTACTTTTAGTTTATAATTTAGTATAATACTAGATGGTAGGAAAAGGGGTGAAAGCAATGGCTAAAACTGTCGTCAGAGAAAACGAGACAATTGAAGATGCGCTTAGACGTTTTAAACGTGATGTTTCGCGTTCGGGAAATCTTGCTCAAGCCCGTAAAAAAGAGTATTATGAAAAACCAAGTGTTACAAAAAAATTAAAACTACGCGCAAATAAGGCTCGTAAAAAATAACAATTTACAAATTTTGACAATTCATTTGAGTTGTCATTATTTTTTTCAGGTAAGTATTTTTTTTGAACTTATGATATAATAAATTTATCTTGTGTATACTTTGAATTTGAAGGAGGACTTTATGAATCAAAAACTAGATAAAACTATTAAATGGTTATATCGAAATGGTAGACCTTTGGATGTTGCTAGATATGAATATTTGTTTCATGGAACTAACAAAGAATTGGTTGAAAGAACTTTAAAAAGCTATCAGAATAGTGATGGTGGTTTCGGACATGGCTTAGAACCCGACTCACAAAATCCTTTCTCTTCACCAATTCAAACTTGGATGGCTATGGAAGTTATTGAAGAGCTTAACTTAGATAACAAAAATGAGATTGTTAAAAATGTTTTGGATTATTTAGTTAATAAAGCTCCTCGCAAAGAAGGACTCTACCCTGCAACAATTCCAACAAACAATTCTTATCCACATGCTGCTTGGTGGACTTATAGTCCTGAAGGTTCTGTCTGGGGATACAATCCAACGATTTCCATTGCTGGTTTTATCTATAAACACGCTATTGATGCTTCACAAAAACAAATGGCAAGTGAATTAATTCAAAAAGGGATAAATTCACTTCTAGATAATCCATCTAATAATATGCATGAACTAAGAGCGTATTTAAAAATGGTTAATACTGTCTCAGATCTTTCTAAGTTTTCAAAACATCAAGAATTTCTTGATAAATTGCTTAATCAAATTGATTATAATATCGAGAAAAATACTAGTCTTTGGTTTAAGACTTATTGTGTTAGACCGTTACAATTTTTTGATAAACCAAATTTGTTTGGGTACGAAAAATTTAAAGATCTAGCAAAACTTGAGGCGGGAATGATTCTTGATAATTTAAATAATGATGGTTTTTGGGACATCACATGGTCTTGGGATAATTACAAAGAAGCTGAAGTAATCGCAAAAAGGGATTGGCAGTCTTCCTTAATTATTGGCTATTTAAAGATTCTCAAAGCCTATGATATAAATTAATGAACGATAGGAGAGATTAATCTTAGTGACGAACATTGTAAAACTAGATCCGGAAATCAGTAATCTTAACGAGTTGGTATACTTACTAGGAGTAAATGATAAAAATATAAAGTTGTTAGGAAAATTACTTAAAGTCAACATCTATTCCAACAATGAAGAAATACTGATTGATAGTGAAGATGAAGAAAAGAAGTTAAAACTTAAGAAAATATTTCAGGTAATAATTAAGTTAATTAGAAACAATATTGTTTTTAGTGAACGAGATATTATCTATCTTTTCCACACTGTTGACAAAATTGATAATAATGAAATTATCAGTCTATTTTTAAGTAGAAAAGAAATAATCAAAACCTATAGTGGAAAACCTGTTTTTCCTAAAACAATTAATCAAAAAAAATATCTTGAATCAATAGAGAACAATACCTTGATATTTGGAATTGGTCCCGCTGGTACGGGGAAAACTTATTTAGCTGTCTTATCTGCTCTTAAAAAACTTAAAAATAACCAAATTAAGAGGATTATATTAACTAGACCGGCAGTAGAAGCTGGTGAAAAGCTAGGATTTTTGCCTGGAGATTTAAAAGAAAAGATTGATCCATACCTTAGACCATTATATGATGCAATGTATGAAATTTTAGGGGTAAAGCAAAGCACTGAATTCATTGAGAAGGGGATCATTGAAATTGCTCCCTTAGCATATATGCGAGGTCGAACTCTAGAAAATGCTTATGTTATTCTTGATGAAGCTCAAAATACGACGATTAACCAAATGAAGTTATTTTTGACAAGACTTGGTTTCGGTTCAAAAATGATTGTTACAGGTGATATTACACAAAGTGATTTACCACCACAAGTTTTATCGGGTTTGGTTAAAGCATCTTATATTTTAAAAAATGTTGATGATATAAAAATATTATATTTTGATGAATTAGATGTTGTTAGACATCCATTAGTTCAAACTATAATCAAGAGGTTTGAAGATGCTAAAAATTAATATTTTTAATCAGTACAATGAAGATAAAAACTATACCAAAATTATCAATAAAATTTTAAAATCAGCATTCAAATTTTTAAAGTATAAAGAAAAAATGATTGTAAATGTTATTTTGCTTGACAATGAAACAATCAAAGAAATGAATAAAAATTATCGTAATCTTGACAAAGAAACCGATGTTTTAAGTTTTGAAAATGATGGATATACAGCTGAAATTGGCGATATATTCATTTCAATTGATAAAGTTAAAGAACAAGCTACTTCTTATAATCATGATTTTGCAAGAGAATTAGCGTTCCTTTCAGTTCATGGTTTTTTGCATTGTTTAGGTTATGATCATCTTAACAAAGAAAATGAATTAGAAATGTTTACCTTGCAAGACCGCATCTTAGAAATATCTAAATATAGGAGGACATAATGAAAAATCTACTCAAATTAGCTAAAGAAAATATTAAGAACGCCTATGTACCATATTCTCACTTTCGAGTATCAGCAGTTTTAAAACTAAAAAATGGCGAAACATTCAAAGGTATCAATGTTGAAAACGCATCTTATGGTTTATCAAACTGCGCAGAAAGGTCTGCACTGTTTGCTGCTTATTCTCAAGGAGTAAGAAAAGAGGATATTGAATCAATAGTAGTTTATACTGATAAAGAATATTTTGTTTCGCCATGTGGCGCTTGCCGCCAAGTGATGAATGAATTGATGGAACCAGAGGCAAAAGTATATTTTGCGAACAGCAAAGATGAAATCAAAGAACTATTGAATAAAGACCTGTTACCTTATGCGTTTTCTAAAGAGGATTTATAATGTTTAAAAGTGGTTTTGTCTCAATTATTGGCGAACCGAATGTTGGTAAGTCAACTTTTTTAAATCAGGTTCTTAAACAAAAAATTGCAATTGTTTCAAATAAACCTCAAACTACCAGAAATGTTTTTTCTGGTATTTATAATGATGATGAATCGCAGATTATCTTTCTTGATACACCGGGTATCCACCAAGCTAAAACTAAATTAGGTGAATATATGAGTTCAGCTGCTCTATCAACAATAAAATCAGTTGATTTAGTCATGTTCATGATTAATGCTTATGATGATGTCTTAGAATATAATTTAAAAATAATGGAAAAACTTCAAAGTGTCAAAACTCCAGTTTTTCTTATTATCAACAAGTTGGATACAATAACTGATTTTGATCGTTTAAACAAGGCAATCGAAGTTTATAAACAAGCCTATGAATTTAAAGGTGTTTTTGGTATTTCCGCTCTTAAAGGCGACAATGTTGATTTGTTGTTACTGGATATAAAAAAAGAATTATCTGAAGGTCCTAAATACTATATGGATGGCGAGATTTCTGATCGTCCTGAAACTTTTCTAATTCAAGAGTTTATCCGTGAAAAAATCCTTGAGTTTACTCATGAAGAAGTACCACATTCAGTAATGGTTTATTTAGAATCTTTTAAAAATAAAAAACATATTATTGAAATATTAGCAACAATTGTTGTTGAAAGAAAATCACAAAAAGGAATAATTATCGGCAAAAGTGGTGCAATGCTAAAAAGAATTGGCTCAGCCGCTAGAGTTGACATAGAAGCGCTTCTAAGGGCGAAAGTATATTTAGAATTATTCTGTAAAGTTGAATCGAACTGGCGAAATCGTGAGTATTATTTAAAATCATATGGGTACAAAGATATAGAATAGAGGCAACCTAGTTGGAAGAATATCAAGGAATTATTCTTAAAAAAATAAATTTTAAAGAAAGTTCGGAAATCATCTATTTATATACGAAAACAGGACTTATTAGCGTTTTGGTACATGGTAGTAAAACCATGAAAAGTCCGCATTTAAACTTGACTAAAGTATTAAATCATGTCAAAGTGATTATTGCCGGCAAAAACCTTAAAGTTTTGCGCGATGGTGAAGTGATTAGAAACTATTCTTTATTGCATAATAATCTTGAAAAATATACTTATTTATTGCATTTAGCTGAACTGATATATTACTTTTCTACTCATGAACACAACCATGAAAAACTTTATAATTTTTTACTAAAAATCATGGATCGAATCATGGATAGAGACGATTACATCCCTTATATTAATATGTGTGAATTAAAATTACTTTATCTCTTAGGAGTTAATCCTAATTTAACTGCTTGTATGACTTGTG
>JAVVFA010000037.1:0-10284 GCA_032251215.1 Candidatus Izemoplasmatales bacterium
ATTCTTATCACATATTAGAACAACTGATGCGATAGTTCAAGTTATTAGATGTTTTGACGATGACAATGTTGTTCATGTCGATGGCAGTGTTGATCCAATTAGAGATATCGAAACTATTATGATTGAATTGATTTTTGCTGATATGGAAGTAATTGAAAAACGTTTGCCAAAAATCAGAAAAAGAGCTGAACTCAAACTTGACAATGAAGCGGTTGAAGAATATCAACTACTTGAAAGAATTTTAACTGATTTAAAAAATGAGTTACCAATTAGAGCAATGGATTTAACTGATGACGAACTTAAACATATAAAAAACTTTTCTTTCCTAACCGCTAAACCAATTCTTTATGTCTGCAACATTTCCGAAAATGAAATCAATGATTATTCTAATAACGACTATGTAAAGCTAGTAAGAGAACAAGCAATCAAAGATAATGCTCAAGTTGTTGCTATCAGTGCCAAGATAGAACAAGAATTACAAGAACTGGATAAAGAAGAACGGCAGATGTTCATGGAAGAATTGGGTATAAAAAGGTCTGGCTTAGATGAGTTGGTTTCTATAAGCTACGAAGTATTAGGATTAAAAACATTCTTCACCGCTGGTGAAAAAGAAGTCAGAGCATGGACCTTTAAAAACGGCATGAAAGCTCCTGAATGTGCTGGGATAATTCATAGTGATTTTGAAAAGGGATTTATTCGTGCCGAGACTATCAGTTATGAAGATTTAGTCATGGCTGGATCAGAATCAAAAGCTAAAGAACTTGGCAAATTCCGTTTAGAAGGAAAAGAATACAAAGCTAAGGATGGAGACGTTTTCCACTTCCGTTTCAATAACTAGGTGGTGAATTAATGAAAGAAATTATTCGTAAAGATATCAGCGTTTTAGCAATTAAATTAATAGAAAAATTGAGTGATTTAAATCTTAAAATTACCTTTGCTGAATCAATAACTGGCGGCTTATTCGCCAGTAGTTTAACCAAAGAAAAAGACGCTTCAAAAATCTTTTCTTTAGGCTTGATTGTCTATTCTGATGAAACTAAAATAAATCTTTTAGGAGTAAGTAAGGACACAATAAAAACTCATTCTGCCTATTCTATCGAAACTGTTGAAGAGATGCTATCAGGTTTAAAAAAAATATCTCAAGCAGATATAATCATTTCCGTTTCTGGAATAGCAGGACCAATTAAAATAAATAATCATGAAATTGGTGAAACATATTTAGGGATAATGATTAACAATAAAACAAAGGTAATAAAAAAAATCTTTACTGGTGATAGAGAAACCATTCAACTCGAAATAGTTAAATTTGGTTTCACTCAAATCTTAAATAATTTATTATAAAAATCACGTTTTACTTACAGTCGATTTATGATAAAATTTTAATACACTTGTTTTAGGGGGAATTCACAATGGAACTTACTACATTTTCGAAGAAACAAACTCTTTGGGTTTTTGTTATAATTTATTTATTCGCAATTTTTATTGGTTCGTTAATCGTATTGTATGGAGTAAAAAATTATTATGATTTAATTTTGACTACTCTTGTTTCAACAGTAGCAATGACAATCATTATTTTTTTCTTTAGCAATATCCTTAAGAATGCCTCACTCTATGATCCTTATTGGAGTGTAATCCCGATTGTAATAGTAATCGAGTGGATTTTAATCTATAGAAATTTGAGTTTGAATGTTATTTTATTATTAGTTGCTGTTTTAGTTTGGGGTATAAGGTTGACACTAAATTGGTGGAAAAACTGGTCTGGGTTTAAACACCAAGATTGGCGATATACACAACTTCACGATCAAGCTCCGAAAATCTATTTCTTAACAAATTTCTTTGGCATACACATGATACCAACCCTAGTTGTTTACATTCAATTAATAAATGCACATGACATCATGAATTATCAAGGAGTAAACCCTATCTTTATCATCGGTTTTATTCTTTCATTATCTGCTGCCATTATTCAATTTATTGCTGATAAACAGATGTATGAGTTTAGGCTGATGCATCAAAACTCTAAAACTTGTATCGACGAAGGTTTATGGAAATATTCTAGACACCCCAATTATTTAGGCGAATTAACTTTTTGGGTCGGAATTTACATGATGTATTTTTCTTATGATAGAGTAATCAACTTTAATTTAGTATATCCGATTTTAATGATTTTGCTATTTTTATTCATCAGTATTCCATTAATGGAAAAAAAATTAGCCAAACGACCTGGCTATGAAGAATATAAACAAAAAGTTTCAATGCTTATACCATTTAGGAAAAAATCTTCAAAGTAAGCAAAAGGAATATCGATATTGACATAGAGGGCTAAATAAGATATAATTTTCAAGAGACAAAAATATATATAATATATTAAATATATTAGGACGGTGTGGAATGAAAACATTAAAAAAAATATTAGTTTTATTTACATTTGTATTATTAATCGGAAGTTTAACAGCTTGTAGTTCAATCAATAGGATTGCTAAGAATTTCGAAGAAGCTGGATATACTTCATATGAATATAATTTTAGAGGTGGATCGTTATTATTTTCTGATATCGATGATATTATTGATGACTTAAATATTACAGTTCCTGTAGATACTAATGTTACAACAACAGAGAACAATGTGGTTATTACAACTCAAACAACTGGAACAAATACAACAGTATCAACTATTACGACTAACCCTATTGCATCAGTTCTTGGTTTCAAAGCTTTTGCTTTCTCAAACGGATTAGATAAAGTTGTGATTGTCATCGAATTTGAATCAGAAGAAAAGATGCAAGAAGTAATTGATCAAAGTCCAACTCTACAAGCAATTCTTGAAGGCTTAGATTCAGCTGATTATACAAACGGTAATTGTATTTTAATTGCTGATGAAAGCATCTATAATGAGGCGGTAGAAATTTTCCAAGGAAATTACGTAGTACCTGAAGAAGAATAAAACTTATAAAAACACCTTAAATGGTGTTTTTTTTTACCCGAATTGAAAAATTGCAATGATATTTGAATATTCAAGAAGGAAGGAATATCACAATAATTACTAGCCTTTTTTTCTAGACAAATATATCTTTGTATGTTATAATACATCGTTGTGATTTATCTCACTTGCTGCTACATAAGCAGCCAAAAGACCAAAAGGAGGTATAAATATGAAAAGATATGAAATCATGTACATCATTCGTCCAAATCTTGAAGAACAAACAAGAAAAGAATTAGTTGAAGTTTTAAACAAAATTTTAACAACTAATGGTTCTCAAGAAGTGAAAGTAGATGAGTGGGGCATTAAAGATCTTGCATACGAAATTGCTGATTTTACAAAAGGCTACTATGTTGTATTAAACGTAGTTGCTCCAACTGAAGCAATTACAGAGATCGATCGTGTAATGAAAATTCGTGAAGATGTCATTCGTCATATCGTTATTGCTAGAGACGAAGCATAGGAGGAATAATTAGATGTTTAACAAAGTAGTTTTAATTGGGCGTCTTACAAAAGACCCGGAATTAAGATACACCACTAATAACATTCCTGTATGCAGTTTCACTTTAGCTGTGAATCGTCCGTTCCATTCTAGTACAAATAATGACCGTAACGCTGACTTTTTTAACTGTACAGCTTGGCGTAAACAAGCTGAAAACGTAGCTAAATATATCAACAAAGGCTCTATGGTCGCTATCGAAGGTCGCTTACAAACCAGAGATTACATGGATGAAAAAATTAATGCTAGAAGATATGTAACTGAAATTGTTTGTGACTCTGTTGTATTTTTAGATTCAAAATCACAAGGTTCTGATGATGCTTATGAAGTTAAAAACGAAGACGAAGAAGTCAATACAGGAAATTTCAACAACGTTGAAGATGACTTACCATTCTAAAAAGGAGGAATAATCATGCCAAAACCAGGTTTTAAACCAAGAGGTCGTAGAAATCGTAAAAGATGTTATTTTACTGAAAATAAAGTTTCATACATTGATTTTAAGGATTATGAATTACTAAAAAAATTCGTTTCCGATCGTGGTAAAATTTTACCAAGACGTGTCACTGGAACAAGTGCGCACTACCAAAAACATTTAGCGGTTGCGATTAAAAGAGCTCGTTTCATGGGCTTATTGCCATACGTTAAGGAATAGTTTTGCTATTTTTAAAACCTACGTCTGTAGGTTTTTTGTTTGGAAAATGAATTAACTGCCAACAACAGCATTTTCTATCTTATCAAGTTTATTTTTTTAAGGGTTTATGATATAATATCATATTATGAATTCAAGCGAGGTTTCGGATGAAAAAAACTAAAACAACTAAAGTTATTCTTTGGTTCATAATCTTTGCAGTTTTAATCGCTGCTGGATATCTGTTTTTGTATCCAGAAGGTGCTTTTTTAATATTACCAAATCTTGGTTTAGAATATTTTATATTTTATAATACATTGATTCTAATTCTCTTAATATGGCTTATTGTTTCAAACGCTCTATCGAAAACCAGAAAATTGAGAATATCAGAATTAGAAAACAAGATTCGCGAAATTACTTCTATGCAAAAAAGAAGATTTAACAGCGAAGAAATAGCTTTAACTTCTCTACCATTGGGAATTATTCTTTATGACGAAGATTTTGATATCGTTTACGCTAATGCCAATGCAAAAGAAATATTTTCCAACGCTTTAGTCGACAGAACATTAAAAGTTATCAATCGAGATTTGTATGAAAATATCTCGAAACGAATTGGTAAGTTCATGGTTCAAGTCTATGATAAGATTTACGATGTCGTTCATTATCCTAAAAATAATTCAATTTATCTCTTTGAAGTAACTGATAGAGAACAAACAAAACAAAAATATTATGATTACTCCGATGCTATCGGAGTTATGAGTTTGGATAATTTTAATGAAGCAACTTCTAATCTAGATTTTCAAATAAAAGCTAATATTCAAGGATTGTTGCTATCAGCTCTGAACAATTGGTGTTCAGCCAATGATATTTATTTCATCAATCTCAGACCAGAAAAATCAGTAATAATGATGAATAGAAAAAAACTGGACGAATTGATGAAAACACAATTTCCAATTTTAAATGTTATTTCCAAAATCGCTAATGATAACGAAGTTAGAGTTACTTTATCAATTGGAATAGCTGCTTTTGAAGTTTCACCATCAGAGCTTGGTGATGCGGCAGAAGAAGCTCTTAAACTAGCGGTTGCTCGTGGTGGCGACCAAGTGGTTGTCAATTTAAAAAATCAACCAATTAAATTTTTTGGCGGTAAAACAAATACAGTTGAAAAACGTTCTAAGATAGCTGCTAAAGTTAATTCACGAGCACTTGAAGATTTCTTCTGTGAAAGAAGTGCAGTCTTTATCATGCCTCATAAATTTACGGACCTAGATGCTTTGGGAGCAGCTGTTGGTGTTTTAGAAATGGCTTTACTTAAAAATAAAAACTCAAAAATTGTTCTCGATTTTGATAATGTCGACCAAACAACTGCTAAATTAATCAATATGTTGAATCAAGAATACATCAAAATTCTTGATTATATAATTGACCCTGAAGATGCGATTGATTTAATTAATCAAGATACGTTATTAGTTTTGGTAGATCACCATTCACCATCACAATCAAATGTATCAATTCTTACAGAAAAAACAAAACACATAGTGGTAATCGACCATCATCGTCGTTTGGATAATACGATTTCTGACATGTTAATGAACTATGTTGAACCGTACGCTTCATCCTCAGTTGAGTTAGTAACGGAATTAATCGACTTTTTTAGAGAAGAAGTTACATTAGATCCTTTTGAAGCAACGATAATGCTTGCTGGTATGATGATCGACACCAATAATTTTACTACTCACACCGGCGCAAGAACCTTCGAATCTGCTGCTAAATTAAGACTGTACGGTGCTGATCCATCCAAAGCTAAATTGATTCTTCGTGAATCGTTAGATGATATTAAAACAAAATCGAATTTAGTTAATCGCGCTAAAATCATCAATAATCACTTTGCGATTACTCTACTTGAAAAAGAAGATATAACTGACCGCGTTCAACTAGCAAAAACTGCAGATGAATTATTAGAAATTGACAATATTATCGCTGCTTTCGCAATTGGTTTTATCAGCAATGAAACGGTAGCTGTTTCAGCTCGTTCAATTAATAATTTTAATGTACAGATAATTATGGAGCAATTTGGCGGTGGAGGGCATATGAACAATGCTGCAGCACAAGTTAAAGATACCTCTCCAGATAAAATCGCCCAAGAAATCGAACAAATTATTTACGAAAACTTTAAGGAGGACACCACAATGAAATTGATACTTATAAAAGATGTTAAAGGCAAAGGTAAAAAAGGTGATGTTATTGAAGTTGCTACTGGTTACGGTAACTACTTGCTTACTTCAAAACATGCTATAGCCGCTAGTGTAGCTAACGTAAAAAGTTTGAATGAAGAAATAGAAAAACAAAAACAAGAAGCTAATAAAGAATATCAAAATGCCTTAGAACTTAAAAAGGTAATCGAAGAGAGTCCGATTAAACTCTATGTTAAAATCGGAGAATCCGGAAAACTATTTGGTTCAATTAATTCTAAACAAATAGCTGATGAACTAAAAAAATCTTACAATATCACAGCTGATAAACGTAAGATTGATTTAGAAGATAATATCAATTCTTTAGGTAATTACGAAGTCAATATCAAACTTCACAAAGACGTGACAGCTAGTATCAGTATTCAAGTTCTAGAACAAGAATAGGAAGGATAGTGTTTTATGGAATCATTGCTTTACAGTTTAGAAGCCGAAGAATCGGTATTAGGATCAGTTTTCTTTAATAACAATGAGATGAATGTCATCGCAGATAAGTTGTTGGTAGAAGACTTTTACAGCCCTAACAATCAAATCATCTATAAGGCGATGTTAACACTGTTTCACAATAACAGTGCTATTGACATTATTACCGTCATAACCTATTTAGAAAATGTCAATAATTTAGAAAAAGTTGGCGGGAGAGATTATATCATTAATCTTTCTTCAGTCGTGCCTTCGACTGCCAATCTGATTGAATATATTAATATTGTTAAAGACAGATCAGTTTTAAGACGATTACAAGAAAAATTCAGTGAATTAATTAATAAATCAAAAAGCGTTGAAGACGCTCCTCATTTTATTGATCAAGTTGAAAAAGAAATTTTTGAAATCACTAAAAACCGTAGGACTTCTGACTTTATCAATGTAGCTGAAATCGCTGAAGAAACCATTAATAAGTTAGCGGAAAGAGAACAAGTTCTAGATAACGTAACTGGACTTGATACTAGATATAAAGCTTTGAACTCATATACTTTGGGTTTGCAACCATCAGACTTGATGATTATTGCGGCGCGACCTGGTGTTGGTAAGACTGCTTTTGCGCTTAACCTCGCTTTAAATGTTGGATCATTGGGAAGTAAACCTCACATTGCCTTTTTCTCCTTGGAAATGGGTGTTGAACAATTATTGCTGAGATTATTAAGTGCACAATCTTCAATTTCTAATACAAAACTTAGAAAAGCAGACTTGAGTTCAACAGAATGGGAAAGATTACAAACAGCTGTAAAAAACTTAAAAGATACTAACATATATTTTGATGATTCCGGTACTGTAGAAGTTATGGACTTAAGAAGTAAATGTCGTAAGTTAAAACAAAACAATAAATTAGATTTAGTGATTGTTGACTATCTGCAACTACTTAGTGGTTCAGGAGTTTATCGTGGTAATAGAGTTCAAGAAGTTTCTGAGATTTCCAGAGTTTTAAAAGAAATGGCTCGTGAATTAAAAGTTCCAGTCGTTGCATTAAGTCAGTTATCTAGAAGTATCGAACAACGTAAAGGCGATGACAAACGACCTAAAATGTCTGACTTAAGAGAATCTGGTTCAATTGAACAAGATGCTGATATCATTATCTTCCTTTATGTAAAAGACGAAGACAATGATGATGAAAGAAAAAGAAATTTAACGCAATTTTCTGTTGCGAAAAACCGGCATGGTACACCAGGGGATTTCAAGTTGATTTTCAACAAAGAAACCTCTAAATTCAATTCCTACTCCGGTGACTAATTTGAAAAGAGGACAAAATGTTAACTGATAGATTAGAACAATTAGAAAAAAGGTATATTGAAGTTGGTGAAAGCATGTCAAAACCAGAAGTAGCCACTGATATAAGGCGTGTCACCGAACTCGCAAAAGAGTATGCCAAACTAGAAAAACCGGTATTGAAATACCGCGAATATAAACAAGTACTAAGTCAACTTGACGGATTAAAGGAAATGGCTAAAGACAAGGATCCTGAAATCAAAGAAATGGCTGAAATGGAATTAGAAGATGCGCATAATCAAATCGCCAAATTAGAAGAAGATTTAGAATTATTATTAATTCCAAAGGACCCGAATGATGAGAAGAATGTTATCGTTGAAATTAGAGGCGCGGCTGGTGGAGATGAAGCCAATATCTTTGCTGGTGATTTGTACCGCATGTATTCTAAATATGCAGAAGCTATGGATTGGAAAATAGAACTTCTATATGTAGAAGCCAAAGAAGCAGGTGGCTTTTCACAAATTGAATTTATGGTTACCGGTGAAAGCGTCTATTCTTATTTAAAATATGAATCAGGAGTTCACCGTGTTCAAAGGGTGCCAGCAACTGAGTCAAGCGGAAGAATCCATACTTCAACCGCTACAGTAATTGTTTTACCTGAAGCTGAAGAAATTGATTTTGAGTTAAATATGGAAGATGTTAGAATTGACACTTTTTGTTCATCCGGTCCTGGAGGGCAATCTGTAAACACCACTAAATCAGCTGTTAGAGTAACCCATATTCCAACTAATACTGTAGCTCAATGTCAAGATGGAAAGAGTCAACACGAAAATAAAGCATCTGCTTTAAAAATATTACGTTCAAGACTTTATGATCGAATGCTACAAGAAAAGTTAGAAAAAGAAGGCGAAGCTAGAAAATCTAAAATTGGTACTGGAGATCGTTCCGAAAAAATTAGAACTTATAACTACCCACAAAATAGAGTTACTGACCACCGCATAAATTTAACGATTCAACAATTGGATCGAATCATTGACGGTAAGCTTGATGCTATTATTGAAGGTTTAATTGCTGAAGAACAAAAAAGAAAGTTGGCTAAACAATAATGCCTTCTTATAAAAAGGTTCTTCAAGAAGCAAAAGCTTTAACAAGGAAAAAGAATAAAGAAACCAGTGCTACTGAACTGCTTTTCTTGAATTTTTCCAATCTTAAGCCTAACGAACTATATCTTAAATATGAAGAAGAAATGCCTAAGGAAGCAATCATTAATTTCAATGAAGCCTTAGGCTTATATTTAGAAAAAAATATCCCCGTTCAGCAAATCATTGGTTATGTTTATTTTTATGGATATAAGTTTTTAGTTCGTAACACTGCACTAATACCTAGATTTGAAACTGAAGAATTAGTCGCAAACGTTTTGATTAATTATGATGAATATTTTAATGGTAAACCAGTTGATGTAGTTGACATTGGTACTGGTTCTGGATGTTTAGCAATTTCACTTGCCAAAGAAGAAAAGAATATGTCTTTAACTGCAACCGATATTAGTCTTGAAGCCTTGGAATTAGCTAAAGAGAACGCAAGGAATTTAGACGCTGCAGTAGAATTTTTACAAGGTGATATGTTAGAACCACTACTTAACAAGAAATTTGATATCATAGTTTCTAATCCACCATACATTCCTAATTCAGAAGAAGTTGACCCTTTAATCTATGAAAATGAACCTCACATAGCTTTATTTGGTGGTGAAGATGGACTTGATTTTTATCGAACCATCTTAAAAGATGCTCATAAGATTATTAAAGATAAAGCCTTCATAGCTTTTGAACATGGATATGATAAACAAGAAGAACTTCAAGCGATTGCTAAAACATATTTTCCGAACGCAAAAGTATTTACTCTAAAAGACATGCAAAATAAAGATAGGATGACCTTTATCATAATTGGATTAAATTAGTAAGAAAAAATATTCTTGCTAATTTTTTTTGCTAATAATATTTATATTATTAATTAACAAACTGATATTTTTCTCAAAATAAAACACAGATAAAATAGTTGACAATTGAAAATTATTGCGTATATTATATAAGGGCGAGGTGTATTATGGCAAATAAAGTTGTAATAGTTGAATCACCTTCCAAGTCAAAAACCATATCACAGTACTTAGGTAAAGACTATGTTGTAACATCAAGCATAGGACATATTCGTGATTTGGCTACGACTGGAAA
>JAVVFA010000038.1:0-10277 GCA_032251215.1 Candidatus Izemoplasmatales bacterium
ACAATTTCCTAAGAAATAAAAAAAAGTGGCTTTCTTAAAAAGCCACTCAATAATTACTCAGTTTCAATAAGACCGTATTTTCCGTCATCTCTTAAATATAAAATTGAAGTTTCATTGTCTTCGTTCTTATAAATAAAGAAGTCATGACCTAATAATTCCATTTGGGTAATTGCTTCATCCAAGGATAAAATTTCCAAGGATATTCTTTTTTTCTTTACAGGAGATATTAATTCTTTTTCTAATTCTTCCAAGTCAAAATCATCTGAGGCAAAAGTATCTCTTAACCCTACTTTTTCTTGAAGCGAACGATTCATCTTGTGCTTGTTCTTTCTCAGCTGTGCTTCCAGTTTATCAACAGCTTTATCGATAGCCGCGTATAAATCTTTGTCGGAAACTTCTGCTCTCAAGGTTAAGAATTTAATTGGGATTGTAATTTCAACCTTCGTGCCGTCGCGATAAATCTTACAAACGACAAAAGCTTCTAACTGATTGGTGAAGACTCGATCAATCTTGTTAAGCTTTTTTTCAATGTAATTACGGATAGCATCGGTAATTACAAATCCTGATTTGCCAACAATATCTAGTTTCATAAAATCACTCCTTTATATTTATTTAACCACTTTTATTATAACACTGTAAAAAAATTTAGTAAACAAAGGAGACCTTTTTAATATAAAAAATTAGTCCTAGTCAAATCAAAGTAAGTAACTGAGAAAAAGAGTATTTTTTTTAAAGGCTTAATTAAAGGCATCCAGCTATCGAGATTATTATATGTGTTTATATCCAGAAACAAAATGACCTCATAGGTTTCGCTTGTTTTTATAAGATACTGGTAAATAATTTTTAAGTGTCGATCTAGATAATTTTTTTGAATTAAATTTAATGGTATATCATAAAGATATAAATAGATGATTTCACCGTTATCGATGGGAATGACCTCTTGAAAAATCTTGGGTTCAAATTTCTTCTTGCATTCGGGACAGATTTCTGGAAAATAAAAAATAAAGGAAAAGCTCATGTCTTGATTAAAGAACTTTTCACATAATCGACATTTCATTTTAACTATTATTAAAATTAATAATTTTCTTTTTTGCTGAAACCATCGCTTTACTTTTGAACCTAGACATAAAAATAATATCTCCTTCCGTTTTAACTCTACCAACTCTGCCAGCTATTTGAATTAAACTCGCTTCATTGAATACTTCTTTATCAGCTTCCAAGACTATTACATTTACTACATTGAAAGTTATACCTCTTTCTAATATAGTAGTGGAAATCAAAATATCCAAATTCTTGTCTTTAAAAGCTTTGATAACAGCCTTTTTATACTTAGTTTTACTTGATATTAAATCAACTTTAAACTCATTTAATTTTTCTAGCAATAATTCTCCTTTAAATATTGAACTCACATAAATAATTAATGGTTTCTTTTGAATAACATAATCTCTCACAATTTCTAACACAACATAATCATTAAACCCGCCTATTTTCAAGAAAACAGGGACTTCTAAATCTCTATTATGATATCTTCTAGGTATTAAATGAAACTCAAGATTTTTATTTTTAATTTCCTTTTTAAACCCTTCAGTGATAGTAGCACTCATATAAATCAGAACAGCTGATTCTTTCTTGCTTTTTTTAACTAACCTTTCAAGAAAAGGATTATTCAAAAAAGGAAAAGCATCAACCTCATCTATAATCATTAAATCAAATTCTCGATAGAATTTGATTAACTGTTGCGGAGTAAGGATTATTAGTTGCGAATCCTCTTTTAAAGTTTGCCCACTGTAAAGAGTTGAAATTGAAGTTTTTGGAAAATACTGCGACATTCTTAATGACACTTGTTTGATGATTTCCACCCTGGGAATTACAAATGCAATAGTCTTAAATTCATTTAAAAGCATATGAATCAAAGCTAAACTCATCTCAGTTTTTCCTGCGCCACATACAGCTTGCAAAAACGCATTTTTCCTCTTTAAAAAGCAATTTACCAGAAAGTTACTTCCTGTGGTTTGTTCTTGCGTCAAATCAAAATCTAATTCTAAAGGATGATTGATATGTTCATATTCTCTTTCTCTTCTCAATAAATACATTTGGTTGTTTATCTCTAAATATTGATAACAATCCAAACAGTATTTTATTCCATTATAATCTTGCAAGAGATTATGACTAAGACAGCGGTTGCAAGTATCTTGATTAATAGCCTTAATACTATCTCTTATTTGTTTTCTTGTTACAACTTCATACATTTATCTCACCGATAAAATAATACTTCTAAATAGACTATTTTCTTTAAAAAAAATCCTCGAAAATCGAGGATTATTTAACAACTATATTGACTAATTTATTCGGTACAACAATTATCTTGATAACTTGTTTTCCATCAAGATGATTTTTAATCTTTTCACTACTTAAAGCAATTTTTTCTAGTTCTTTTTGCGGCAAATTATTTTCGACTACTAATTTATCTCTGACTTTGCCATTCACAGAAATTACCAAATCGATTTCATCTTTAACAAGCTTCGATTTATTGTATGTTGGATAAGTTTCATAAACCAATAGAGTTTCGTGCCCTAACATATTCCACAATTCTTCAGTAACATGTGGAGCTATCGGATTAAGCAATTGTAGTAAAACTTCATAATCAGCTCTGGTTATTTTTTCGAATTTGTTATATTCATTGACCAAAGTCATTAGTTTAGCAATCGCAGTATTGAATTTTAAATTTTCAATATCTTCACTTACGCCTTTTATTGTTTCATGAATAATTCTTTCTAATTTAGGAGTATATTCTTCTTTTTCAGTAACATTTGGAAACATCCGCCAAATTTTATCTAGAAATCTTCTCGCTCCTTTAACTCCTAAATCATTCCATGGCGTTGACATTTCGTAATCACTGATAAATAACACAAAAGTTCTCAACGTATCTGCGCCATATTCATCGATGATTTCCATTGGATTTACAATATTTCCTCTTGATTTAGACATTTTCTCATTGTCAGCGCCTAAGATAATACCTTGAGCTGTTCTTTTCTTATATGGTTCTCTGTGTACTGTTACGCCGATGTCATACAAAAACTGATTCCAGAAA
Organism: Candidatus Izemoplasmatales bacterium; assembly: GCA_032251215.1. Lineage (GTDB taxonomy): Bacteria > Bacillota_I > Bacilli_A > Izemoplasmatales > Hujiaoplasmataceae > UBA2289. The sequence continues at coordinate 3,092 of JAVVFA010000038.1, forward strand.
CGAGAATAAATTAAATGCCTAGTGACATGTTCCATCCCGCCATTATACCAATCTACTTTTCCCCAATACTCCATTCTTTCTTTAGAAGCTAGTTCTTGGTTATTATGAGGATCCATATATCTTAGGAAATACCAACTGCTACCAGCCCATTGTGGCATCGTATCAGTTTCTCTTTTTGCTTTACCACCACATTTTGGACAAGTACAATTAACAAAACTGTCGATATTAGCTAAAGGTGATTCTCCTGTATCAGTGGGAATAAATTTTTCAACCATCGGTAATGTTACTGGTAAATCTTCATAAGGAACAGGAACTATGCCACAAGTGTCACAATAAATGATAGGAATCGGTTCACCCCAATAGCGTTGACGGTTAAAAGCCCAGTCTTTCATTCGGTATTGTTTAGCCTCTTCACCAAGTTTTCTTGTCTCTAAGTAATCAATAATCTTCTTCTTGGCTTCAACTACATTTAAACCGTTAATTACTGGTGAATTTATTAAAACGCCTTCTTCTGTGTCAGTATATGCTTCTTTAGTTATGTCGCCCCCCTTGATGACTTCGACGATATTTAAATTATATTTAGTCGCAAATTCATAATCTCTTGTGTCATGAGCTGGAACTGCCATAATAGCACCGCTTCCATAAGTAATCATGACATAATCAGAAATAAAAATAGGAATTGCTTTGTTAGTTAAAGGATTTATTGCTTTTAAACCTTTAATTTCTACCCCGGTTTTATCCTTAGCTAATTCAATTCTTTCAAATTCAGTTTTTAATTTTGCTTGTTCTTGATATTCTTTAATAGCATTAATATTCGTTATTTGATCTTTAAATTCTTCGATATAAGGATGTTCTGGTGCAATAACCATAAATGTTGCGCCATAAATCGTATCCGGTCTAGTAGTAAAAACTTTCAAATTTTTATTGCTACCTTCAATCGGGAAATAAATGTAAGCTCCAGTAGATCTGCCTATCCATTTTTCTTGTTCCATCCTAATTCTTGGATTAGATTCTAATTCATCAAGACCATTTAATAACTTTTCTGCATAATCTGTTATCTTCAAGAACCAAACATCTTTATCCATTTGAACAACATCACTATCACAACGGTCACATTTACCGCCTTGAGATTCTTCGTTTGATAACACTACTTTACAACTTGGGCAAAAATTAACATAAGCTGTATCTTTATAAACTAGTCCATGTTCATATAGTTTTAAAAAGATCCATTGTGTCCAGCGATAATATTCTGGATCAGTTGTATCAACTGTTCTTGAAAAATCAAAAGAGAAACCTGCAGATTGCAACTGATTGACAAAGGTTTTAATATTTCTATCAGTAATAGTTCTTGGATGAATTTGATTTTGGATTGCGTAATTTTCTGTAGGCAACCCAAAAGCATCAAAACCAATCGGGAATAAGACGTTTTTCCCTTCCATTCTTCTTTTTCTAGAAATTACTTCTAAAGATAAATAAGCTCTTATATGGCCAATATGCATTCCCGCTCCACTTGGATAAGGAAACTCAACTAAAGAATAATATTTTTCTTTATCAGAATAGTCATTAGCATTAAAATATTTATTGGAATACCATTCCTTTTGCCATTTCTTTTCAATTGATTTTTCATCAAAACTCGGTATAAATTCACTCATCTTAATCATCCTTTCTAAATAAAAAGTCCTCTACAAAATGTAAAGGACGAAATCTTTCCGTGGTACCACCTTAATTCCAGAATAAACTGGCTCTTTAACATCTTTTGATAACGTAAGATTTACGGGTTTTGCTCACGAGTTGCACAAAACCTACTCCATAGACTAATTCAAAAAAATCATCAATGTTAGGTTTCACCATATCCTAACTCTCTTATTAAAGATGGAATTTCTTTACTTTTTCTACTTCACCGTATTTACATGTATTATAACACAACTATTCAGTTATTGACAATATTTATTATTGATTAAAGCTTAAAATCGTCATCAGAATCATCTTCAGTTTCTTCTTCATCGTTTTCATCATCTTCTTCAGTAACTTCAGTTTTATCATTCTCTAGATTTACATATCCACCACCGCTTTTGTTTAATACCCGGAAATGTAATTCTTTTTGTAAAGCAAAAACACTTCGATAAGCAAAAAGCATTAAAATAAAGAAGATAAACATATCAAAATTAAGCAAATTGTAAACTGCAAATAAGAAAGCCATTGGTGTTGCTGCAAAAACTAACATTTTAAAAATCTTTTTATAAGATATCATTGAACGAAAACGCAAGAAAGGAATCGTCGAGATAAAAACGATGAATAATAAAATTATGGTATTTGAAATGACTCCCATGGTAATGCCTGCTGAGATAATGCTGAACTTGAGAATTGCAATAGCTTCCTCGAGAGTACTAATCCCATATCTCGATAAGAAATTCATTGAATTAACTGTTTGATCACCAACTACGATAGTTAATGTCTCTCCTTGAAGGATAAGCGTAAAATCACCTAAGTCATTAATATCACTAACCTCTGCAGTTTCTTCTAAAAGGTAAACATCAAAATCATAGACATCAAATTTGTTGTTGATATCATAGTTTTCTCCAACACAAATCAAATTGTTTTCTATGACTTCACAACCTGAATTTAAAGTAGTGATTTCAGTTGGTTTTATAGAGATATAAAAAACAACTGTTGATATTGACATCAACAAGACAAGGACTAAAATATATAGAAAAACAAAACCACCTTTTTTATTATGGTAGTTGATAATATTTTTCGGATAAACAATACTATTAGTAAAAACTTCAAACATAATATCACCTTGTATAATTATAACATCTTTTTACCTATCTTCAAGAAAAAATCACTTTAAACCTGATTGACAAGTAAAATATCGCTTTAAAGAAAAATTCACGAGAATAAAACTTCAAACATATGATATAATTTTTTTGTAGGTGAGACAATGAATTATTTTACAGAAGAAAAACATTTCAACACCCTTAATAATTACTACCGAGAACGCTTTAGTTCTAAGGTTTTTAAGATTGCCTTAAATGGTGATTTCACCTGTCCTAATCGTGATGGGACAATCTCTAAAGCTGGTTGTATCTTCTGTTCCAAACAAGGAAGCGGCGAATTTGGCGGAAAGCATTATGATAGTTTAGAAGTACAATTTAAGTACATTAAAGACATAATGCATTCGAAATGGAAAGATGGAAAATATATTGTTTATTTTCAATCTTTCAGCAATACCTACGGACCAATTAAAAAATTAAGAAAAATCTATTATGATGCCCTTAGCCTAGATAAAGATATTATCGGTTTAAACATTGGAACAAGACCTGATTGTTTTAATGAAGAAATTTATGAGTTATTAAAAGAGCTTAATGAAAAAACATATTTGACAGTTGAACTAGGTTTACAATCGATGCACGATGAAACCCTCATCAAAATAAATAGAGGCCATGACCGCAAAACTTTTGCGGAAACGATAAAAAAGCTAAGAAAACTAGGAATCGATGTCGTGGTTCATATCATCAATGGCCTACCTGGCGAAACTGAATCAATGATGATTGAAACTGCTAAATTTGTTAATTCTTTAGATATTCAAGGTGTTAAAATCCATATGTTATATATTCTAAAAGATACATCTCTAGCTAAACTATATGCTCAAAAACCATTTCCATTATTAAGTTTAAAAGAATACGCTGACATCACCGTTAAACAATTGGCCTACTTAAATGATCAGATAATCATTCATCGTATTACCGGTGACCCTGACCGAAGCCAACTAATTGAACCAATGTGGACATTGAAAAAGTTTATCGTCGCTAATGAAATCGATAAAATAATGCGCAAGAATGATTTATACCAAGGTATCAATTGTAGGAGTAAAAATAATGAATAAAAAAGCTCATTTATCTGGAGTGGCTTTTAGCATCATCTTTGGTTTTTCCTTTATGATGTCAAAAACTGCTTTAAACTATATATCGCCTTTAGGATTGATTGCTTATAGATTTCTACTAGCTTTTTTAGTTTTTGAAACATTGAGACTAACAAGGGTTATAAAAATTCATATCAATAAAAAGTTTATGTTTTCCATTATGTTAGTAGCTATCTTTCAGCCGGTAATGTATTTTTTATTTGAAACTTACGGACTAGCAAAAACCACTAGTGCTGAGGCGGGATTAATGATTGCCTTAATACCAATTTTCGTAACCATACTTTCAAGTTTGATCTTAAAAGAAAAACCTTTGTTATCACAGGTATTCTTTATTCTTTTAAGTGTTGTTGGGGTAATTTTTATTCAGTTATTTAAGTCGGGTTTAAACTTTGAATCTTCTTCTTTAGGTTTCTCATTATTATTACTAGCAGTTATCTCGGCAGCCTTATTTAACATCGCATCTAGAAGTGCAGCTAAAAGTCATAAGCCACATGAAATCACTTATGTGATGATGTTGATGGGTGCAGTGACATTTAATATAATCTATGTAATTGAACTAATAACGAAAGATGATTTATCACGTTATTTCTCTAATTTAGTCAATATTCAAGTTATTCTACCTATCGTTTATCTCGGCGTAATCGCTTCGATTTTTGGTTTCTTTTTAGTGAATTATTCATTAAGCAGACTACCGGCTCATATCTCAAGTATCTACTCAAATATCGCAACTATCGTCGCTGTTATTGCTGGTGCTGTTTTTTTAAAAGAACAAATCTATTATTATCACATCATTGGCGGATTGATGATCATTACCGGAGTTTATGGAGCAGCTAGAATAAATTTTATGCGGAATAGGAGATTAAAAAATGATCAAAATAACTGAATTGTCCCATAAAATAATCTCAGAAAAAAGTAACATAAAATTAGCTGTAGATATGACTGTGGGAAGAGGGAATGATACATTATTTCTAGCAAAAAATGCCGAAACAGTAATCGGTTTTGATATTCAACCGGAGTCTATCGTTTTAACAAACAATTTATTGCATAGTCAAAATATCAGCAATGTTAAACTGATTAATGACTCTCATGAAAATATTCTTGAATATATCAAAGACCCAGTTGATGTAGCAATCTATAATTTAGGCTACCTCCCTAAAGGAAATAAAGAAATAAAAACTGAAAAGAATTCTACCATAAAATCTTTAAAATCTTTACTTTCAATTCTAAGTATTCACGGTTTAGTCGTAATTGTAATATATCCTCATAATCAAGATGAAATTAATGCAATTTTAGACTTAGTGTCAGAATTAAAAGATTACTTTGATGTAATGAAGTATCAAGTCTTAAACAAGGAAAATTGTCCTTTCATCATAAGTATAGAAAAAAGATAGTGAAATTTTCACTATCTTTATTGTTTATCCATAAAAGTATGATAATTTTGTATCTTCATTATTTTTAAATAAATGTTGAAAGGGAAGTATGTAAGTTTTTGATTAAACACAATAACTTTACTATCTCTTACTCTTCTTAATTCTTCTAAATTTTGATAAGTCTCAACAATATATTTATTATCTTCCGCTTCTAAATCAATCGTTTGATATACTTCATCGATAATTTTGAGTAAGTTTCGCTTTTCTTCATGAGGTAATTGTTTAATAACGACACTAGTATAAGATTCTAATTTTGAATGCTCATAAAACTTGAATAATAGATTTACTAGTTTTCTTAATTCAATCTCAAATTTTGAGTTGATTCGGAAAACTTTTTTATACTCGGTTTGTAAATCTCTAATGATAAAGAAAGATGAAACTCCGATAATCACCAATAATACTCCAACAAAAATGGCGATATCGAGAAAGATACTCATAAAGGATAAAATCATTTATCTCACATCCTTTGATAAATACTTTTTCAGTATGTCTACTATATCTAACTTTTCCCAAGGTAATTCAATATCATCGCGACCGAAATGTCCGTAAGCGGCTATTTGTTTATAGATTGGTCTTCGCAAATTCAACTTTTCAATAATTGCTTTTGGTCTTAAATCAAAATGCTTATTGATGATATCAAGAATTTCATTTTCAGGAATTTTATTAGTTCCAAAAGTATCGATACCGACACTTAAAGGTTTTGCTTCACCAATTGCATAGGCGACTTGAAGTTCAGCTTCATCCGCTAATCCACTCGCTACAATATTTTTAGCAATATATCTCATCATGTAAGCCGCAGAACGGTCTACTTTTGATGGATCTTTTCCTGAAAAAGCGCCACCACCATGATGGGCTCTCCCACCGTAAGTATCGACAATTATCTTTCTACCGGTTAAACCTGAATCACCCGATGGACCGCCAACCACAAATCTTCCAGTTGGATTGATATGGATAACGGTGTCATCTGTTAAATAGATATTAGGGATAATTGGTTTTATTACATTTTCAATCAAATCTTTTCTGATTTGATCTTGAGTTATTTCCGGAGCGTGTTGTGATGATATTAGAATATGAGTAAAATACTCACATTCACCTAAATCATTAAACACAGCTGTTACTTGTGTTTTTCCATCAGGTCTAAGATAACTTAATTTGCCATTTTTTCTAACTTTTGCCAATTGATACGCTAGTTTAGAAGCGTAATAATGTGTTATCGGCATAAAAGTCTCAGTTTGATTAATAGCATATCCAAACATCATACCTTGATCTCCAGCACCTTGTTCTTTATTTGTTGATTCGTCAACACCAATAGCGATATCTGGAGATTGTTCGTTAATACAAACCAATACAGCTAAGTTTTCGGCATCAAATCCGTATTTCCCTCGATCATAACCAATACCAGCGACAGTGTCTCTAATAATTTTTTGCATATCAACATATGTTTTTGTCGTTATTTCTCCCGCCACCAATACTAAACCGGTAGAGACAACTGTTTCTACCGCTACCCTGGCATCTTTATCTTCTGAAAGTATTGCATCTAAAATCGCATCTGAAATTTGATCGCAGATCTTGTCTGGATGACCTTCGGTCACCGACTCAGATGTAAAATATTTATACATAAATTTGTCTCCTATTCCTTAAGCAAAATGATAATAAATTGATTCAAAGTCGTCCGCATATTTAACAAATCTATCGACTATTTGCGGATCAAAATATGGATAAAACTCAAGACGAATCAAATCGATTGCTCTTTGATGTTTTAACTCATGTTTATAATTTCTAGTTTGTCTTAATATTTCATAAATATGGCTTAAAAGAATGACTTGCGATTCAC
>JAVVFA010000039.1:0-10010 GCA_032251215.1 Candidatus Izemoplasmatales bacterium
GTTTCTTTATTTCTGACTACTTCTAAAGTATTGTCTTCCAATTGTAATTTCGACAATGCATTAGAAAGTTTGTCTTCATCCTTTTTGTTTTCTGGCTTAATTGCCACATACATAGTTGGAGTTGGCGATATAATTTCTGGGAAAACAACGATATTTTTCTTATCAGATAAAGTTGTACCAGTTTTTACATCAGCTACTTTTGCCATTGCACAAATATCACCTGCATGGAAAGTATCTAAAGGCAATTGTGTCTTTCCAAGTAATGTAAATACTTGTGATGCTTTTTCAGTACCTTCTTTAGAAGAAACATATACTTCTTGATCTTTTTGCAAAGTACCAGATTTAATTTGTAATATATTAATTGTTCCAACAAATGGGTCAATTAATGTTTTAAAAACGAAACCCGAGAATGGTTCATCATCTTGATAATGTCTTTTTACTTCTTGACCTTTATCATTTTTGCCAACTACTTCTTTACTTTCAGCAACTGCAGGAAAATATTGACGAATCATATGTAATAAAGTTAAAGTTCCGATATCTTTCAATCCAGAACCAACCATAACAGGAACGGCTTCGCCAGCTAAAATCGATTTTTGCAAACCACAACGGATTTCTTCCATTGTGAGTTCTTCACCTTCGAAATACTTCTCCAGAAGTACTTCATCAGATCCAGCAACAGTTTCGATTAAATCTTGTCTTAAGGATTCAACTTTATCCATCTTATCTTCGTAAATTTCGCCATCGATGCAGGCATTTCCGTCATAAATTCTCGCCTTTAGTTCTACGATATCCGCGAATCCGTTAAACTCATCGCTTTTTCCTAATGGCAAGCAGAATGGTACAGCTTGTTTTCCCAATTTCGTTCTAATTTCTTCCAAAACTTCTTCAAACTTGATATTTTCTTTATCCATTTTGTTTAAGAAAATAATTGCTGGCAAGTTTCTCTTTTTGATTTCAAGCCACATTTTTTCGGTTCCAACTTCTACACCGCTTGAAGCATCAACCACCAAAACAGCAGCGTTAGCTACTGCAAGAGCATGAGAAATATCTCCTATCATTTCATCAGCTCCAGGAGCGTCTAAAATGTTAATCTTAATATCTTTAAACCCCAAAGGAAGTAAACCAGTTGATAAAGAACTTAATTTACTTTGTTCTTCTGGAGTATAGTCTGATACAGTGGATTTTTTTTCGACAGTACCTTTCTTATCGATTGCTCCTGAAATAAATGCCAAGGATTCAGATAATGAAGTTTTACCACTACCTAAGTGTCCAAGTAAGATAACGTTTTTTAAAGCATCTGCTTTATATTCATTCATATATTTAATATCTCCTTCCGTTTAAAACGCTTTCAGTCTATTACATTATATCATAATTGACAAAAAAGAAAAGATTTTAAAATCAGTTTTTTCGCTCCTAAAGCTATTGTAAAAAGCAAGCATATTAATGATTAAGTTTATCTACCCTAATCCAGATAGAAAACTAAAAAAAGTAAACATTTGTTTTATCAAATGTTTAAAGTTTTCTTAAAATTTATGACTCATAATGGCAGGGGTGACAGGATTTGAACCCGTACAAACAGTTTTGGAGACTGTCGTGCTACCGTTGACACCACACCCCTAAAGAGTCATATAATATTATGATATATTTGCAGGGATTAGTCAAGAATTATCTTCCAAAAGTTTCTTTTGCTGATTTGATTTTATAATTTTTCTGCGCGCAAATTCTTCTCTTTCTTTTTCTTCTAAAGTATTCGAAATAAACTTTATTTTATCTTGATAATCCGGTATAACAATATTTTTTAAAGCATTAGCTCGTTTTCTTGATTTCCTGATCGCATTAGCCAATCGATATAGACTATTGTCTACTTCGGCTAAAACCAAAGTTAAATCCCTTACCTTTAAAAAGCTTTTATAGGCATAGTCAAACTTGGTATTGGTACTTGAAATACCATACCTAATTTTAACTTCAGCTTCATCATACAAAACTTTAGGAATTTCGACACCCATAACAGAACGATAAGTAATATCTAAATTATTATCAATCGGTATTGCCTTAGCGATATCATTAATAACACCTAAAGTAATATTAGCCTCTTGTAAAGTGAAATATGCTCTCTGATAAATATAAGATATTTCATCTCTTAAAGTCCTAACCTTTTCAATCTGTTTCATCATTTCCCTAATTAGAATATTTCTTTTTCTATCCATTAATTCATACCCTAATTCAGCTAATTTAACAGATTTCTTTAAGGCTAACAAGTTCCCTTTAGTGGGAAAAACCTGTTTATATGCCATCTTAAACCGCCTCTTTATTCAGTTCTTTAATAAATAAATTGTTACCTAAATCAAATTCAATAACAGCTTGTTGGTGATTATAGAATTCATCTAAAATCTTTTCATCAGTTCTATCAAGTTCTTCTTTAGGGAAAATAGATAATAATTTCCATCCCAAGTCGAGTGTTTCGTTTATATTTCGATTAATATAACCTTGTGATATAAAATGTTTTTCAAATAGTTTACCAAACTCAATATAATTTTTGTCAGCAGGACTTAATTCGTCTTCTCCGATAACAGATGCTAAACTTCTAGCATCCATAACCCTAGCGTAAGAAGCAAACAACTGATTCATCAATGGTTGATGATCAGACCTCGTATATCCAGCGCCAATACCGTCTTTCATCAGTCTTGACAATGAAGGTAATACTCCTATTGGTGGATAAATTCCTTTTTGGTGAAGATCTCTGTCCAATACTATTTGCCCTTCGGTAATATAACCAGTTAAGTCAGGGATTGGATGTGTAATGTCATCATTTGGCATCGATAAAATTGGAATTTGTGTAACAGACCCTTTAGCACTCTTAACAATACCTGCTCGTTCTAAAAGCGAAGCTAGATCCGAATATAAGTACCCTGGATATCCTTTTCTTCCTGGAATTTCACCTTTACTAGAAGAAAACTCTCTTAAAGCCTCGCAATAAGCAGTTAAATCCGTCATTACTACCAAAATATGCATATCATGTTTATAAGCAAGATATTCAGCAGCAGAAAGAGCACACCTTGGAGTTAGTAATCTTTCAATAATCGGGTCATTAGAAAGATTCAAAAACATTACAACATTATCCAATACTCCAGCTTCTTCAAAAGATCTTCTAAAATAATTAGCAACATCATTTGTAACACCCATTGCCGCGAAAATAATTCCAAAATTAGTAGCGTCTTCACCAGTTAATTTTGCTTGTTTTACAATCTGAACTGCTAGATCATTATGTGGCATACCAGAACCCGAAAATATCGGTAATTTTTGCCCCCGAATCAAAGTTGTCAATCCATCAATGCTAGATATACCAGTATTAATATAGTTTTTAGGATAAACTCTTGATACTGGATTTAATGGTTGACCGTTGATATCAAAATACTCATCAACATAAACAGGACCCAAACCATCGATTGGAGTACCTATACCGTTAAAAACTCTACCTAAAACATTCTTAGATAACCCTATTTCCATTGGTCTGCCTTTAAATTTGATAACTGTATTGTTTAAAGATAAATCTCTTGTTCCTTCAAATACTAAAATGGCAGCTAAATCACCTTGAATTTCAACAACTCGCCCATGTCTAATCCGCCCATCATCCAAACGGATTTCAACCATTTCTTCAAAGCCTATGCCTTTAACATTGTCTAAAAAGATTAGTGGCCCATTAATTTCTTTTAATCCTATATATTGAAGATTCATAAACTGGCCTCCTTACTTGATAGCACTAAATGCTTCATCAATTAATTTATAATAATTCTCAAATAAATCCAAATTGTCATTTGGAATATCGTATTTTACTTTTATAACTTTTTCGAACATATTAGTATTAAGCAATAAACTAAAAGCTTTTCCTTCTTTTAAAACCTGCGAAGCAACTCTTTCTAAATAAAGTATTAACTTCATCATCTTCATTTGTTTTTCTAACGGAACAAATGTATCGTCTTTATGGAAAGCATTTTGTTGAAGATACCCGACTCTTATAACTCTAGCTATTTCAAGAATTAACTTTTGATCATCTGGTAAAACATCTTTACCGATTAATTTAACAATTTCCATCAACTTATTTTCTTCAGCTAATATAGTTATAAATCTTTGCCTGTCTTCTAAAAACTCGATTCCAACTTGTTTATTATACCATTTTGCTAAGTCGCCAATATATTCAGAATAACTTAAATTCCAATTAATTGCGGCGTAATGTCTAGCGTAAGCTAATTCTTTATCCAAAGCCCAAAAAGCTCGAACAAATCTTTTGGTATTCTGTGTAACTGGTTCTGAGAAATCAGCACCTTGTGGAGATATCGCTCCAATAATAGAAACAGAGCCAAGCTTTTCGCTTAATGTTGTAACGTATCCAGCGCGTTCATAGAATTGAGAAATTCTACTAGGTAAATACGCAGGAAAACCTTCTTCAGCCGGCATTTCTTCTAGTCGACCGCTTATTTCTCTTAGAGCTTCCGCCCACCTTGACGTTGAATCAGCCATAACAGCAACATGGTACCCCATATCGCGATAATATTCAGCTATAGTAACTCCGGTATAAATGCTAGCTTCTCTTGCCGCTACGGGCATATTAGATGTATTAGCAATTAAAACTGTTCTTTCAATCAAAGGTTTATTGCTCTTAGGGTCAATTAACTCAGAAAACTCTTCTAGAGTCTGAGTCATCTCATTTCCTCTTTCGCCACAACCGATATAGACAATAATATCAGCGTCACACCATTTTGCAAATTGGTGTTGCATCATAGTTTTACCAGTGCCAAACCCTCCAGGAACAGCTGCGCTGCCACCTTTTGCAATAGGAAATAATGTATCAATAACTCTTTGTCCACTTACAAGCGGAATAGTTAAAGGTAATCTGCTTTCAATTGGTCTCGGTTCTTTTATCGGCCATTTCTGAATCATTGTTAATTCATATTCTACGTAGTTTTTATCTTTAACTTTTATTAACACTTCTTCTAAATCATAAGACCCATTAGGTTTAATAAAAATAACTTCTCCCGATATATCTTTCGGAACTAACAAGCGGTGTTCAATTAATGAAGTTTCTTGAATAACTCCAAATATTTGGCCAAAACGAATATAATCGCCTTCTTTAACTTTAAATTCTACACTCCAACTTTTTTTCATATCTAAACAAGAGACATTAGTCCCTGGTTTAATAAAAGATCCACTTAGATCATAAATTGATTGTAAAGGTCTTTGTATACCATCAAAAATATTACCAAGCAACCCCGGTCCTAAAACCGCAGAAATTGCTTCTCCAGTATTGATTACTTCTTCTCCAGGCTTTAAACCTGTTGTTGATTCATATACTTGGATAATTGTAAAGTTATCACTTATCGAAATAACCTCACCTAATAATTTTTCCTTACCTACAAATACCTTTTCCATTATTTTAAAGTCTGTAGCATTTTTGACTTTTATAACTGGACCATTAATTGAATAAACTTCATTCATAAATACACCTCAAATCATTGTTTAGCTGCTAAATCAGAATGTTCATAAAACCATAATTGTTTTTCTTTCAGTTTATTATCAATAGTTTCATCTGTCATGATTCCTAATTCGTAACACACTGCTGAAAAACCACCAATTTCTATGCCATTTACTTCTTTTATTTCATGTTTACCATCAAAATAATTTTTAATGGCTTCAATCATTACTGAATCGCCTTTTTTTACTTTAAACTCTATTTCTTTTTTACAAAAATCTTTGTTAACATGTTTAACTTTTTCAATGGCAAAATCCTTATATTTTTTACTATCAACAAATTTAATGCATTTCTTTCTCGCTTCTTCGACGATGGAATCAAGTAATTCACGGCGTTTTTTCATCAAAACCCTCGTATACTCATTTTTAACTCTATTCATGTTTGCGGAAAAATCAGCATTTAATTCATTAAGTTCTAAATCTAGACCTCTGAAAATGCTATTATGTAATTCACTTTTAATTCGGTTGATATTCTTTTCTTTAGTTGATGCAATTTCTACTCTAAGTTTATCTATTTGATCATCCGCTTTCGCGTTAATTTCTCTAGAAAACTGACGATACACATCATCATTATTAAAATACGGCATTTTTCACCTCACAATTTAACGCCAATGGCATCACTTACGTACTCATCGATACTAGTACCTATCTTTTTCCCACCATGGCGATCTGGAATCTCTACAATTAACGGTTTTGACCTTTTTAGTTTCAATTCGGAAATAACATCTGGACATAAATCGACTAATTTAGTAGTAATTAATAAGATTCCTATACTATCATCATGCAAAACTTTTTCAATTTCCATCAATACTTTCGTTCTATCATGCAAAACAACGCCTTCTATTCCAACAAGACGCATACCCATTAAAGTATCAATATTATCAGTTATCAAAAAGAATCTCATAAAATCCCTTCTTTATAATTTATTGATAATCAATATGGAAATTAACAAACCGTAAATTGCAACCCCTTCACCAAGAGCAACGAAAATTAATGATTTACCAAAGTTTTTTTCGTTTTCAGAAAAGGCACCAATAGCAGCAGGTGCTGCAGCAGCAACTGCGATACCAGCTCCTAAAGCTGACATGCCGGTAGTTAAAGCCGCACCGATAAATCCTAATCCTTGAGCAATTGATCCAGCAAATCCGTCAGCGACTACATCGCCTTCAGCAGCTAAAACAGCTACACTACTAGATTGCCAAATGAAAACAAAAAGAACTAAAGCGAAGAACAACGAAACATGAGTATATAATCTCACTTTCGCAGATTTCTTTGTTGTCTTACCCATAAAAGCTTTTACTAACGGTAATGTGATTAATACAACCAAAACCAATGGCAGAATAATTTCTAATTTACTTAACATAATTAAATCCTCCTAATTAACATTATATTTAAAAGGAATTCCATTTCCTTCAAAATATCTAGAAAACATTTCATAAAACTCTAATCTTAAAACTTGAATACCGACAATCAAACCTTCTAATCCCATAACGAATAAGTTACCTAATATAAATGTTAAACTCTGTCCGACAATACCATTCATCATTTCCATCAACGTGAATACAACCAGCATCATACCGGCATGAGATAAAACGAATCCACCGACACGCAAGAAAGACATAGTATTTGTTATATAGGATAAAACAACCTCAAACGCTTCAAAGAAAGCTTCTGTAATAAAACCACCAAAACCTGTGGGAAACATTTTGTGACCATGAATCAGTCTTTCCAAAGGTTCTTTAAACATAATAATCAATATTGGCAAAACCCCAAAAGGAACTACGAATATCGGTTGTAAGACATTAATATCAGTTGTGAAACTTAGTGCTATAGCCGTCAATACAAACCCATAAAAAATTAAACCACTTAAGCCATTATGTGAAAAGAAAACTTCCGCATAATGTTTTCGTTTTAGCGACGTGATGATGTTTAGAACCATAGCTGTTAAAATAAATATTGATCCCAATCCCACAGTAGCTATCAATAAAGTCATTGTAAAATTAGAGTCCATAACATGAATCGGTTTATTAACTAATCCAAATACATTTTGGAAAACTGGTATCAATATTTCTTCATTACCAAACACTGAACCATATAAGAATCCGAAGAACGCTGATGCGATTCCTATTCTCATTCCAATCGCGCCAAGTCTCATGCCTTTAAATTTGAATAATAAGAAACTTAATAAAACCAATAACAATCCTTGTCCTAAATCACCAAACATAATACCAAATAACAAACTATAAGTTACAGCTACTATTGGTGTCGGATCCATATCATGGTAACTTGGAACGCCATACATCTCTACAAACATTCCAAACGGCTCTGTAAACCAATTATTTTTCAGTTTGGTTGGCGGCGTCAGACGTTTATCATAATCTGGTGGTCTTACTTCAATTTCGACACCTTCCATATCTTTAAAACTGTCTTTAAGTCTTTCAACATTTACAACTTCCACAAATCCGTTTA
The DNA here is from genome assembly GCA_032251215.1 of Candidatus Izemoplasmatales bacterium. GTDB lineage: Bacteria > Bacillota_I > Bacilli_A > Izemoplasmatales > Hujiaoplasmataceae > UBA2289. The sequence goes on from JAVVFA010000039.1 coordinate 7,996, forward strand.
TATTAATTTTATTTCCTAAACCAACAACATATTTCTTTGCTTCATATAGTTTGTTTAAGAAAGTTAACTCATTTTTCATTTCAATAAATTGTTGCATGTTTTCTTTAATAATTCTTTTTATGTCTTCTTCAATTTCGCTCAAAGACTGTTCAGTTACTTCAATTTCCATTCTTAAAGTCGATTGAGCGCTTAGTGGTGTCCCATGTACAAACTCCGGTATATGGATACGATCAAAGAATAGGGAAGAAAAAATATTATCAATTTCTCTTTCATTATCATTGGTTGTCAGATAAATACACCAAGCATAATCTCTCTCGATATGGAATGATTGAAAAATAAAAGGTTTTGCATTATAAAAATTTAATTTTTCAATGCTGTCTAAAGGCATTCTTCCAACTCTAGTACTAATATACTCACATGAGAACAAATCGTCTAAAGAAATATTAAGATTTTCGATGTTATTGACTTGTGTTAAAGCGTCTTGATATTTTTTAATTAGTTCTTCAGTATCTTTTTTATGATTTGCCAGTTGTTGAATCTCTTCATGGGTAGTACGGATATACTCTCTCATATTTTCTAAGGAGTAATCTAAAGAACAGAATTCTTTCTCCGGTATTGTTATTTGATTTTCTTTTTCTATATCTAATATCTCTTTTAAAATAATATTGCATGGATTATCTGTAGAATATGATTGTAAACCATGAACAGTATCAACTATGTCGCTAGCTGGGACTGGATGAATATAATCCAACTCGACAAACCTAGCTAATATAGGATCTATGTTTTTATTACTTGATGAGATATTAAATAGTTTTAATTTAGCAATAGCCATCAACTTCACCTCAATATATTAACATTTTACGAATGTCATCTTTTTTAATATCATATCTAATGCCTTCGATGATATTAAAAATGTTTTTTTGTTCAATTTCATTTAAAAATATAAAAACTGTATAAACAATTGCTGGTACTGTAGAAAAATACATATATCTTCTTGCGATATTATACTTAATTTTTTCTGCTTGATATTCTATGTAAACATAATCGTCTTCATCTATGTATGAAGCATAAATCGATTGAGAAATACTCATCAAAACATCATTTGGATCAGACAACCTTATAAGATTCTCTAAATCAGCCTTTTTCATTCTTATATTTTCCATGATTAAAGCTTTCTTTATTTCTTCTTCAGAAGCATTATAGAATTTTTTCAAACGATAAATTTTAATTATATTATCTACTTCAACTTTCGTTTGATAAATATCCATGAGATTAGTTCTTATCTTACCCTTAAAATACTTATTAATTCTTTCAATCACGAGATTATGATACGCTAGAAACATACTTTGTTCAATATCAGTATATCTAATGTCAATCGGATCTTCTGCATAAAAAGGCCTGATAACATCATAATATCTTGTATTTTTAAGTGCGAAAAGCAAATCACGAAAAGTCAGAGATTTTGTTAACTCTTCTATATCAAAACTAGCGTGTTTTCGAAAGAAAAGTGGCAAATCTCTGATAGATGATTCTATATTACCCGATATTATTGATCTTAAGCTAGACAAAACAATCTCGATTTCTCTTTTGACCATATCTAACTCATAAAATTTTCGATCTTTTGTACTTACAAAGTTAACAATCTTAACAACATTATTAAAATAACTTTTTTTAATTAAATCTTCCAGTTGGCCTCTATGCATTGAATAATCCATTACTTTATCTAGTGTGTTAGTATACTTGTCAGCTTTCTTAAGATATGCAACAATTTCAGGAATACTATTAAATTTCAATAATTCTTCATAATCCGCCGGTAAAAGTCTTTTGCTAAACATCGATTTAGCTTTAGAGATTACTGAATTTCCTGCAAAATTAGGCATATTTACTCCTTGTTTTCAATCTCTATACAATACTCATATAAATCATCAATCCAAGTATCTTTATTATCCTTATAGGCTTTTTCAAGTTCGTTCAATTTCTTTTCATATTCTGCTTTAGATTTAATTTGAGCATCA